>JAKSBQ010000134.1 GCA_022361075.1 Opitutales bacterium | reverse complement strand
TCCTTCTCTGTAAAACAGTTTAGGATCACTACCTTCTATGTTTGCCTGAAGCACTTCTTCGTTGGTGATAATGGATTCCGTAAACTCGTCCAACACAGCAAGATCACCACCAAACATCAAAGGTGAGCGGGTGATGCACCAAAGGGACATGAGGGTGCGGTGTTCATCGAGCGTAAATTGCGATTGGCTCTCTTCTCCGAAAGGGCCACGACGACGGAGTTTACCGAACGGAATCATGTCATTGTCTGGCCATGAACCGGGTGTCCGGTATTCGTTCCACTGCTCCACAAGATCAAACATTTCCTTGAGCTTGTCCCAGCGATCCCAAAAATCCGCTGAAATCCTCCACAGATTCGCGTAGTTTTCGACGTGTCCTGCCGAACTCTCGTGAACGATCTTAGGAGAAAGACTCAGCACGATGGGTCGCCCACACTGATCAATCGCTTTGCGATAACCTTCCACTTCTGCCGCGCTATAGCGCAAATCGCCAGCATGAGTGGTGTGTATGTCGTCGACCTTGATGTAATCCACGTCCCACGACGCATAGAGATCCAACAACGAGTTCAGATACTCCTGCGCTCCCGGCTTGCTCATGTCGAGCCCATACATCTGGTTGAGCCAAGGACATGTTGAGCTGGTGTCTGCGATCATCGAGGCATCGATACCCTCGGTGCCAAGAACGGGAGTCTTGGCCAAAACCGCTTGTTTCGGAATGCCACGCATGACGTGGATACCAAATTTCAATCCCAGACTGTGGACATAATCCGCCAGCGGCTTAAAACCGACCTCCGGGGTGCAGGATGGGAACTTCATCGGAGTCGGAAGGAGTCGGCCATACTCGTCCATTTCAAGCCAGGGGACGAGCCCTCCTCTTGGTAACTCAAATTGTGGCGGATTGTCCTGTCCGTTACCCGGGGGATGAGGGTAAGACCAACAATAGTCGACTACGATGTACTCCCATCCAAATTTTTTCAGTCTTTCAGCCATCACATCCGCGTTAGCTTTCACTTCACTTTCATACACAGCAGCACCAAAACAGTCATAACTGTTCCAGCCCATAGGTGGGGTTTTAGCCCACTCGCGCCAAAGCGTTGCGTCTCCAAACAGAACACTAGGCGCAAGCAATAGTCCTAGGATTAGATACAAGGGGTGTTTTTTCATAACAAAAGGTCCTGGCAAAATTTTGAAAATCTACGGAAATGATCACATGAATTTGCCCAAAATGATCAATTTAAAAGCCGATAATCATGAGTTTATGAAAAAAGAAGCCGATCCCCAAAACTACTAAAGGGACCGGCCGTTTCAAAAATGGTCGACTCCCCTATACCGGCCGACCACTGTTATAGACGCAAAAAAGATAACATCTAAACCTGGAAGTAGTTATGAATAAATGGCCAAAAAGTATTAATTTTGAGTATATCCACCATTTTTCTACTTATAATCGGAGGATTTTCTAACTTACCTTGCTAGCCATATGCTCAGCACGCCTCCTGCGATACTCTGAGGGGGTAAGTCCGTGCTCTTTTTTAAAAGTCACACCAAAATAACTCAGATCAAGGTATCCTACCTTCTCAGCAGTGTCACTCACGCTCATCCCTTCCTCTCCCAGGAAATGCGCCGCCCGATGCATGCGATGTTTCCTGAACAGATGAGAGGGAGACTCACCCGTTATGAACTTAACTTTCTTATACAGTGAAGTGCGACTCATACCCATCTTCCTGGAAAACGCCTCTACGTCGAATTCGTAGTCGTTCAGATGTTCCTCAACTACATCGATCGCCCGCTGGAGAAAGGCCTCATCAAGAGGGTTGGAGGTGATCGCTTCCGGAACAATTTTTTCAGCCCGGGAATATAGCTCCTTCAACCTCCTGCGATTCTCGAGCAGGTTAATGATACGACTCACGACGACTTCTGTAACACAGGGTTTTGTTAGATAGGAATCCGCACCCACATTCCATGCTTCGGCCACATAATCATCAGGTTTCAAAGCAGTTAAGAGAACAACCGGAATGTGACTCGTGATTTCCTCGCCTTTTATCTTAGCGCACAAATCGTAACCCGATACTTCATCCATCATGATGTCAGAAAGGACCAAGTCGGGATGCTCCTCTTGGATAAACTCCAGAGCCTCTTCACCGCTCTTCAGTGACACAATTCGAAAAAATTCACTCAACTCAGAAGAGAGCATTTCCCGTAAGGAATCGTTGTTCTCAACAAACAGGATTTTGTGATCGAGATAAGATTTTTCCGGAATCTGATCCAGCTCTCCGACCTTTGGCGCAGAGTAGTTTTTCTCGCAATGAAAAGAAGGATCTTTTGCCTCAGCAGGTTTTGAAACAATCAGCGGAATTTCTACCGTAAAGGTTGAACCTTCACGGAGTTTGCTCTCCAACCGAATCTCTCCGTTGAGTGCTTTCACATACTTCTGAGTGAGAGCCAATCCCACTCCGAATCCGGATTTATGCTTCACGTTATTGGAACGTCCTCGTTCGAAAATCCTGAAAATGCGCGACCGATCCTTTGGCTCAATACCTATACCTTGGTCTCTAACGGAGAAGATCAGTCGATGATCGTCCCTCGAATGAGACGATTCCAATGTGCACTCGATTTCCACGACTGATCGAGGTTCGGAAAACTTAATCGCGTTCGAAAGCAGGTTTTGGAAAATCGCCTGAAGCTTCTCCGGATCTGTTTTGACCAAACCTCCTATTCGATTTTCAACAACTCGAAGCTCAATTCCACACTCGAATGCAAGTGATCTGTAGTTATCGATACTCTCCTCCAGTAGTTCCCTCAAATCCACCAGCGCTAAGGCCTTAGTCTTCTTTCGCTCTACCACATTTTTGTAGTTCAGGGCCTGCTCAATCAATTCATGTAACTTCTGGGCGCCATTCAGAGAGAGTTCGACATCGCTCTTGATAGCTTCATCATCCACTTTTTTTACCAATCTCCGAAGCGGCATCATCATGACAGTCAGGGGAGTTCGAATTTCGTGTGAAATATTGGTGTAGAAATCGATTCGTTCGTTTTGCACGAACAACTTCTGCTTCACTTTCGTAGCGATCAAAAGGTATAGCAAAATCGCGATAACCAGTAACACTACGACTAGCGCGAAGATAAAACCAGGACTGAGCCAAAATGGAGGAGCTACAAAAAACTCCACCGCCGCCGGACTAGAATCCACGTTAAAATCCCTGTCGCGGGCTCTCACTTCAAAACGATACTTTCCGGGATGAAGCTGCTCATACACCTGAGATTGTCTGGGGCCGAAGGCACTCCATTTTCCACCGTTTAAACGAGTGGAAAAAACAAGATCTCCTCCAGATTTTCCTTTCCAGTAGTCAAAACCTAGCCACGAAAGATGTACAACTCCCCCATCCGGTATCCGTTCAGACACTTCCATGAGAGAGGTGTCTGGTGGGTTTTGATCCCTCTTAATTTCAATAGCTCCATAAGAAAACGGTCTGCCAGGTGGATAGAGCATAGGTGGTCGTCCTTTGAAAAACTCCGATTTTTCTTTTTTCTGAAGTGCAAACCGAACGATTCTCTCAGCGTTGGGATCACCCAAAATCCGGAAATCGGGTATCCCGAAATTGATGATCACCCGACCATCAAATGACTCGGAAAACTTCGGAGATGAAAAATTTGAGTGTCTTATTCGACTCTCCAGGTAAGGATACCAATTTCTCCCGTCGAAAACACTGATACCGTCTGAACCAAGCGCCCAAACAGTTCCATCAGGATGGCAAAAAATGTCGTAGACCACGTTGTTCAAAACTGGCGACAGTTCCCGGTGATGAAACCATTTGTCCCCGTCAAACATAGACACGCCCAAGCCCTTACCACAAACCCACAGGTTATCTTCGGCATCGAGGGTGATTGCGTCGATCCTCTCAGACTCAAAAAAAGTCATCTCTGGAAGCGGGGTGACCTCCCCTTCGTGAAAATAATAAAGCCCTCCAGCGAGGAGATAGAACCCTCCTTTCGAATCAACTGAAAGATCGCTAATCGGACTGCCCAATCCATGATCCCTCATCGGAATAAACTCCTGCGTCTCGGAACTGACGCGTAACAAACCATGTCCTCCTTCAACACCGCCCTTAAATACCGTAAGGTAAGTAGAACCGTCCATGCCATCTCTACAAACACCGGTTGGAAACCAGTTCTCAAGATCGAAATGAGCTAACTCAGACCAGCCGCTCCCATCATTTTCCGCGACGAACACTCTTTCCTCCTTTATTCCGCATAGCTTGGTGACACCATTCCCCGCTGAAAACAGGGCCAGCACTTTCAGATCAACAAGGAAATCGTCCTGTTCTGATCCAAACGATTTGTCCAACCGGTCCCAAATAAACAACTGACGCCTCATGTCAGTGAAATAGGAGTATCTTTCATCAACATCGCCGACATGGACATACCCCTGATGCCTGGTAAAGCGCTCATCACCGAGATCAACAATACTCAAAGATGTGTGCCGTCCGAAGATACCAATGTGGTTGTGATTAACAGGGAAAATGCGAGGTTTCAATCCAGGCAACGGATAGTCATCCGGATCGAGAACATTAAACTCATCGCCCTTCAGGTATCCCAAACCTTCATTACCCACTATCAACAGAGCTCCGTCGGGTAGTTCGTAAAATTGACTGATTTTTCGAAGCTCTTGTGTCCACTCGCCTGCGAGTCGTGAAAGATCACCGGTTTCGGGGTCAAGGGCTAACACTGAACCTAATCGAGAGGGTGAAGTAATCCAAATCTCACCTGTTTGTCGGACAACGAAGGTTGTACGCTCAAGAAACCGAGCACGCATATCCAAACCGATTGGTCCCCGGGGTACCTTGACAAAGTCCAGATCATACTCGCGTAAGAGTTTCATATCTCCTTGGATATTGTAAGATCGAAACCACGACTCAAATTTTGATAAAACCCACAGGTACCCTTTACGAATCTGTATTTCTGATACGTCGGTGAGGACCTCCCTTAATTCGCTCCGTTCGAGATCATATCGATGCAGTCGCCCTTCCCAAAGGATCCATACGCCACCACGGTCATCATTAAGCATTCTTCGTTTCGCGTTCCGGTCGCCGAACTCACAGTCAGCCAATCGTTCCATTTTCCCCTCTAGACCGTAATGATACAAACCCTCGGTATTCATAAACATTAGACTACCATCAATGCACTCAAGGATTTCCAAAACGTTTTGGTCTTCGATTGGAAACTCAATTTTGGATGCCCTCAACCCATCGTAACAGAGGATTCCATTTTTGGTTCCTATCCACATCCTGAAATGATCCTTCGATTGAGACGCAGAAACACACTGGATACCCAAAGAATAGGTTCGAGGATAGCTCTTCCATCGTTCTCGGTTAAAGATAGGCTCATCATGTAACAGATTTACCTTTGATTGAGCAACACCCTCGAAGACGGTAAAACTCAAGCTCCCGATTAACAGGGAATAGATCAGTAGTTTTTGCATACGTAGGGAATGAATAGAAATAACGCAGCTGTATCGCCTCTGGTTACAACACTCAGAAGTTATTCCCAGAAGAATGCAGTATCTGCGGATTTGACCTGTTTACGTTACAGGGGTTCACCCCAATCAACTCGTCCAGATTCAACCTGACGCAGAAATACCTAAAACTCATAATGAATACCCAAAATTCATAAAAACCTCCGTTTCCTCATAGTTTACGGGAAAAAAAAGAAGCCCCTCCTTTTCTCCAAAGAGGGGCTGAATCGATGCTCAAATCGATGAGCTTTGCTTTTATCTTAGCCTAGTAGAGATAAGAATCTAAATCTCGACTTCCAGAGAGAAGATCACTTGTGTGCCGTCAACTCGAATCAGAGCCAAGCTTTCACCTGTGAAAGAATCGATATTTTTCGGAACATAGTCGTCTTGTGGGAACAAATTACGAATATTCAAGCGAGCGGTGTAGTTGCGATTACCAAGCCACTTGGATTTTCCTTTGTAACCAAACGACAAGTCGATCTTCTTCTCTTCTTCACCGTAAATGATTTTGCTGGTGTCGGGCACTTCCGATCCGTTGACGATTTGTGTTGCAAAACCAACTGCAGGAGCTGCACGCCAGCGGTAACCAAGGCCTACACTAAGGCCGTCGAAGACCCCTTCAGTGAAGCGATAGATAGCGTTAAGGTTCCAACGGTTTTGACGAACGAATTCATTTGGACGTCCCTCATATGCTTGCATTACAGGGATACCATTACGTCCTTCGTATACCTGATCGATGAACTCTTCCTTAATCGTGTCACGAGTCCATCCACCTTCATACATGTCGTCGTTTTGACCCCATGGTTGGTTGAGATTGCCCACTTGAGTTGGGTTGGTTCGGCCATTTCCACCTCCGAATGGGATTTGGTCCCAAGTGAAGTAGTCGATGCCTGGCGCAAGGCCGTCGTTGGGATCGAGGTCTAGGCCATCCATGTCATAACCATTGGGATTGTGGAAGATAGTCTCACTATCGCCTGGAACATACCCTTCAACGAATTGTGTATTTTCAAGGATATCGTATAGTTCTTCAGCGTATTGAATCCACTGAGTAGCAATGTTGGTTTGAACGACTTGTTGATCATTCCAGGTGAAACGAACATCAAGGTTCTTATTCGGTTGCCAAGTTACTGTTACCTCATCCCCTTCAGCTGCTGAATCAGCAGTCATACCATAGGGGTCACCGTAGTTAAAGAAGTTCATTGCATCCCATCCTCCGCCGGAAGCGAACGGATAGATGTCATCATAATCAGCAGCAACATCCTGGAACGGATAAACAGGGAACTTTTCTTGAAATTCAGCCTTGTTCGCGACCAAACCCTGAAGAATGCTCACCATGGTTGGTCTTAGCGCGAAACGGAAACGACGGAATGGTAGGTTCAAACTAGTTGGACCAGCAATGGTTTCATATCGATTCCAACGAACGCTGAATTGACCGTCAAATAGGCTCAATCGAATACCGTAATCTTCTCCGTCACCAGCTTCACCGTCCTGAAGAGAGCCATCTGGATTTAATGAATTAACATTTGGCTGGAACGTGTTCGATTCACTGTATGACAGAGAAAGATCCGCACCAAAAGGAAGGCTGAAGTTGTCCCAATTGCGGAAGGGGTGGAAGACGATACCTTTCAACGTTGTCTCACCTGTAACCTCTTCTTCATCACTAAACTCTGGGAAAAAGTAGTAGTCGCGGTGAGCCTGGAAACCTGCAGACCCTGCTGCAACAACTTCACCTGTCTCGGGATTTTGCCACATCACCTCAGGTGCTTCTTCTTCCACACTGTTCAGTGTATCTTCGCGCCATCCGTAAGTTAGCACAATACGATCTTCCCAAAGGTAACCTTGATAAGAGAATTGCTTGGTTTTAAAGCTGGATTTGCGACCATTTGTATTTCTACCTGTAATCAAAGTTTCTCCATTCGTGCCGACACCTGCATGACCCGGATCCACTACCCAGATGTCACCATTTGAATCGGTAATGGAAAGAGGGTCGCCTGGAGTGAAGTCACTGCCTGGAATCATTGGACCACCATCAAGACCCACATAAGAACGGATAGAAGGTTGGCGGCTGCCATCGATTGCACTGAAGCCAGAACCAAGTGTAGAAAGCGCCATTCTTCCATATTCATCTGCTTGATAAGGGAAACCTACGAAATAGGGATCATACATCATGCCATTGCCATCCAGCTTGGGCTGAATGTAATAGACGTATTCCTGACTGATGTTTTCTTCATCTCTTGCAGATATAAGGCCGGCGAATTGATGGCGGCCTAACTGACGTAACCACCAGTTGTCCCTATCGGTAAGGTCGACTTCATAGGAGAGAGCCATACGCCATTCGGTACGTTCGCTGTCATTTTCCTGGTACTGTGGGGAACCATCAAAATAGAGTTCTCCGGCGTATGGATTCACCGAACCATCAGGGAGGTATTGGTTGGGGTCTACATGCAACGTGATCGGATCATTGAAATACATGACATTGCCCGTAAAATCACTGTAGGTTTCGTGCTGAAATGCTGCTTCGAAGTGCAGGTTATCAATAATCTCCTGATTGAAGAAGATATTGTAAACGTCTGCGGTATCTTCTTCCCATTCGAGATCATACATGGTGTTGATATCCAATGGGTAATAGTCGTCATTCCACAGAGTCATACCATTAGTGTCCGCATTGACCGAATCTAGAATTCCAAACGCTCCATCCGCCAGAGACTGTGCGTTAACAGAACCGAACCAACTCATGTTTTCAACGCCCGCAGGGTTGTAGCCATTGATGATGACAATATTGTTCCCCGCATTATTGAATAATGGATCATCTTCCAGGAAGCGACCATCGTCCACCCATTCCTGAGTATTTGGGAATAGGTATTCATCACCGTAGATGGAGCCGTAGCTTCCTGCATACAGCCATGCGCGAACACGGTCGTAAGGTGCATTCCGCGCAGGACGACGACTTTCTACGTTTATGTTTTCGTAGTGAAGAGAGATTCTTGTTTTTTCGAACGGACGATAGGTCAACGTTCCGTAAAAGCGTCGGCTTTGTTCTCCAGTATAGTCTACATCAAAGTGTTTGTCCTCATTGAGTAATGCGACACGTACTGCGAGTTTGTCTTCGATTAGCACTTTATTGTAATCAAACTCATAGCGCTCGCTGCCCCAGCTATCAAACTGAACAGCTACGGTTCCCCTATCATTGAAGTATGCACGAGAAAGTGATACGTCGATTGCACCAGCAGGACTGCCTGTGCCAAAAAGAATCGCATTTGGGCCAGATGAAATCGTAACACGTTCCAGATTGTAATTATCGGTTCGGTGGTAGATTTCGAAGAATTCGCGAGAACGGGTGCCAGCACTCAAGCCACGGACACGCATAGCACCCGTATTACCCATACGGGAACCGGACTGTGAATTGGTAAATTCTGAACCGTTCTCCACATTTAGCGAATAAATCGCAGCCTCATCAGGAGAATTGAAGCTGAAATCATCCATGAAGTCCATGGTCAGGACTTCCACTTGAGTGGCAATGTCCTGGAAGTTGGTCCTCATACGGCTACCCGCTAGTGTCTCGGTAGCGATCCAACCTTGTTCATCGGATTCGATGAGGAAGGGGGAGAGTTCATACACATCTTCATCAAGATCAATATCATCCTGAGCGAAGATGGAGATGACTCCAGATAACAGTAACGCAATGAGCGTTAATGTAGGGGGGATATTCTGATGTAGTAGTCTTTTTTTCATGTATGCAATAGTTGCAGTTTTTGGGTCATACATTCGGTGAAACCGAACGCATTTGATGATTCAGTAGATTTGGAAACCTACGGCTGAGGCGGCTTCAATCCTCTTCTGCCAATGGATTAAGAGATTAGGGTTCCACACGCGCTCAGCGGCAAAAAGACTACTCGAAAACAGGAAAAGACCGTTATGAATTTTAGGTTAGAAACTCTTGAAATCCGTTTTTTTGAATTCAAAACGGCATTCACATTTCAACCTAAAAGACGTCAAACCTGTAACCTCCTCATTCTCCTTCACGTTCATCCAAACATGAAATTCGCATTCACACTTCTAGTCATTCCTCTTTCTCTGTTCGCTCAAACAGTCGAAATTGAAACCGAACCAACGCCTCCGAATATTCTGCTCATCATCATCGACGACATCAGTCAGCAAGATCTCTCCATTTACAACCAGCAAACGTCTGCAAGCCTGCCACACACGCCTGTCATCGAAACTCTTGCCGGAAGCTCGGTGATTTTTAATAACGCTTACGCCTACCCAACTTGTTCCCCTACCCGGGCGAGCATCATCACAGGGCGATACGGTTTTCGCACAGGTATCGGGACTGTATTTGGCTCAGACTCCAGTATTTCACAGCTCCCTGCTTCTGAAACTACCCTGCCAGAGATATTTGCGACTCACAACCCGTCTTACCAGCTTGCACAATTTGGGAAATGGCATTTGGGAAGAAGTGCGAACTCACCCTCAGAAATTGGTGGTTGGCCACACTTCTCAGGAAGCCTCAGCGGAGGTGTTTCCGACTTCTATGATTGGACGAAATACACCAACGGAGCATCCAGTCAGATCACCAATTATGCCACCTCCGAAAACGTGAACGATTTCCTCGCGTGGTATCAAACACTGGATCAAAGTATGCCCTGGTTTTCATGGATCGCATTCAATGCACCTCACACTCCTCTTCACATTCCTCCCGAAGGGCTTCATTACAAACAAAACTTGGACCCCGACCCAACCGCCATTGAAACAGACCCTCGCCCTTATTTCGAAGCCGCAGTTGAAGCCTTTGATACCGAATTCGGACGGTTACTTACGTCCATCGACCTTACCAACACAGTGATCATCTTGATCGGTGACAACGGAACCGCCAATGCAGCGAAACAGGAATACCTTGAACAGGGGAAAAATAAAGGATCTCTCTACGAAGGTGGAATCAAAATCCCGATGCTTATCGCAGATCCTTCCAACGTCATTCCCTCCGCGGTGAATGATCCCGTCCATGTGGTTGATTTGTTTTCCACCATTCTGGATTATGCGGAGATCGAGTACGTCCCGTCAGTAAATCAACCTATTGATTCAAAATCTTTGGTAGACAAGACGGCCCCAATCACGACAGTCATTAGCACAGAATCGAGTAACCCAATTTTGTATGCCGAAGCCTTCAACGGAGAAAACCCAAATGCCGGTGGTTCCGTCGCACGAAATGAACGCTACAAACTGATCCTCTTCCACAATGGCACCTCTGAGTTTTATGATCTGATTACAGACCCATTGGAAAACAACAATCTGCTCGAACTAGAGATTTTGACCGAAGCACAATCTGCGGCACTTCAGGAGCTTCAAGAATACCTGAACTCCATTCAATAAGGCACCACTATTTGTTCGTGCAC
>JAKSBQ010000333.1 GCA_022361075.1 Opitutales bacterium | reverse complement strand
TTCTATTCGGAAGAAACGAACGTTACCGGCAGAAACTCCGTTGATTATTGTGGATGATGTTTTCACCACAGGCGCTACGATCAATGAATGTGCGCGGGTTTTGAAAAGGGCGGGATTCAGGAATATTCGATCAATCACGTTTGGACACGGGTAGATTTTGTGGGCCAAAGTGCAATCAACTGCTTCTTCAAGCCGTTGCCACAAGTGGAACGTATTTTAACAAATAGATATAAAGAATTTGAATTCCCGTGCGCATGCTTCAACATAGCTTTTTATGGACGATAACGAAATGCTCCAATCTGGCTTTCGATATGCGTATTCGCTCTGTCATGATTATCATGATGCAGAGGATTACGTCCAGCAGGCTTGGTTCAAGTTGCATAGGAAGTATGGAGGGGTGGAGACTAAAGCTCTGCTTTTCAAAACTATAAGGAATCTGAGGATGGACCGTCTTCGCAGAGATAAGATTGTTGCATTTGAACCGATGGAGGAGCGTGAGTTCGATTCCAACGCTAAGGTTCGTGCGTCGTCTGATGACGTGAAGGCTTTGCTTGGTCAATTACGAAAGGAAGAGAGGGAGGCGTTGTATCTCAACGTGGTGGAAGGATACACAGCGCAGGAAATCTCTGACATGACCAAGACTCCAAGAGGCTCCGTCCTGAGCCTAATCCATCGAGCGAAGAAGAAGCTCAATGGTGGATTGATCAAGGGATATGACAAAGAGATGTAGGTGATGGGGTATGAAGGAACAAGAACTAGATGAACTAATTAGAGGAGCTTACGAATCCATGAGTATGCCTGAATCCAAGATTCAGCACATTTTGGATCGAACGCCCGAAAAGGATAATGTGGTGCCATTTTACCGGAGAGAGTGGTTCTCCTACGCTGCGGCTGCTTGTATTGCGTTGATGATCGTGTCCGTTGTGGTGTCCAACTTCACAGGAAAAGTAAATTACGTACAGCAAACCCAGCTTGCTCAGGGTGTGCTTGGGATTTACGACCATCATTTTGAGCCTGATGTGCAATCATCGGACTGGAATTCGATTGCAACTGCTCTGCAGCATTCTGATTTCTCAATCGTGCCCACCAATATGCAGCAACTGGGTAACTACGAACTGAGAGGCGGCCGAAATTGCGCTTTTAACGGCCTGAAAGCGGTTCACGTGGTTCTCTACAATCAAAATACGCAGGAAGAGGTATGCCTGTATGTGTTGAGGGATTCTAAAGAGTTTCAGAAGATCGATGACGCCCGTGTCAACGTAGGCGGGCGCAACGTGTCCCTCTGGCATGACAATGGACGAATGTTTGTGCTCTACGATCCGTCGAAGTAGTTGCCTAAAACGCAGTTACCAATCGCATTGGAGAATTCTAACTGTATTTCTTTACCAGTTTTGTGAATTCCCTGAATTTGGCATGATTGGTATTCTTGAGGATGGAGTAGAAAACGGACTCCGAAGGTAAGACCAAAACACCATGGTCGATCAGTGTCCGAACGACGAATGGAGCGTCTTCTTCACGACGGCCGCTAATGGCGTCGCTTAAAAGGGTAACAGACATGTCGTCTTTACGAGCTTGGATGAGAGTTTGATAAATACAAATTGGAGTTTCAATGCCAGCGACCAACAGATGTTGAATATCGTCTTCTTTCAGTCGATCTTGGAACTCCGCAGACTCCCAGGCGGAGAAACTATCTTTAGAAAAAACGAAGGATCCTTCGGCGAGTTTAATAAGGGCAGGAATGGTGTTTCCGAGCTTTTCCGGAACCTGTTCCGAAAGGTAGATTGGTAGATCAAGCAAACGGCTCGCTTCGGTGATGAAGCAAAGCCGTTTTTCAAGTCGTTCGCGGTCAGGCAACGTCCCAAGGAAGACATCCTGAAGATCTACCAAGAGTAGCCCTAACCCACGCATTTAAAGAGAACTCGATTACTTGATTTCTTTGTGGACGGTATGGCGCTTAAGAAATGGGTTGTATTTCTTTTTTTCAACGCGATCAGGAGTCAGCTTTTTATTGCGTGTACTCATGTAACGCGAAGGTGGCTTGCCCTCTTTGCGGGCTTCAGTGCATTCCAAAATGATGTGTTCTCTTGGCATTTTCCAAATTTGATTAAACGGCCGATGAAATAGCTTTTGTTGGCTTCTTCAACCTAAAAATGCCCGCCCACACTATTTTGGGTGAGTGGAATCATGTCTCCAGCGCTAAAGAGAGTGACCTGTCCTGTACTTGAGGAGACCACGATGGCAATGCATTTGAAGCTTAAAGTTATACCTGCTGCGGCTGCGTGTCTAGAGCCGAGTCCGCTTGCGAGGTTTTGTGGATATTGGGTTGGGCGAAGTAGGCTTCCTGCGGATTCAATTACACCGTCTCCTTTGATGATGAACGCACCGTCGATACTAGAGAGTTCTTTCACGGTCTCGTCCATGAAGGGATTCAGGACGTTTCGCTCGTCTTCGCTGTATCCATAAAATGGGTTGAGAAGCAGAGGTTGGGAATGCTCGGAGACTTCTTCAGAGGAGCCTATCACGAAAAGAGCTCCGATGGGTTTTCCTTCACGACCTTCGGTCGAAAGCTCTGTCGCGATACTCAACACACGTTCGAGTACCTCTACACGCACCCCTTGGGGAATGACGTTGGTTCGCTCCGGAACGAGGAGCTGGAATTCCTTGTCCACATCGACGACTACCACAGTGTCCAGGAGATTGGTTTTAGGGACTCCTCCGATGCAGCAGACCGTGTCGTCTGTGGAAAACACTCCCTTACCCAGGCCTATGATAATCGCGCTCCGGAGTTGGGAGAGGCGGCTCTTTGACGCACTTCTCAGTGGAATGACATGGTCGAACTTCGGTAATCTAGGTGTCACCTCTGATTTACCAGAGGTGACTAGCACAGTTTTCATGTTCTTTATTTCAACACCGATCTCAAAAAGAGGGCTGCTAAATGTGTCACCGAAAAACATCATTGCCGAGCACTGCGAGATTTGAGCTATCTTTTCAGCTTCTTTGGCCATGTTACGGTTGATTCGGGAGTAGCCGATTTGAGGGTGTTTGGAAACACCAGTGAGGACGTTTTTGACCGCTTCGCGAAACTCGTCAAGCTCGTCGGCAGCGAGGAGACTGTCGATTACGGACTCTTCTCTGATGATTTGGGCAAAATCGGAGAGAAGTTGCACGTAGTTTCGTGCTTTTTCATGAACCAAAAGGAGAATGATGATTCTTACTTTGCCATATTCGCTGGCGGTATCGTGAGACAGGCCGTTTTGGCAGCGCCCGATCGCAATGCCGTAGCGCTTGGTCCAGTTGATCCTCGCATAGGGGATAGCGATTCCGTCCCCGAGATAAGTAGTTCTTGTTTTTTCCCTTTCGATCAGATCGTTGAGAATTCTTCGTTTGGTCAACGTTTTAGACTCCTCAATCTGAAAAGTTTCGAGTAACTCCGCGAAAGCACCACGCAAATCCTTGCTTTTGATATCTATTATTCTGGATTGGGTAATGAGGCGATCAAAGCGCATAAAATTCAGTAGAAAGGTGCTTGTCTTTACTTATCAGGGATTCAGATAAAACAAAATGTGAATAATTGCAATAACTCTTTGGAAGTCATTTGTTTAAAGAACGAATATCTTTAGGAATCAAAGTGAGATGACCTGAAAAATTGTGTGAAAAAACGTACGATTTTTTTTGTGCTTTACGGCGTTATAGGATAAGTCTTGGTTGTAGCTGAACTCGTTACTGTCTAATTCGTTATTATCACTAAAATTCTACTCATATGAGACCCAGAACGATCTGTATAGTCCTTGGTGGAGGAAGAGGCACACGCCTTTACCCTTTGACCCAGCCTCGTTGTAAACCTGCAGTTCCTCTAGCTGGTAAATATCGACTGGTCGACATTCCAATAAGTAATTGTCTCAATTCGGGGCTGAACGAGATCTATGTTTTGACTCAGTTTAACACCGCCTCACTCCATCGCCACATTCAGTCGACTTACAGTTTTGATCCATTTGGAGGAGGGGTTGTGGATATCCTTTCAGCGGAACAGACAGAAGCGGGAGATAACTGGTATCAGGGGACGGCGGATGCGGTTCGTCAAAATCTTATCCATTTTGGCGTAAATTCTAAGGATTTGATCTTAATCCTGTCCGGGGATCAGCTTTACCGAATGGATTTCAGGGAGTTGATCACTAAGCATCATGAAATGAGTGCGGATGCAACGATAGCAGCCACTCCGATTGATGAATCTGAGGTGTCAGGATTTGGTTTGATGCAGGTGGAGGATAATTTCTCGATCCAATCGTTTGTTGAGAAACCCAAGAAAAAAGAGGTCATCGAGGAATACCTCATGAGCGAAAAGCTCTTGAAGAGTGTTGGGCGTCCCAAAAAACAGAAAGCCTGCCTGGCATCGATGGGTATTTACCTTTTCAATGCGGATGTATTGATGGATGCGCTCGATTCGGAAGATACCGATTTCGGAAAAGAAGTGATCCCCGGGTTGCTTGGTAAAAAGAGTCTGAAGTCCTACATTTTCGATGGTTACTGGGAGGATATCGGAACTGTTTCTGCATTTTTTGAGGCGAATCTTAAACTTACTGATGACCAACCGCCATTCGACTTTTTTGATCCTTATGATCGAATTTTTACGCGTCCCAGATATCTTTCGGCGTCCGTGATCATCAATTCCAGAATCGATCGTGCGATTGTTGCTGATGGTTGCACGATCAAGAATGCAAAAATTGAACGATCAGTGATTGGCGTGCGTAGTCAGATTGGAAAGAAGACATCGCTCTCAAATGTGGTTTACATGGGTTCAGATGTTTACGAAAGCGACGCGGATAAAAAGGATCTGAAAAAGCGAGGTATTCCGCCTTTGGGAGTTGGATCGAACTGCACCATTCGAAATGCAATCTTAGACAAAAACGTTCGAATTGGAGACAACGTTACTCTGGATCCAGAAGGGAAAGTGGATGGGACTTACCCGGGTGGAATCACCGTAAGAGATGGAATTCTAATTGTGGCTAAGGACCAGGCTGTTCCCGAGGGCACAACGTTTTAGAGATGACTGACAGAAAGGGACCTGAGAACATACTGGTCTGCGTGGATGGTTCTGAATACACGGAATCATCCGTTGCACATGCAGTTTGGCTGTCCCAACTGATCGGCTCTGAGAAGGTTCGGGTTCACTATGTGACTGACGTGTCAAAATTTCGGATTCCGTTGGTCAACGAAATGGGGAGCAGTGTGGGCCTTCAATCGTGTAATGGCCTATTTTCTGAACTCTACGAACAAGAGAAGGCGAATGTCAGACTCATTGAAGATCGTGTGAGGAAAACTTTCGAAGAATCGGACTCGAAGGTGAATTATGAGTTTGTTGCTGATCAAGGTTTTCCTCTTGATGCTCTGAAATTGGAAGACGTCGATTACTCACACCTTGTTATTGGAAAAAGAGGTGAGAACAGAGCCGCTGACGCGAGTCATCTGGGATCACACATGTGTGACTTTATCGAACACGCACGGCAGACGTGTTTGGTTTCATCTGCTAGCTATTCACCAATCGCGAGGTGTCTGATGTTGGTCTTCGAAGAAAGTGACCTGCAACTTCAGTTGGATTACTGGAAAGAGTTCAGCGTGAACTTCGAATTTGTGATTGCTATTGCTGAGAAGAAAGTGAGTCAGTCAAAGATCTCGGAAGCAGCCGAAGAACTGGAGTTTAGGGGCCTCAAAGTGAGTGTGTCAGAAGGAATATTTGAAAATGCAGAAAGTGTGCGCGATCTGCTTCAGCGAAAACAGTGCGAAGCTGTTTCAGTTGTTTGGAACTCAGCCCCTAAGTGGTTAAGTTTTTTCAAAAAGGGAGACCTCCTTCCCGTCATGAACATTTGTAGAGTTCCGTTTTTGATCATCCCGAAGGAAAAGAATTAGTTTTGTTTTCGGTTTTTTCTGTTGGCTTGGATTCTGGCGAAAAGGATGAATCCGATTCCTCCGAGGAAGGTTGCGATCGAATAAAACTGTCCTCTCGAGATATCATAAATAAGTGGTGCATCGGGTTCTCTGAATACTTCACAAACGATTCGAGCAACCGAGTAAAACACTAAGAACTCTCCAACGAGTTGCCCGAAAGGCGGTCGTTTCCCAAGTTTGCCCCAGAATCGCAATTGAATGTAGATGAACAGGAATAAACCTTCGCCCAAGGCTTCATAAAGTTGAGAAGGATGGCGAGGATTGGGCCCTGCCTCAGGAAAAATCACAGCCCATGGAACCTCGCTTTTTTGTCCCCAGAGCTCACCATTGATGAAATTCGCGGTACGGCCTAGAAAAAGTCCAGGCGCGGCTATCGTGACAATCAGATCACCCGTTTCGAGGATCGATTGTTTTTGCAGTTTTGCATACCATATTACGGCTACCATCACACCCAGCATTCCTCCATGGCTTGCCATCCCCCCCTTCCAGAATTGGAAGAAGATCAGGGGATTTTGAGCAAAACTCTCAAAATCGTAGAGGAGCATGTAACCAAGGCGACCTCCGATAATTACGCCAGCGATGAGGAAGGTAACGAGGTCTGTGATCTGGGATGAGTTGTAAGGGGATTTTTGTTTTTTGTAGTAAAAAAGGAGTAGAAAGAACCCGATTAAGGTGCCGAGCATGTAGGCTAATCCGTAGTAGCGCAGTCCAAACCCACCAACTAGCGGAATGCCTTCAGGGAATTGGAAGAGAAAGGGGCTCAGATCATGAGTCCAATGGGTTCCAAGGAAAAGGTTGCTCATGTCGACGATTAGAGTTCGTTGCCAAAATTTGGCAAGATCGCATCCTTAAAAAATACGAATTTGTCTATGAATGATGGTTTGCCGTTTTGTTCGACACCTTCTGGCTTTTTGCGTATTCCCTCATATCCACAGCGAGGTCGTCCTCTTCGAAGATTTCCTTCCCCAGGATGTGTTCAATGACGTCTTCCATCGTAACGACCCCTTGTACTGAACCATACTCGTCCAAAACGATCGCTAATTGTTGGTTGGTTTTGAGAAAGGATTGCAATGCGTCACCTGCAGTTCGGGTTCCCACGACGAAGAGAGGGTCGTTCATGAACTCCCTCACGAGGCGCGCATCTTCGTCGTTAGCCTTCGCTTTTAAAAGATCTCTTCTACGCACAATTCCGATAATCGTGTCGATGTTGTCGTCGCAGACAGGAATACGGGCGAAGGGGAGGTTTGCATCGTTTTCGAAAACTTCGTGAATGCTTTGGGTCGCTTCCAGCGCCATGACCACAGTTCGGGGGGTCATGATGTCCCCGATTTGAATCTCATCAAGGCTCAGCGCGTTGGTAATAATTTGTCGTTCGTCCTGTGTGAGATTGCCTTCTTTCTCACTCTTTTCTGCCATCAGGCGTATGTCTTCGTCTGATACATCCTGTTGCGCGCTTTTTCGCACAAAAATCACGACCGCAATTTTGCAGAGATAGGAGATGGGGCGCATCATCATGCGAATAAATTGAAGCGGACGCACGAGAGTTGCGTGGACCTTATTTCGATAGATGACTCCCACGTTTTTGGGAATGACCTCCGAAAAGACGAGAATGCCAACCGTCATACCAATCGAGAAGTAGATCAGGCTTCTGTCTCCAAATAAATTAACAGCGAGTCCACCGACCAAAATCGAGCCGAGTGTGTTGGCGATTGTGTTGAGGCTTAGGATCGCTGAGGTGGTTTCCTCGAGATCGTTTCTCAGGTGTTCGAGAATCTCACCAACCTTCTTGTTCTTGGACTTTAGTAATTGGATATCGGTCGGCGTCGTGCTTAGGATCATTGCCTCCAGTATCGAACAGAGTGCGGAAACACCGATGGTGAATCCAATAGCAACAATTAGTGCGGTCATTGGTGTTGGCGGCCTCAAGAAGGTTGTATGCTGGAGTTGTTTCTTCTACTTCGTTCAGCGACCGGCCAAATAGTTTTAAGATTGGTTGATGTGATTGATAACTCCTGAATGAATCTTGAGCTATGATGTTTTAGAGTCAACGCAGTTGTTAAATTGGGAGATTGTTAATACGCTTTCTTTTTAACACTGAAACGAACGATTGTTCGCATTTTTTCAAGAATGAGGCTCTCAGTGGATCTCTTTTGGGTTAAATCTTGACTTTCGAAATGACAGCGCGTTCAAATTTTCGTTTTTTATCGTAATTATGATCGGTCATTTTGATTTCTTGAGCCTCGGACTATACCTAGCACAACAAGGGACTGAAGCTCCCAAAGGTTCACCTTTGATGCAATTCTTACCCTTTCTTCTGATTATCGCAGCGATGTACTTTCTGTTGATTGTCCCTCAGCAGAAAAAACAAAAAGAGCATGATAAGATGGTGAAAAGCCTTAAAGCCGGCGACGAAGTAATGACGGCGGCGGGAATCTACGGAAAAATCAACAGCGTGAAGGAAGATCGTGTGGTCGTGACCATTGGTGAAAACACCAAGGTGGAAATGAACCCAACATTCGTCCAACAAAAGATCGTCCGCAAGAGCGCTGAAAAGTCCACCAGCAAGAAGTAATCAATCACCCCAAACACTTTTAGAAATACTACGCGTACCCATCTCATTCAATGAGCTCAAAAATCATTTGGAAACTCGTCTTGTCTGCATTGATTGTTGCCTGGTCGGTGACAAGCTTTCTTCCCTTTAATGACATCGATTTTGGTGACTACCTTGCCAAAGAGGTAAGTGCCGAGGAAGAGGCGTTCAATGCGTTGCTTGATGAGGCAAATCAACTTAAAGTAGAAGAAAATAACGACGTTCACTCCATCTACGTGGCTTTGCGCAAGCTCTCTACTGAGCGAGCATTGGATATCGCGGCATTCTTCCCTCACGTAAACCTTCAGGATATTAAAAATCAGGAGAAGCGTAACGAGATCCTCCTGAAGCACCTCTATTCGCAGTCTAAAGGAAAACTGAAGAGAGGGTTGGATCTTCAAGGTGGTGTGGCTTTCACGTTGCAAATGAACGAGACTGCTTTGGCTGATAAAGAGGCCTACGAGAAGGAGGAACAGCTCTCTAAAGCCATTGATATTATGGCAAACCGCGTGGACGGTCTCGGGGTGAGCGAACCTATCATCCGTGCAGTAGGTAGTGATCGGATCGAGATCCAGATGCCGGGTTTGGACTCTCGTCAAAATCCCGACGTGATCGATGCGGTCAAAAAGCCTGCTAAACTTGAATTTAAACTGGTTCACCGATTCGCAACACCTTCGCTGCAACCTGGCGCGGATACTCCTCCTCCCGGTTACGTGGCAATGACCGAAGAGCGTGTGGATCCCAGAACAGGTGAAACTTACGAGGTGCCTTACTATGTAAAGCGCGTCACAGAAGCAACTGGTGACATCCTTGAACGCGCTTATCCGGCAGCAAATGAGACCGGTGGCTACGAGAGTCGCATGAATTTCACTC
This sequence comes from Opitutales bacterium, assembly GCA_022361075.1. GTDB lineage: Bacteria > Verrucomicrobiota > Verrucomicrobiia > Opitutales > JAFGAQ01 > JAKSBQ01. The sequence goes on along the minus strand of JAKSBQ010000333.1, from coordinate 22,383 downwards.
CAAAAGGAGGCAAGCGATTCGCTGACTTGACTGGGGAGATCGCTGAGGAAAATAACCAGATCGCGAGTCAAACCGGGCAGCCTAGTATTGGACAACTGGCAATCGTTTTGGACGGCAAACTCTATAGTGCGCCAAGTGTGAGAGAAAGACTCGGAGGAGGTTCCGCAGTCATCACCGGAGATTTCTCCCAACGTGATGCGATCGAGTTGGCGAACGTCTTGAACAACCCTCTCGCAGTGGAGCTCGAAGTGGCTGAAATGTATGAGGTAGGTCCTTCACTCGCTGCAGATGCGCGAAGTGCCAGTATCAACGCTGCGATGATTGGTGGCGCTTTAGTCATTGTTTTCATGATCGCCTACTATTGGTTAGGTGGAATTGCAGCCGTGATTTCAGTCGTTTGTAACGTGGTGATTGTCGTGGGTATTTTGGCGAGCTTACAAGCGACCATGACGTTACCCGGTGTGGCGGCACTCGTTTTGACCATCGGTATGGCAGTTGACGCGAATATCCTGATCTTCGAACGTATTCGTGAAGAATTGAAGGCCGGGAAATCTACACCCGCTGCACTTAGTGGTGGCTACGAAAAAGCGCTTTCGACCATCGTTGATGCGAATGTGACTACGATGATTACCGCGGTGATTCTCATTTGGTTGGGAACTGGTCCGGTGAAGGGATTTGGTGTTACTTTGGCAATCGGTATCGGTGCGTCGATGTTCTGCGCCTTGGTAGTTAGCAGACTCGTTCTCGATGTTCTGGTGGAAGGTTTGAAGGTAAAGAAGATCCTCGGGCTGAGCATCATGGGTGCGAGCAACATCGATTTTCTGAAACTGCGTGTCCCAGCTTTTGCGTTTTCATGGACTGTCGTTCTCATTGGAGTAGGGTGGCTAGTCACTCACCATGATCACATCTTCGGTATTGATTTCGTAGGTGGTGACGAGCTGACTGTGAACTACGAAGAGACCGTCTCCATGTCCGAGTTCCAGGAAGTTGCTCAACAAGGCAATTTCGGTGAGGTTAACGCGATTTACCAAAACATGATTGGTGAGGCCAAGTCAGTCATCAAAGTCCAAACTGAGCTTGGTGTTGGCGAGGAATTTTTTGAAGCACTTGTGACCACATTCCCAGACCGTAATCTCGAACTGGTTGGGGCGAATCAGATTGGTGCGTCGGTAAGTGGAGAGATTCAAAAGAAAGCGATTATGTCTGTGCTTGTAGCACTAGTTGGAATCCTTCTTTACGTTGCGGTGAGGTTTGAGGTCGGCTACGGAATCGGAGCGGTTGTGGCAACTGTTCACGACGTTTTGATGACTCTCGGAATTTTCGTTTTGTTCGGTGGACAGTTTACCGCGCCGATGATCGCGGCGGTCTTGATGATCCTTGGTTACTCGATCAATGATACGATTGTTGTGTTTGACCGTATTCGTGAGGAGTTGAGCCTGAATCCGGAGAAATCGCTGAAAGACATCATTCGAATGGCGATTAACCGCGTGCTTTCACGTTCGATTCTAACCAGTGTGACGACTTTCATCGCCGCTTTGGTCCTGTGGATTTTCGGAGCAGGTGTGATCAACGACTTTGCGTTCGTGTTCATGATCGGTATCATTACCGGAACCTTCTCATCGATCTTCATTGCGAGCCCGATTTTTTACTGGTGGCACAAGGGTGATCGTAAGCACGTGGAGGAACGGGATCTTCTGCCAAAATACGATTGGCAGGCGTCTTCAAAAGGTGCAGAAGAGTAAAGCCGTCCTGCTAGTGAGTTAAGAGAATTTGAAGATGGGAGTTTATTCGGATTGAGTTGGGTTAGCAAACCGCTTGACGAGGAGAAAGTGGTAACGCTTTCCGCTGATCATGGTATTCCTGAGGTGATTGCATCGTTGGTGTCTCGGCTAGACCTTGAGGGAGCTCGTCAAATCAAGCGATTTCTCCATCCGAAGCTTACTCATCTCAATAGTCCGTTCACGATTAACCGCATGGACGATGCGGTTAACCGTCTGATTCAGGCGATCGAGGCGAAAGAGCGCGTATTTGCGTTCGGGGATTATGATGTGGATGGTGTCACCAGCACCGCCTTATTTGTTGATGTCATGCGTTCATTGGGCGTTGACGTCGTTTTTGCGGTTCCCAGACGTTCGGATGACGGCTATGGGTTGAATCCATCGGTACTAGAAGAGCGGGTGCTTTGCTCTGATCCGGGATTCGATTTGGTGGTAACCCTTGATTGCGGTTCGAATGATTTCGAGACCTTGGAAATTCTTTCCTCCAGAGAGATCGACGTTTTGGTGATCGACCACCACCAAATCCGAGGAGATGTTCAAAAGAACGCTTTAATTGTGAATCCCCACTTGGAAAAGGATGCCGAGAATCCGGGAAAATTGCTTTGTTCGGTCGCTTTAACCTTTAAGCTCATGCAGGGCTTGTTGATGAGACTTCGGGCGCAGGGGATGAAGGAAGCGGATTCTCTGTCCTTAAAAGATTATCTGGACCTTGTTGCGCTTGGGACTCTCACTGACCTTGTCCCATTGATTGGCGAAAATCGAATACTCGTGAGTCACGGCCTTCAGAGGATGGGAAAAAGTAAACATACCGGGCTACAGGCCTTGATGGATGTTTGTTCGTTGCCATACGGAAAGGCGATGGATGTGACGGATGTGAGCTTCAAGCTTGGACCCCGAATCAACGCTGGTGGGCGAATGGGAGACGCGACAGTTTCCGTAAATCTCCTTTTGTCCAAATCTTTCAATGAAAGTGCAAAGATCGCCCACGAGCTTGATCTCCTGAATCAAAACAGACAGTCCACTGAGCGTGAGATTTACGACCAAGTCCTCACTTATCTTTCGCGTTATCCTCTGAATAAGGCGATCGTTTTGTATGATTCGGATTGGCATACAGGGGTGGTCGGAATCGTTTCAAGTCGACTTGCACGGCAGTATCGGATGCCGGCGGTGGTTTTGGGCTCTGAAGACAGCGGAATTGCAAGAGGTTCGGTCAGAAGCGTGGAGCCTATCAACATCGTGAAAGCCCTGGAAAGCTGTGATCATCTTTTGGAAAACTGGGGTGGTCACCCAATGGCGGCGGGATTGTCTCTGAAACCGGAAAATCTAGAAGACTTTCGATCCTGTTTTGAAAAAGCTGTCGCTTGCCAGCTCGAGGAAGAGAAGTTGGATTGCCAGGATAGCAAATGCACGGAGATCGACGTTTGGATTGAGGCGAAGGATATTGATCATAAGTTATTGTTCGCCCTCAAGTCCTTGGGACCATTTGGAATTTGTAACCCTGAACCGCTTCTTGCCATGAAGCGAGCGGAGTTAGCCTCGAAAGTTTCCAGGTTTGGGGCGGATAATTTCAAGTTTTGGGTGAGTCTCAATAATGTGGAGTTTGACCTTATGTGCCTGGGCTGGGGATTCCCATCCAGGATTCCTGAAGGGAAACGACCCATCGATCTGGTTTTTAACCTCAAATGGCACGAATGGAAGGGGAGAGGTTACCCACAAGCGACGATCATTGATTGGCGTTATTCGGCCTAAGCCTCTTGCGAGACTTCAAACTAGAGGGTTCTAAAAGCACTTGCATTCGGGGGATTCTGCTGCCAAAAGAGATGCTCCGTTTCTCCTCCTCTATGAGCACTATTTTTCGAAAATCGTGGGAAACTGCGATTGAATCTTCTCATCAAACTAAGGATTCTCGATTTTTTATTTTTGGGAATCGAATCTCGAAAAAACAACTTTCGATCTACACCCGGCAACTATCCACTTTGCTAAAGGCGGGCGTTCCCATGGTGCAAGCTCTGAAAGTGATGTTGCGACAGGATCGAAGCGAGGCGTTTAAGAAGCTCATCGGAAAACAGATCGCTGATGTCGAATCCGGAATTTCACTTTCAACGAGCATGAAACGAATTTCGGAGCCTTTCGACTCAATGTACGTGCATTTGGTCGTAGCAGGCGAACGAGCCGGTGTGTTGCATCAAGTGCTTAGTCGGTTGGCTCACTATTTGGAACGAAGAGAGCAAATTGCCGGGAAGGTTAAAGCTGCGTTGACTTACCCTGTGGTAGTCCTTCTGGCTTCGATCAGCATTGTTTCTGCTTTATTGGTGTTTGTGGTTCCTCAGTTTGAGGAAATATTCGAAACAATGCTTAAGGGGGCTCCTTTGCCGCAGATGACCCGGTGGGTGCTGGGAGTAAGTGCTTTTTTTCAAGATCATTGGATCTCTCTTTTTGTAGGAAGCGTGGCTCTTGGGGTTTTTCTAAAGCTCGTGTTGAAAGTTAGGCAGGGGGCTTACTTTTTTGATTGGTTGAAACTAAATCTTCCGATGTTCGGGCAAATGAGCCATCGTTCGATATTGGCGAGGTTTTGCAGAACTCTCGGCATACTATTGGAGAGTGCAGTTCCTATTCTTGAGGCGATGGATACTGCGAATCGAACCTTGGGTAATCAGGTCATGGAAGAAGCAGGCAGCAGAGTTCGGAAGCAATTGCTCGAAGGGGATTCAGTGGCTTCGCAAATGGAAATTGAGAAGAGTTTTCCTCCCATGATGGTTGGAATGATTGAAGTCGGAGAAGCGACCGGAGAGCTGCCTTCAATGTTGATACAGATAGCGGAAATCTATGAACAGGAGGTTGAAGTTGAAATTGATGGAATGACTACCTTGATCGAACCAGTTATGATTCTGCTCCTTGCCGTTATCATTGGGTTTCTCGTGATTTCACTTTTCCTTCCAATTGTTGAGATCATGCAACAGATGAGTATTTAGTAAACCATTGGTGATAAGAGAAATGCCCCTTGATTTTAAGTTTTGTCTCACTTAGCTTTGGTGCAATCACAACGTTCAATTCATATCCATTGTAGCTGTGCCTTTAGGTAGAATTCAAACCCGGATCATTAATGAGTTAGTAACACTCAAGGCGCTCAATCAAGCGGCTGCGAACGAAATTCTCAACTCCGAGGCGGACCTGTCCGGAGAGGCGATTGAAACCCTCTTGATGGAAGATCACAGGATCGGGGAGGATGAGCTTTTGGTAGCCAGATCTCATGCTTTTGATCTCCACCCAATCAATGCGAAGGATATTGTTATCAACGAGTTCACCTTCGAAAAGCTAGACAAGGACTTTTGTTTTCAAAATAAAGTGCTACCCATCGGAACGGTTGGTGACTATTTCATCGTTGCACTAGACAGCCCATTCAAACTTCAGCTTACGAATCAGATTCAGCAAAAGACCAAGATGAAGGTTATGGTCATGTTGGCTCTTGAAAGTGTGCTGACCTCTAAACTCAAAGATCCGGACGAAGCTCCTGCTCCCATCGGCTTTGGAGACGTCGTAGAGAAACTCGGGATGGAATACGATCTCGATGAAGAGGGGCTCGATTCTGATGACATCGAAAACGAGGAATCTGCTCCGATCATCCAGCTGACAAACCGGATTATCGAGGACGCTTATTATTCGGGTGCGAGTGACATCCACATCGAACCTGGGGAAGGTAAGGCCAGAGTCCGTGTGCGTGTGGATGGAGTTTGTCAGGAGAAGCTCCAGGTGCCTCTGAAAGTCTGCAATTCGCTGCTGGCCAGACTCAAAGTGATGTCGAATCTTGATATTGCCGAAAAGCGAATTCCTCAGGATGGCCGTATTGTCTACAAGCAATACAATCGGAAGGGTATCGACATTGACCTGCGTCTTTCGACAGCACCTCTTAATCATGGTGAAGGTGCGGTGATGCGTATCCTCGATAAACAAAAGAGTACTTTGCCCCTGCCGGCGCTAGGTTTTTCTGAGGCGAATCTAGCTCGCTATCGTGAATTGATCACACGTCCTTATGGGATGATTCTACACTGTGGTCCAACAGGATCTGGTAAATCGATGACCCTCTATTCGGCTCTCAACGAAATCAATTCTCCCACGATTAACATTCGCACAGCAGAGGATCCAATCGAGTATACTTTACCAGGTCTTTGCCAGATGCAGATGAATCGTAAAATAGGGCTTACTTTTGCTGCTGCTTTGCGTGCGTTCCTACGGCAAGACCCGGACATCATCCTCGTGGGCGAGATTCGGGATACCGAGACGGCCCAGATTGCGGTGGAAGCGGCTCTCACAGGCCATATGCTTTTCTCGACTCTCCACACCAATGACGCTCCCAGTGCCGTTGCGCGTCTGACGGATATGGAGATCGAGCCGTTCATGATCTCGGCTTCGTTGGTCTGTGTCTGCGCCCAACGCTTGATGAGGCGAGTCTGCAAAGTTTCGAAGGAACCTTATGTGCCTGAAGGAAATGAGGCCGAAATCATTCAACGTGCGATCGGTTGGGCAGGAGAAATTTACCGGGCGAATCCGGACTCTGGTCCTAACCAAGCCACTGGTGGTTACAAAGGGCGAGTTGGAGTGCATGAGCTCATGACGATTTCGGAGGAATTGGTGAAGGGAATCAACGATGGTTGTGAAACTGCTCAATTGAAACGTATCGCAATGCAATCCGGAATGAAGACTTTGCACCAAGATTGCATGCTGAAGGTAAAAGAAGGGATTACCACCATGGAAGAGTCGATCGCTACCGTGCCACCCGATCTTGAAGATTATATGGAATAGCTCGATCCGACCAAGCTCCCTTCAGGAATCATAACGCCTCCGCCGAGTAGCCTTTCCTCTTCGTAGAATGCGAGGACTTGCCCCTGCGCAAGCGCTCGTTGGGGAGTTTCGAACACCACGCGGAAGGAATCCCCTTCGAGTCGTTCAACTCTCTCAATTGGAATTCTTGGATCGCGGTAGCGAACTCGGCATTCCCGTGGGGGGTCTTCGATGAAAGGGCGAGTGCAGAAAGAATGAGAATGAACTACAACGGACTTGCAGTAGAGTCCGGGTGTGTCGGAGTCGTCAAATGCGACAATGAGTTGGTTGGTTTCCAAATCCTTGGCCACGACGACGTAGGCCTTGAAGTCTTGATTGCTCGGAATGCCGATGCCCTTACGTTGACCGATTGTGTATCGGTGTAGCCCCTTGTGTTCTCCCAATGGTTTGCCGCTCGAATTTACGATGAGGCCAGGTCTGTCTGGGATGTAAGTTTTGAGAAAGTCGTTGATTTTCACTTTACCCAAAAAGCATATCCCCTGGCTGTCCTTGCGATTGGCGTTTGGTAAATCATGTTCTCTCGCTAAAGCACGAACTTCCGATTTTTCTAATTCGCCAACTGGAAAACGGGCATGTTTGAGCTGATCCGGATGAGTGAGAGCCAAAAAGTAGGACTGATCCTTGTTTTTGTCTAACCCTTCAGCGATGTATCGAGTGCCAGTGTTCGGTTCGACGAGTCGACAATAATGTCCAGTCGCGACTTCTGAGAAACCGTTTTGTAAGGCAAAATCCAAAAAGGCACCAAATTTGATCTCCCTGTTGCACATGATGTCAGGGTTTGGTGTAATCCCTCTTCGATAACCGTCCACAAGGTACTGAACAATTTTTTCGTGGTAGGTATCGATCAAGTTGACGACCTCGAAACCGATACCGAGTTTTTTGCAGGTCGCACTGGCGTATTCGATATCTTCTGCTGAAGGGCAATCTCCAAAAACATCGTATTCGTTGGACCAGGTTTTGATATAGGCACCTGTGATGTCGTAGCCCTGTTTTTTAAGAAGCAGGGCGGCGATGGAGGAATCGACCCCTCCGGACATTCCGACAAGTATGCGTGCCATTCAGCAAACTTGAAAGAGTCCAATCAAGGAATCAAATCGAAAAGGAAGTCGCCGGTTAGACTAAACCATTCATTTTGGATCAGTTTTTCGAGGGCTTCGTAGTCTTGCTGATTGATCGAGAAGTAGATTTTTGTGTAGTTTCCGTCGTTATCTAATTTGATCGATTTGATGAAGTTGTTGGCAGCACCTTTCGTTTCTTTGCGCAAATAGGGTTTGATGGCGAAAGAGCTACCAAGTTGAAGGTATGAAAAGGCTGTATTTGCTTGTTTGACCGACTCAAACTGGAGTGCCGTAGCTGTGAACAATGTTTCGCTTTGGAGTAGGTAAGTGGTGGTGATGGATTCAAATCCTCCAAGTAGAACTTCCGGTTCGAATGGGAGTTCCCGAGTAATTTGTTCGACAGAATCTTTGAACTCGGGAGGGATGCGAAAATGGGTCCAGAAATGTGGGCTGGCTGTCGTCACAAGTGTTTCCTCTTCGAAAGGTAAATTTGTAGACGGTGATTGAATCGAGGTTGCGAGGGTGTGCCATGGACCTACGCGGAGCTGGGATTGAGGAGATGACATCAAGGCAATACTAAACAGCTCCACACCCTTATCTGATTCGATGATGATTCTTTGGAAGCCGTTTAAAGATTCGCCTGTTTTTGCATTAATTTTGGGGTTTTCGATGGAGTTGAGTTTGAGAATCAGCTCTTCGGTTGTGAGTTTTCTCTTGAGGTCGAACGCGGTAATCCAGTCTGGGACGGGAATTTGATCAACTGTTTTGATATCCAGGGTTTGATCTTCGGGAAAAAAGGCGCAGACCGCAAGGTTCCTGAGGTGGCTGGGATCGAGGCCTAAACTTGAAATTAGGTTGGAGTTTTCCAGTTTTAGAGAATTGGAGATCAGTATTTCGATCGCCGCGGCGTTTGCGCCTGCATTTTCCCAGTCGACCGGCATTTGATCCAAATGCATGAGAGATGCGAAACTCGGTTGACCTATAAAGATTTGTTCAATGGGAGGGGCTTTGCGAGAAAGTGGATTGCAAGCGGTAAACAAACTCAGAACGATGATCGCTGTGAGCCCTGCGAAAGTCCGCAGAAGTTGATGTGATTTATGTTGCATAGATTACTTGTCGATTGCTTTCCCTCAAAGACGCTAAATGAAACAATTTTGTTTCCAAATAACGAAACGAACAAAGATTGTTTGTTTTTACAAAGGATAATCTTTTAGATTCTAAATTCTTTGAATTATTAACTGTTTTATCGATCAAATCGCATTATGAGCGACAGCAAGAAGATTTTGGTGACCGGAGGCGCGGGCTACATTGGCTCACATACAGCAGTCGAACTGCTTGAGACAGGTTACTCGGTTTTGGTGGCGGACAATTTTTCGAATTCAGAACCCTTTATTTTAGATAGGATTAGGAGTATCTCCGGGAAGGATTTTGTTTTTGAGCAGGTTGACCTGTCTAAACAAGAGGAAGTGAAGGCGCTCTTTGATAAGCATCCTGATGTTGACGGGGTGATTCATTTTGCAGCGAGCAAAGCGGTTGGCGAGTCAGTCGAGAACCCTCTTTTGTATTACCGAAACAACCTAGGTTCTCTTGTTTACATGCTTGAAAGCATGTTGGAGAAGGGGATTCATTCTTTCGTATTCTCCTCCTCTTGTACTGTTTACGGTCAGCCTGATAAACTTCCGGTGGACGAACAGGCTCCCATCCAAAAAGCGGAATCGCCCTACGGAAATACGAAACAGATCTGTGAGGAGATTCTCTCAGATACTGTAAACGCAAGTCCTGAGCTTAAAGCGATTGCCCTGAGGTATTTTAATCCGATTGGAGCCCACGACAGCGGTTTGATTGGTGAGCTTCCGCGAGGAATTCCTGCGAATCTAGTTCCGTTTGTGACTCAAACGGCGATCGGCCTTAGAGAGGAGCTTAAAGTATTTGGTGATGATTACAACACCCCAGACGGTTCGTGCATTCGGGACTACATTCATGTTGTCGATCTTGCTAAAGCGCACGTTGTTGCGGTAGATCGCCTGGTAAACGGAAACAATAAAAAGGGATTCGAATGGTTTAATCTCGGCACTGGTAATGGCGCTTCAGTTCTTGAAATCGTTAAGACTTTTCAGGAAGTCACTGGTGAAAAGGTGAATTACTCCGTCGCCCCTAGAAGAGCGGGTGATATCGAACAAATTTGGGCAGATACCCAATTTGCTAACGATGAGCTTGGCTGGAAGACTGAGCGCAGTCTCGGTGAAGCTTTATCCTCAGCTTGGAAATGGGAGCAGAATGTTCGCACTGAGCTTAAGAAATAGTTCGCCTTAAGAAATCGAAATCGCTGCCTGCCAGTTTTCTAAGCAGGTGCGTATCACGTTCCTCTCAAGGATCTTTGATCTGCATGTATATTGACCTCCCAGTTAAAACCCTTTTCGCACCTGTTTTAAGGTGCGTGCTTTGCTTCGTCCTTTTCGTTAGTTCCGCACTCGATTCAAAGGAAACTCAGGAGCTCAGGAATCTGGTGAATTTAGCCTATGATTTTGATCAAACGTCCCTTGAGAGTTTGGTCGACAACGAGGCTGGACGAGAAGACGCGTTGTTGAGCTTCCTGTCTGCATCTGCCGCGTATTGGCAATTTCAGTCAGACCGTATCGATGAAAAGAAAGAAGAATTGGCTGAAGAAAGACTGACGCAGGCTATCGACGTGGCGAAAAAAGAGTTCAACAAGGGGAAACTCGTGGCTGATTCCAGGTTTTTGCTTGGTGTGGGCTATTGCAATCGTGCTCGGTTTTATGTGGAGCAGCAGAATTGGATTAAATCTTACATGGACGCTCGAAAGGGGATGGGCTTACTCAGAGATTTGATCAAAGATGAGCCGGAATACATCGATGCTCATTTTGCGCTTGGAGTTGCGGAGTGTTTCCTGAGTGATGCACCCTTGGTTCTTAAGCCGTTGGCGAGGCTGCTTGGGTTTAGCGGAAGTCGAGAAAAAGGTGTCGAACGTTTGGAGATGTGTATCGAATCAGGTGAGTGGACTTCGATTGAAGCGGCTTACTACCTTGGTTATTTCTACTACAATGTGGAGCGTAACGGAGCTGAAACGATCAGGATTTTCAAAGATCTGAGTGCACGCTATCCTCGGAATCCTCTGTTTGGTTATTTTTTGGGTCGAGGTTACCAGATAAGTCATGAACCGCTTAAAGCTTTGGAAGCTTACCAAAGGATTCAGTCCTCCTGTTATCAGGTTGGTGCTGAGGATATTGGAAATTGGGCCAGTTATCGTATCGGAAACATCCTGCACGGTGAGCAACGTTCAAAAGAAGCGCTGGTCTATTACAACGAGTTGAAAAAGCGATTGGACGAAAGCACCCACAAACAGGAGTATTTTCATCGTTTACCCCTGAAATTTGCAAGATCGTTAGCAAAAGAAGGAAAGATGGAAGAAGCTTATCGATACCTTGATGTAATGAACTCGAATTGGGATTCGGATACAAAAAAATTGGCCAAAGCGTTCAGAAAAGAGCTCGGATCGCGGGAGAAATAGAAATCGTGATCAGATCTTAGAAAATCCTTTACGCCTGAGGGTTTCAGATTTGTTTTGGTCAGGTGATAGAAATTCAGGAGCTTAGCCTTAGATATGGACCGCAGATCATTTTTGATCAGATCACGGCACATATTGAACCAAGTGATCGAATTGGTCTTGCTGGAAGAAATGGGGCAGGGAAGACGAGCTTTCTAAAGGCCATTCTTGGACTGACCGAAGTCGACGGGGGCAAAATCACCGTAGGCAAACAAATGTCCATGGGTTACCTTCCTCAAGACGGAATCGAGGCGGGTGGCAAAGCACTCATCGACGAAGTGATGGAAGCAGAGGGTTCCGTCAATGTGTTAAATAACCAAGTTCAGGAAGCTTATCGCTTGGTGGATTCTCTGGAAGAGAGTGAGGTCGAGAAATCTGCTGAAATCTGGAATACGATTCATCAGCTAGAAGAAGAGCTGGAGTTGTTAGGGGCGAAAAAGCTACGTCCGCGAGCCGAGAAAATTCTTCATGGTTTAGGTTTTGAGAATAAGGATTTTACGAGGAACACCCAAGAATTCTCCGGTGGTTGGCTGATGCGGATTGCTCTGGCAAAACTGCTCCTGCAAGAGCCTCATTATCTGTTTCTGGACGAACCGACTAATCATTTGGATTTACCTTCTCAGCGGTGGCTTGAGGGTTTTCTGGGAAACTACCCTGGAGGCATCGTGATGATTTCACACGATCGAGCCTTTTTGGATTCACTCACTCGTCGGACCTTCGCTTTGGGGGATGGAAGTCTTGAGATTTATAACGGAAACTATTCCTACTTCGAGAAGCAGCAGCTCGAAAGGAAAGCACAGTTGATTGCCAAGAAGGAGTCGCAGGATCGTCAGATCAAAAAGACACAGCAGTTTGTGGATCGGTTTCGCGCGAAGGCCTCGAAGGCGACGCAGGTTCAAAGTCGAATCAAGCAGCTCGAAAAGATTGAAAAGATCGAAATCGAATCGGAGCAGCAAACGATGTTTTTTCGATTCCCACCTTCGCCTCGGAGTAATCAAGAAGTGCTTTCAGTGCAGGGGCTGCGCAAGGCTTATGGGGAATTGGCGCTGTTCGATCAATTTGATTTGAAAGTCGAACACGGGCATCGCCTGGCGGTGGTAGGAAAGAACGGAGCCGGAAAATCAACGCTAGCCCGGATTTTGGCAGGAGAGGAGAGTTTTCAAGCTGGGAAGCGCGTGGTAGGAGAGAAGACTGAAATCGCTTATTTTGCGCAACAGCAAACAGAAATCTTGGACCCGAATCACTCCGTGTTGGATTCGGCCCTTTCTGTACCTGGAGCAAATGAACAAGCTGCTCGTGATCTTCTGGGATCTTTTTTATTCACAGGTGATTCCGTACGCAAATCTGTGAAAGTCTTGAGTGGGGGAGAGAAGAACCGCCTCGCCCTTGCCCGGATGTTGCTGAAACCTGCGAATCTCATCATTCTCGACGAGCCCACAAACCATCTCGACATTCAGAGCAAAGCGATATTACAGGACGCCTTGAAGCACTATGATGGTTCATTTCTGATCATATCGCATGATCGGGATTTTCTGGATCCGCTGGTAGACCAGACACTTGAGATCAATCCGAAAGGGCATCGATTGTTTTGGTGTAATGTTTCAGGTTACTTAGAAAAAGTGGAAGTAGAAGAGGCTTCAGCGCCTTCTCTGCCAAAAGCCCAACCCGTTAGCAAAAATCTTCAGAATCCCAAAGAACTGAGACGGCAAAAAGCTGAACTTCTTGCGAAACTCAAGCCTTTTAAAGACGAGTTGAGCGCGTGCGAATCCAGAATTGAGAATCTCGAATCTCGAATCACAGAAGTCGAACAACAGATGACTGACCCTGGTTTTTACTCGGAGCCTGAGCACGTTGATAGGTTAAAGTCTTATCAGGAGAACAAACTGGAACTCGATTCACTTATGGAGCGTTGGGAAAAACTCCATAGCAAAATCGAAGAGGGTGAAAAGAAAATCGAGGGATTGGTAGGATAAGAACCTACGAGCTGTCTAGCCCTCTATTTTTTCGTCGAGATAATTGAGAATTTCCTGCTCGGTCATTCTCACCTGTTCGGTTGTGTCACGGTCTCGGACAGTGAATGTTCCATTTTCGAGAGAATCGAAATCGACTGTGATACAGTAAGGAGTTCCCACTTCATCCATGCGACGGTAACGACGGCCGATGGCTCCGGATTGGTCGTAGAAAACGTTCCAGCGGCGCTGGAGCTTTTTATAAAGTGATTTGGTGAGTTCGACCAACTCAGGCTTGTTTTTGACCAACGGGAAGACAGCAGCTTTGATCGGTGCGACTTTGGGACTGAATCGAAGTAGGGTGCGTTTTTCACCTTCAATCTCGTCTTCGTCGTAAGCTGCGCACAAAACGGCAAGCATCGTGCGATCGACGCCAACCGATGGTTCGATGACGTGGGGGATGTAGCGTTCTTTCCGGGCCTCATCGAAATACTCCTGGGATTTTCCGGAATGTTCCTGGTGTTGAGTGAGATCAAAATTTCCACGGGCTGCAATGCCCCATAGCTCCTGGCGCCCAAATGGGAAATCGAAAGTGATGTCCGTGGTTGCGCGGGAATAGTGTGAAAGCTTTTCCTTTGGGTGAACGTCCTCTCCCAGAAGATCGCGAGGAATCCCGATGCTGACGAGCCAGTTGATGCACTCGTCGATCCATTCACGGTGGACTTTGGGCCACTCTTCGTCGTCTCCGGCGATGAAATATTCGATTTCCATTTGTTCGAACTCTCGGGAGCGGAAAACGAAATTTCTTGGAGTGATCTCGTTGCGGAAAGCCTTTCCGATTTGTGCAATGCCGAATGGGATTTTCACTCGGCTGGAATCCACTACATTTTTAAAGTTGGTGAAAATACCCTGAGCAGTCTCAGGACGAAGGTAAGATTTTGAACTCTCATCTGCCAGTGCGCCGATGTAAGTCTGAAACATCATGTTGAATGCCCGCGGAGGGGTCAGTGATCCAGGTTTCCCGGTTGCCGGGGATGGGACTAGGGCGATCTCTTCTTCAGTCGCTTCTGTAAAGTCTTTGACCTGGAGTGGATCAATTTCACCTTGCACTGCCGCTTTGCGTTTAAACTCCTGAGCCGCTTTGAGTAGAACCTCCTCAATATCTGCACATTCGAGTGCTGAAACGTAGCCGATAATCTTCCCGGCTACTGAGACTGGACTGAAGAAAAGCTGGTCGGCACGGTAGCGCATTTTCGACTCTTTGCAGTCGACGAGTGGGTCCGTGAAATTGTCGAGGTGACCAGACGCCTTCCAAACTTTGGTACTTTGTATGATCGTGGAATCCACTCCAACCATATCGTCCCGGCGTTGAACCATGTCCTTCCACCAAACGTTCTTGATGTTTTGGCGTAACTCTACACCGAGGGGGCCATAATCATAAAATCCATTAATGCCTCCATAGATTTCTGACGCTTGGAAGACAAATCCACGGCGCTTCAGTAGAGAAACCAATGTGTCCATTGTAAGTTGTGCTGGCATAGTTGCTTTCGAGGATGGGTGATGGAGAGAGGGCGTCAAGTCTCAAGCCATAAATTGCTAAGTATTTAGGTTGAAAAAGCATTCGTTAACGGTAATGTTTTAGCTTTTAGAGAGTTAGAGAATTTAGCGAATGTCTGATCGCAAATTAGAAGAGTCTTTCACTAGTCTCGAGGGGTGCATGAACGAGGACATCGAAAAAGTCATGACGACTGAAGTCATTCATGATTTTAAGAACATCCTCACTGGTATCTTGGGAAATTTAGCGTTGGCCAAAGATTGGAGCAACGAGGAGGATCGGGCGTACCCATTTATCGAAGCAGCTGAGCGTGTGACCAAGCACGCGAATCAACTTGCGCTACAACTTTTGGCCAGTGCGAGAGGGGACGAGCAGATTTTGCAGGATATGGGTGTCTCTCGTGTGATTCGTAACTCGGTGGAACTGATGGTTTCCGGTAGTGGCTGTCGCAACGACGTTAAGATCCATCCCGATCTAAGAATGATAGTGGGTGATGAAACCCGTGTGGCTCAGGTGCTGAATAATTTATTGCAAAATGCGGTTCAAGCTATGCCTGATAAAGGCACTATTACCGTGCGAGCTTCGAATGTTACGGTGACCAATGAATCGAAGTTTAATATCAAGCCGGGAAATTACGTGCGCATCTCGATTCAGGATGAGGGCACCGGTATCCCTGAGGAGCTGCTCACCAAGATTTTCAAGATGCATTTTACCACCAAAAAGGATGGAAGCGGCATCGGATTGGCCTCTTGTTATTACATCATCCGTAATCACCACGGCACGATCCATGTTGAATCGGATGTTGGAAAGGGCTCTATCTTCACCATTTTGTTGCCTGCTATTGACAAGTCGGATCCCGAGGCGGTGGTTCAGGATGTGGAATTACATACACCAACTGGCTCAATTCTTGTGATGGATGATGAGCGTATGGTACAACAAACCATAGGTGATATGCTTAACCATTTTGGTTTTCATGTGGATTTCGCGAGTGATGGAAAAACAGCTCTCGAAAGCTACAAACGTGCGAAGGAGAGAGGAAATCCCTATCGAGCGGTGATCATGGATCTCACAATTCCAGGTGGTATGGGTGGCATGGAAGCAATCAAGCATTTGGTGTCGATAGATCCATCCGTAAAAGCGATTGTCTCGAGCGGACACACGAATGATCCTGTGATGCAGCAGTGCGACATGTACGGATTTTCCGCTTCGATTCGTAAGCCATACAATCTTCTCGAACTCAAGAAGGTTCTGTCTGATACCATGAACTAAGAAACTGCCGTTTTTACAGTTGTGTTTTCGGAGATCCTCGTAGGATAGAGGAAGTGAGCTCAGCAAAGAACGAAGCATCCCCAATCCCTTGCTTTTCGAACCCGGAAGTGGTCCTTGATGATAACATCAGTAACCACCTTTTTACCCTCGATCAATCGGTTCTCGATAAGCCAGGTCTGATCGACTCGAAGTGGGATGATCGAGGAAATCTGAAATCTGAGCAGATCCTTAGTTTTAGAGAACTTCAAACCTCTGTAACGCGATGTATCGCCTATCTGCAAAGCCGTGGTATAGACAAAGGGCAACGCGTATTACTCATGGTTCGGCCCGGTCTGGAACTGATTGTGATTTGCTTTGCAACCTTCAGAATTGGTGCAGTTCCGGTTGTGATCGATCCGGGAATGGGCTTATCCAAATTTGCAAGGGCTGTGAAACACAGCGAACCTGACGCGATGATTGGTATCCCCGCCGCTCAGATGGTCAGTCGAATTTTGCCAGCTAGTTTTAAGTCGGTAAAGAGGAGGATTCTCATCAAGAAAAGAAGCTTTTTGAGGGAATTGGAGTCAGTGAGCTTGTCTGGATATTTGGAAATAGAGCGGACAGAAGGGGAAGATCTTGCGGCAGTTTTGTTTACCTCTGGTTCGACAGGGTTTCCGAAAGGAGTCTGTTACAAACATCGTATGTTTCAGGCTCAAATAAGGCTCTTGAAGGAGCTTTTTCAGTTCCAACCCGGAGAGATCGATCTACCGATGTTACCGATTTTCGCGCTTTTCAATCCTGCTTTGGGAATGACCACTGTTTTGCCGGATATGAATCCGAGTAGACCCGCTACTGTTGCTCCTGCCAAGATTGTGGCCGCGATCGATCGATACAAAGTCACCAACTCATTCGGTTCACCTGTGCTTTGGAGAAAAATTGGGGATTATTGCAACAATTTGAGTCGGGATCTACCCACTTTAAAACGGATTCTTGTCGCTGGAGCGGCTGCTCCCACATCTCTTTACCGGCAATTCAAATTCATTTTGCGCAATGGTGAAATGTTTTCTCCTTACGGAGCGACTGAATGCCTTCCAGTCAGCGTGATCTCGGGAGAAGAAGTCATTGAGGATACCGCTCATCTCTCTGACGAAGGAAAAGGAATATGCGTAGGTCAACCATTAACGGAGGTTCAGGTGCGCGTGATGGACCCGTATGCGGAAACTCTAGGTGAAGAAGTAGCGAGGGGAGACATCGGAGAAATCTGGGTTCATGGTCCATCTGTTACTGAGGAATACGATAAGTTGCCGGATGCGACCGCAGATAGCAAAGTTTCTCACGAAGGGCAGTGTTGGCACCGGATGGGAGACATGGGTTATCTGGACGAAGCTGGGCGCTTGTGGTTTTGTGGACGGAAGGTAGAGATGATTTCAGTTGGAGATCAGAGATTTTACACCGAGTGTGTAGAAGGAACTTATATGACTCATCCAGATCTGAGAAGATGCGCCTTGATTCAGTGGAAGAGTGAAGGTCTCGGAACTAAGATTGCGTTGGTCGTTGAACCCGAAATACATCGAGCAGCAGGTTCCAAAAAAGAGCAGCAAAGCTTGGCCGAAGATTTGCACAAACACGTGAAACAACTATCCTCTCAGGTAGTGCTGAACGCCTACTTTTTTCAAAAGAAATTACCTGTGGATGTCCGTCATAATGCCAAAATTCATCGTTTAACCTTGGCAAGGACATTAAGCACCAAAACACCTGTCACGATTCCTGACTCCTTATGAAAATTCTAGTAACTGGAGGAAATGGGTTCCTTGGGAGCCATATTATCAAACGACTTGTTGAGGAAGGGCATGAAGTTCGCTCCGTCCAGCGTTCAG
This sequence comes from Opitutales bacterium, assembly GCA_022361075.1. Taxonomy (GTDB): domain Bacteria; phylum Verrucomicrobiota; class Verrucomicrobiia; order Opitutales; family JAFGAQ01; genus JAKSBQ01. The sequence continues at coordinate 4,514 of JAKSBQ010000333.1, read as the reverse complement.
ATCCATCAGTGATCCGAAAAGAGGAAGGGGTGGAGTATGTGCAGGGAGACCTCAGCAAATACGAAACACTTGATGGATGCTTTGATGGAATTGAGTTGGTTTTTCATACTGCTGCGTTGGCGGGTTTTTGGGGTTCTTGGGAAGAATACCACGAAGCGAATGTTTTAAGCACGAGGAACGTGGTGCTGGCTTGCCAACAACACCGGGTTCGCAAAGTTGTGTATTCAAGCACTCCAAGTGTTGTTTTTTCTGGGGAATCCATTTCAGGGGCGGACGAATCGTCGCCTTACGGTGAGAATTGGCTGTGTCATTACGCTCATACCAAGAAAATCGCGGAAGAGGAAATTTTGGAGTTGGGAAAAAAAGGGGAGCTCGACGTTGTTGCGCTCCGTCCCCATTTGATTTGGGGGGCTGGCGACCCTCATTTGTTGCCTCGTCTCGTCAACCGTGCCCGAACGGGTAGATTGAAAATTGTGGGTAATGGAAAAAATCTCGTGGACATCACACACGTCGGTAACGCGGCAGTGGCTCACTTAAGTGCGATGAAGATCCTGTTGGATTCCCCAGAGAAAATTAGGGGTAAGGCCTATTTCATCTCAGACGGTTCGCCAGTTGAAGTCTGGAAATGGGTGAATGCAGTTTTTGAAAAACTGAAAATCCCACCCATCAAGAAAAAGCTTCCATTCAAACTGGTCTATTGTATGGGGGCGTTTTTCGAGTTCTTTAACCGACTGTTCAAGTTGCATAGTGAACCTCCTATGACGCGTTTTGTGGCGACTGAATTGGCCAAAGATCACTACTTTGACATTGGTGCGGCTAAGCGGGATTTGGGTTATGAGCCAAAGAAGGATCTTGAGAGTGAAATGAAGGAAATGGTGGAGTATCTTGATTCAATCCGTTAGGAGGTCGATTGGATGACTGGCTTTGCGAATCAAGAGGTCGCTAGGGTATTTGAGAACTATCCCGAAACGGTCCGACCATCGCTGTTTGAATTGCGTGAACTGATTTTTGATACAGCAAATTCGATCCCGGGTGTCGGAGAACTGGAAGAGACCCTCAAGTGGGGTCAGCCAAGTTATCTTTCTCGAAAATCCGGGATTGGAAGCACGATCCGCATTGATGCTGTTTCAGACCCAACTGACGGTTACGGTTTGTTCTTTCACTGTCAGACGACTCTGATCGAGAGTTTTCGAGCCAAGTTTGCTGACGAGTTACGATACGAAGGCAATAGGGCGTTGTTATTCTCAACAAGCCAAGCGCTGCCAGTTGAGATTGTGAAGCAGTGTATTTCAGAGGCGTTGACGTATCACTTGAACAAAAGAAAAAAGAGTCCTCGAATGCGCAAGGTGATTTGAAATGTAGGCGTAGCTTTTAAATTGTGCTCGAGCTTGAGAATTCCTGAACCTAAGAGGGACGAGACGCGACTGAGGGTGTAAATGGAACGAAACCAACATCAGGTTTACACAGAGTATCTCATTCTTAACGCGTTGGACGGAGACAGTCAGAGCTTTGGTAGGCTGGTCAATCTTTGGCAGCCACGATTGAGACGCTTTGCTTTGAGAATGACTTCGGCTCCTGATGCGGTGCACGACATTTTGCAGGATGTTTGGATTGCAGTCTCGAAGCGGCTGGATCGTCTCGACGATCCGGCTTGTTTCAAACGCTGGCTTTATAGGATCACATCTAACAAGTGTGTGGACTGGATCCGAAAGCAGGAGCGAATGCGACGTTTGAAAAAACAGTATGCTGCGGAGTTAGAAGTAGAGAAGTCTCCGGAAGAAAACTTGCCGCGAACGACCCAAATCGTGAGGGATGCTATCCAAGTTCTTCCGTATGAACAGAGATTGCTGATTGCTTTGTACTACGAAGAGTCATTCCGAGTAAGTGAGATTTCGTTTCTTTTAAGTGTTCCAAAAGGAACCGTTAAGTCACGTCTTTTTAAAATAAGATCAGACCTTAAGAAATTAATAGAGAAGGAGTTATAAAATGAAAGAAGTAGATGATGAGATTAAAAAAGCACTAAGCGAGGAAACTCGAGACATTATAGAGCCACTTGATGAAGCGAGCTACATGGAGCTATTCATACAGAGTTACAAAGGGAAAAACCGGTGGCTTAATTTTATCGTACTACTTGATGGGGTTATTGCAATTGGGCTTATCATTTGGTCCATCAACGAATTTTTGAGTGCCGAAACCGTAAAAGGGATGTTGGGATGGACTATGTTGTTCACTTCTTCCCTTCTCCTTTTTACCTTGGCCAAAATATGGGGATGGATGCAGATCAATAAAAATGCAATGATTCGTGAAACCAAACGTGTTGAAATGCAGATGGTGCGTGTCCTCAGCCTGTTGGAAAATCAAAGGCAGTCCTAAAAACTTCTTTCCAGATGGGGATTTCTATCTCCGAAGCAGGTCTCAACGTAGCGTGCGGTTTGCACCCAGTCATGGTCCTGGGTAACTAACTTGGTTTTCCCGGCGACTTCTTCAAGAGGGACAGGTACGCACTGGTTTCCGTTTACTGAAACCATTGCATTATAGTGGTTTCTCATCAGCAGGTCACCGACGCATGTGCCAAGCCTCGTGCAGAGCAGGCGATCTGCTGACGAAGGTGAACCGCCACGTTGGACGTGGCCGAGAGAGGTTACTCTCGCATCAATGCCTGCACGTTGCGTGATCTCGCGTGCGATACGGCTGGCCATGGGTTCCTCAACCATCATGTGTCCGTCCGAAAGAATGGCTTTATCCTTCTTCTTTTTCTTTTTTACAGGATCTTCGTTGGCTTTCTCTTCTGCTGCTTGTTTGGAAATCGCGCCCTCTGCGACTACGATGATTGAAAATCGCCTTCCCGTACGGCGACGGTATTTGAGATGTTCACAAACCACATCGAGATCGTAGGGAATTTCAGGAATTAGAATCACATCTGCTCCACCAGCGATGCCTGCGCCGAGACCGAGCCAGCCAGCTTTGTGGCCCATCACTTCGCAAATGATGACGCGATGGTGACTGGTTGCGGTTGTGTGGAGTCGATCGACTGCCTCGGTAGCGATGTTCATCGCGGTATCGAAGCCAAAAGAAATATCGGTGCCGTAGACGTCATTATCAATGGTTTTCGGGAGGGTGATCACATTGAGCTCACCCGTCGATGCAAGGTGCATCGCGTTTTTCTGAGTTCCATTGCCTCCGAGACAGACCAAGCAGTCGATATGGTTGCGCTTCGCGTTTTGGATAGCGACTTTAGTCATGTCCATGATTTCGCCACCCATGTTCATCTTGCGGGGTTTGTCGCGACTCGAACCGAGAATAGTTCCACCAAGCGTGAGAATACCGCTCACCTGAAGGGCTTCGAGGTTCATGTGTCGATTTTCTACGAGGCCTCTAAAACCATCTTGAAAACCGATGACCCGTATGCCGTGGTGCATTGCAGCCTTTGCGACACCTCTGATCGCTGAATTGAGACCAGGGCAATCTCCTCCCGAAGTGAGAATGCCGATGCATTTCGCTTTCTTTTTTGGCATAGCGAGAACGTTACAGGAATGTTACGATAAAGCCATCTCAATTTGGAGTTTTTCTTGTTCTTCAAAATCCTGTTTTGTCCTATGCTTTTAAGAGATTTCGGATGTGGGTGACTTTCCCAAAGTTGATAAATGGAATACATTTAAGGAGTAGATATTTTTTGCCAGAATTCGAAGACCATGAGCCATATGAAACTCTCGAACCCCCTAAGCCTTATTTTTAGCGCCCTGTTCACTGTATCGAGCATTTCATCGGCAGTAGAGGAGTTTTATGGAACTAGGGAACCGTTCGCTGAGGAAGCAATCTATTTTGCAATGACGGATCGCTTCGTGGATGGAGATCCCGGGAACAACCACGAAGATCAGGGAGGGGAGTTTCCTACGTTTGATCAGAAATTAATCGGCCCCAAAGGGCAAGAAGCCAACGTGGGTTACCAGGGTGGAGACCTGAAAGGCGTTCTGGACAGTGCAAATTACCTATGGGACCTAGGGTTCACTGCGGTTTGGTTGACGCCGGTCATGGACAATCCGGACGAACATTTTTCGGGAGGGGAACCCATTGAGTATGGTGGCAGTTTCAAAGACGGTGGCAAAACAGGATACCATGGGTATTGGATCAATAATTTCTTCGTTGAGGATGAGCACTACGTTTCGCAGGGATTGGATTTCGAAGCTTACGCTCGAAAGATGAAAGAAAAGGGCTTCAAAATCGTTTTCGATATTGTTACCAACCATGGCTCTCCATCATTCACGATGCCAGAGGATCAACCGAAGTTTGGTGAACTTTATGATCGTGATGGAAACCTGGTCGCGGATCACCAAAATCTGCCGCCTGAAGGTTTAGATCCAAATAATCCCCTGCATGCATTTTTCAGGACGGAGAAGGATATTGCTGAACTCAGCAACATGAACGATGAAAACCCAGACGTGATGAATTATTTTCTGGATGCTTACCTGGAATGGATCGATAAGGGGGCAGACGTCTTCCGGATCGACACGATC
>JAKSBQ010000283.1 GCA_022361075.1 Opitutales bacterium | reverse complement strand
CTTTGAGCTGCACAAGGGAGAGATCCTCGGGTTTGCCGGCCTTATCGGCGCCGGGCGGACCGAAACGGCGCGCGCGATCTTCGGCGCCGACGCGGTGCAGAGCGGCACGATCGAGATACACGGTCGCGCGGCACGCATCCGCAACCCGCAAGATGCTGTCGCGCACGGGATCGGATACCTCTCCGAGGACCGCAAGCGATACGGGCTTACGCTCAACCTCTCGCTTCTCGATAACGTCGCGCTCGCGAGCTACGATCGGTTTCAAAGCGGTCCGTTTATCAACTACGACGCGGTCAAGGAGGCGACCGATCGATATGTCGACGCCCTCTCGATCCGGACACCCTCGGTCGATCAGATTCTCCGCAACCTTTCCGGCGGCAACCAGCAGAAGGTGGTTATCGCAAAGTGGCTCATCAGAAACAGCGACGTACTCATCTTTGACGAACCGACGCGCGGGATCGACGTGGGAGCAAAGAGCGAAATCTACAGCCTCATGAACGGTCTTTCCCAGCAGGGGAAGTCGATCATCATGATCTCTTCGGAGTTGCCCGAGATCTTGCGGATGAGCGATCGAGTTATCGTGATGTGCGAAGGAAGAATCACCGGAGAGCTGGATATCTCGGAAGCCAGTCAGGAAGAGATCATGAAGTACGCGACGATGCGGCGTACGAGCACGATAGGAGTTTGAAGAGGATGACTGATCCAACCACCGCCGGAAGCGGAAAACGATCGGTACAGAAGCTGATCCAGAAACTCATGGCGCCCGCAGCGCTGATCATCCTGTACGTTTTTTTCGGTATCTTCGGGCGCAACTTTTTTTCGTACGCGACGTTCGTCAACATCGTCGACGCCTCGTACTACATCGGGTTCATCTCGGTCGGCGTCACGTTCGTCATCATCTCCGGGGGGATCGATCTCTCCGTCGGAACGGTCATGATGGCCGCGGCGATCGTGGGCGGCACGGCGTACAAGACGTGGGGATGGCCGATGGAGATCTCGTTGTTGCTTATCATCGTGATCGCGATCCTGTTCGGGATTTTCAACGGTCTGATGGTGTCCAGAATCGGGATGCCGCCGTTTATCGTTACGCTCGGCACGATGATGATCAGCATGGGTATCGGCTCGATCGTCTCCGGGGTGCGCAGCGCAACCTTTCCGACGCGCTCGGCCGAGGACGGCTGGTTCAAGGATATCTTCAAGCTGATTACCGAGGATAACGTCTCGATCCCGACGGGCGCGATCG
>JAKSBQ010000072.1 GCA_022361075.1 Opitutales bacterium | reverse complement strand
GAATGGTGGGAAGGCGTTTTAGGGCGAACCTAGATGCCCTGATCGTTTTATAAAATAAATGCACACTGCGGAAGTATATGGAAATGTGATTGTATGATGACCTCATATTTCAGCGTCTTTCTGATGAAATCCCAATTTGCGTTTGGGTGATTCAGGTGGGGGATCGATCAGTGGAAGAAGTTTATGGTACAGGTCTCGAAGTGCACTGTCGTGGGTGAGTAGAGTATGATCTATTTCAGCAAGTCGTTTAAGGATTTCTTGATTGGAGGAGAGTTCTTCACGCATCTTTACAAAAGCTCTTACGATAGAATGTGCTCATAGCAACGGTCTCTTGGGAACGCAGGATTGTCGAGGTCATGAGAGCACCATGTTCGGTAAACACGCGGGGAGTGTATTTTTTGTGTTTCCCTCTACCTCCAGGTTTTAAGGTCACCAACTGTGACCTTATAGCACTCCACTCCTCCCTGGTGAGCTTAAAGGATAAACGTAAAGTATCCCCCTTCCCCCAAAAGGGATAGAGGGCGTAGACGCATAGGTCTTCTGAGTGCCGACCGAACGCTCTAGACAGTCTGGACGCATCGGTCGGGTCGCTCTGGACAATTGAGGTAGGGCGGTGCGTCCTCGCTCCGCCGCAATTTGAAGAACTCGGCTGACCGAGACGGTCAGCCCTACCTAGTTACACTAAATGTCAGGCATTTAAACTTTTACCGAAACGACCTATTTTCATAGTGCTAGTAGGTTTTTTGCCTGTCCAAGTCGTCCGCACTTCGAGCTCATAAGCCCCGGCGGTCAGTCCTTCGGGGATCATGGCGATGAGACGGGCAGGTTTGTTGTCGACGATGACCGTGCATTTCGTCTCGGTATCGTCCGCCTCGGAGATGAGGAAGATGCCGTTGTCTTCATCATCCGTGATCAACTTCAGGCGACTACCGACCAGGGTCATCACTCCACCGGGAGTGAGTTGATCGTTGGTAGTGCCGCTGATGGCGTCGATGACTTGGGTAATGAAGGGGATGGGGTCGGCTACGGTGACTTTCTCGGTCTCGATCTGACCTTCGGCATCCCGCAGAAGTTTTCCGGGATTGAGGTTGAGATTGACGCGGTGCCGAGTGGGGTCGAAGCGGTCTTCCGCGCCTTCGAATACACCCGACACGCTGGGCGAGACGTTGAAGAGCGGTGTGTTGACTGCTCCCCCGTCTTCCAGGATGTCGGTAATCGTAGACTCGAACACTTCGAGCACGAGCTTAGCATCGGCCTTACTGAGGCTGGTGCCACGCTCAAGCATGCGTTCGAGGATTGCGTCCATGTCGTGGGAACGCACATCGCTGACTTGCGCCATGTAATCATCCTCATCAGGAGTGAGGAGGTTTTCGTTGAGGTAGTATCTGATCATACTTTTTTATCATTGGTTGGTTTACTCCTGCAGACCATCCGCAGGAAAAAGCGTAGGAAGGATAAGGGAGGAGGACTCCGATCCTTTAAGGAAACAGTCATGGCATTCCAGCCCTGAATGGCAAAAACCTCAAGTCACTGGATTCAGGTAGTTTGGCAAAGGTAGAGCGGTGCGTCCCCGCTATCGGTCAGAAAGGCCAAGCAAAGAACGGCTGATACGGCTGCTGCCGGACCAGCCCTACCTCTTTTAAACGTTGACGATGAAGCGTTCCCGCCTAATTTAGATAGCACCCTGGGGCTCCTACGGTAGCGAGTGCAGGGGAAAGAAAAAGACGAGTTACATGAATTACCACCCAACCATTGAGATTGTATTCAAGGGTCGTTTGCTCGTGCCGAATTGCTAGCAGAGTGCTAGAACTGATTTGAGTCACCGCGTACGATTTTCTGTCGCGGCTTTTTTGTGTCCGCATTTCTCCGCAATTCCTGGGCGATAAACGCCTATTGCGTCCTATTCTGACTCTGAAAACACAAACGTTTTCACCAAACAAACTCAGTTGGCCGAAACAGTGCCAACGCACAAAGACTCAAAAATGCATACAAATTTATTCAAACTCGGTTGGAACCAAGCATTCCAACAACAAATAGTTTCAAACCTGCATTCGAACACGATTCCTGCACGTATCACCAGGCAAGACCGCGGCTCCTATTCGGTGCACACGGGAGATCATAAAGTGAGGGTAAAGCTGTCAGGTACATTTCACAACGCGATTCAGACTCCTCTGGATTTGCCGACAGTCGGTGACTGGGTATTGATAGAACCCAAAGATTGCTTGATTCAACGGGTGCTGGAACGGAGTTCTCTGTTTACTCGACAAAGCTCTGGAAGCACATCGGACGATCAACTGCTCGCCGCCAACATCGACTGGTTGTTTATCGTAGCCGGGTTGGATCAAGACTATAACCCGAAGCGCATTCAGCGTTATCTGACACAAGCATGGAATAGTGGCGCTCAACCAGTGATCGTGCTCAATAAGTGCGATTTGCTTGAAGATGCCGATACGGTTAGAGCGCAGTTAGAAGGCATGATACGTGATGCGCCAATCCACGCGGTAAGTGCAACAACACTCGAACAAATGGAGTCGCTCAGTGCTTATCTGATCCCTGGCAAAACCATAGCGTTATCGGGTTCGTCCGGTGTGGGGAAAAGTTCGTTGATCAATGCATTGCTCGGTAAAAAACAACTACTGACTCAGGCGAATCGAACTCACGACAGTCGTGGTCGACACACGACGACGTGGAGAGAGCTGATTCTGCTTGATGGTGGTGTGTGTTTGATCGACCTACCAGGCATGCGGGAACTTCAGCTCACGGGTGACCAAGACGGAGTGTCGAAGACGTTTTCAGATGTGGAAGAAATCGCGCTCGGATGCCGCTACCGAAATTGCACTCATGAGGGAGAACCCGGATGCGCGATTCAGAAGGCGTTGCTTAACGGAGAGCTGTCAGCCGACCGTTATGAGCAATACCTCAAGCTGAAACAGGAGAACACGTCGACTTCAAGGCGTGGCAAGAAACAAAAACTGAAGATTAAGGCCAAATCGAATAAATGGGAGGAAAAGGAGGTTTTCTTCAAGGAAGTCACCATCCGCCATCGCAAGAATCAGAAGGCAAAGCGAAAATTCAGACAGGAGGACGGGTTTTAGCAAATAATTGGAAAAGGGAGCATTCAACTTGTGATCCGCTCGAAAATGCTCCCTTTACCTACTGTCTCATGATTGACTGCCCTATTATTGATAGCCACATTCACTTGGTCGACATCCGCCGACCAGAGGGGGTGCTCTGGCCGAAGAAGGAGAGCCCGTTGTATCGAGATTGGACGTTAGAAAACTACAATAGTGCGGTCCATAAAATCAGGATAAAAGGTGCAATCCTCGTAGAGACTGGAGGACGTGATGCGGATAATGAATGGCTGTTGCGACAAAGTGAGTTGGCGCTGATCCTCGGAGTAGTGGGGAATCTTGATCCCCTGAACAACGAGTTTGAACTTAAGCTGAAAGCGTTTGCCAAACATCCAAAGGCGCTGGGTCTACGGATTCGCCCGGTGAAGCAATACGACCTCTGTTCGGCTGAATTGGCAGGCACCCTGGCGAAACTTGAAGGCACTGAACTCACTGTGGAGCTTGGAACTCCATCCGTAGAGCTCATCAAAGACTATGAGAGTTTGATCCGTAAGTTGCCTCGTCAACGATTCATTCTCGATCACGGGGGCCATCCGGATTTATCGCCTGAATTCCCTCAAGAGCGGTGGCTAAACGCGATGAAGCTACTTGCGAAAGCTGACAATCTGTATGTCAAAATGACCGATCAGGGAGGTGCCTTTGCAAAGACTTCTCGGGAGATCGCAAACCGTTACCTCCAAATCATGGAAAATTACTTTGGGATCGAACGACTTTTCTTTGGCAGTAACTGGCCGCCGTCTAGCCTTCATGGAGAGTTAGAAAGTTTGTTGAAACTATATTTCACATGGTTAGGGGATCGTAAACAGGCTCCAGTGCAGTTTTTCTACAAAAACGTGAATCAAGCGTATCCAGGTCTCAATCTATCGACATCTAAGGCACCATGAGATCTGTCATCTGAGAGGTTATTCACAATCGCAGAATAGAGGTTGTTGATCAGGGTAAACTGAGTAAACTTCTGGGCTCTGATTGATTAGTAAACTTCTATTCCGCTTATGAAGACCAAATTAGTTGTGTTCGTTGCTATCGCATTGATGGCAACCGGGATCATTGCATCCCTTATCATCTCCCGTCCCTGGATTGCGTTTCGCAATGTGGAGCCACTCAAAGTGACTGGATACGCCGAACTCCCTGTGGAGTCCGATATCGCCATCATGGAAGTGACCATTACGTTCACCGCCAACACCTCACACCAAGCCTATCAAACATGTGGGGAACAGCTCCACATCTTACGCAAAATGGTGGAGAGTAAGCTGCCTGAAGATAGTGAAATTCGTGAGCTGAGCTCCAATATCTCGGAGGTGCTCAAACGCAATGAAGAAGGCAAACAGATCAACGTTATCGATTACTACGCAGCCCGCCGATCACTCAAGATCACCAGCACAGCTGTGGAAGCAATGGATGAATTGAGCAAAGAGATCTATGACCTCACCCGAGACGGTATTCGGATGAATGTCTCTGGGCCAAGGTTCCTCGTCAGTGACCTCGGTGATTTCAAGTTTGAACTCGTGCAGGCCGCCACCCGTAACGGGATGCAGCGTGCCAAGATTATTGCCAAAAACGCAAAGGCCCGGCTAGGAAATCTCGTCGCTGCCCGACAGGGCGTGATTCAGATCACCCAACCCCATTCAACGGATACCAGCAGCTGGGGCAGATACGACACTTCTACCATCGAGAAAGTCGCCAAGGTGACCGTACACCTCGAATTAGGAATTCGGTAGGAAACCTCGACAGTCGGATACGCCTGGCGAAGCCGGGCGTGTCATTTTATCCGGATACTCGTTCCACTAGGGATGATTCGAAAACGAGCGTTTCCTTATTTTAAAAGCTTCCTGAGGATTGTAGATCAATAGTCGGTCAATGTCTTCCTGTCCAAATCCCACTTTCTTAAGCGCAGGGATCAAGCGATCAAAAATGGCTGTGTAACCCCGATAAGGTTTCTCTTCGGTTTCCTGGACCCGATACCATCCTGCGTCATGAGAAATCAGAACACGATGTAACGCATCATGTTTTTTGAGTTCACTGAGTACCCAAACGAACCAATCGATTCGATTGGAAAATCGTTGGTTCGAGAGCTTTACATCCGCGACGTTGTCGATTGAAACCCAGGCTCCCATTTCAATAGCCCTAAGATAACCATCCATGGTGCCCCACTGAGCATGAGTCCATACAAATGCTGAAGGATCCACGCCCATGGACTTCAATAACTCCAACTGAGCAAAAGCGGGCTCGTCCGGTCCGGTGTGAGAGACGATAGTCAGTCCTGTAGCGAGATGAGTCATTCCCGCAGCACGCACGATTTTAGCATGCATGGTCGAAAGTTGCGGGTCTCGATCTACTGCGATCTTGATGAACCCAGGTCGAATGTCAGTGCCTTCAATACCATTTTCAAATTCGTCAATCCAGATCTCCGACAGTTCATCTGCGCTAGCCTCAAACGCAAAATGTGGGATGAATTTGTTGTTTCGGGCTCCATAAAAACCCGTGTTTGTGATCAGATGCAGATCACTTTTCTCAGAAAGTCTGCTCAGTAATAAAGGATCACGCCCCAAATACGCTGGTGTCATTTCAAAAAGAGTTTTCATTCCCCGAGATTTCACTTCCAGAACATGTGGGAGCACGACCTGGAGCACATCTTCCCGGTTCCACCGATGATATCCCGTTACATCCGCTCCCCCAAAATCCACTAAAACATGCTCATGGATGAGTGTCGTGCCCATTTCCGTCGCGTCGATAGCCCCCTTCACAGTCAGTATTTTTTTCTCAACCTGACTTGAGAATAAGGAGTTGCATGTACCAAGGACAATGAACGCCAAGCCTAAATAGTTCATGTTTTTCATCAGACTAAAAAACAAACACCCACCAATACTTCAACTCGATGTGCAAACAAGTAATGGTGCTGAGAAAGGGACTTGAACCCTTACGATCTTGCGATCACTAGAACCTGAATCTAGCGCGTCTACCAATTCCGCCACCCCAGCACTGAGGAGGAACCCTGAATAAATCAAATGCCTGCACAAAAAGTCAAGCCGTGCAAATTGACTTAGACTTCTTCGAGATCGTCAAAAAGCTCCATCTCGAACGTGTAGCTGATACTCTTTCGCATCGCGTTTAGAAGCGACTTGATGTTTACGGGCTTGGTGAGGTAATCGTTCATGCCTGCGTCGAGGCACTTTTCCTTATCACCAGTCATCGCGTGAGCGGTCAAAGCGGTGATCCATGAAGCCTTCTCGACTCCAGTGGACTTTTCGTGCTTGCGGATCTCACGAGTGGCCTCATGTCCATCCATTTCCGGCATGTGCACATCCATGAAAACCATATCGTACCTCGTTCGAGCAGATGCGTCGGATGCGAGTTTTCCATTTCCAACAAAATCCGCCTGATAACCGAGCCTTTTGAGAATGAGTTTTAGAACCTTCTGATTCGTTTGATTGTCCTCCGCCACCAAAATCTTCAACGGAAAATGCTGACCGAGCGTTTTATTCATCATCTCGTTGATCGACTTCTTCCGCGCCTTCGCAGCCACGTCCTCAGGTGGTAAACAGACTTTGCTCTTGATGAAAAAATGGAAACATGAACCTTTTCCCACATTGCTACGAACCGAGATGTCTCCACCCAACTTTTTGCATAAGCTTTTACATATAGCCAAGCCTAGCCCAGTTCCTTCATATTCTCTCGTGTTGGAGTCATCCGCTTGGGAGAAGGGCTGGAAAATGCTTTCGATCTTCTCGGTGGAAACTCCGATACCCGTATCGATTATCTCGAAATACACATAAATCTCGTTATCTGAGTCAGCAATCGGTTTGGAAAAGCAACGGATTTTCACAGAACCCTCTTTGGTGAACTTGATAGCGTTTCCAAGCAAGTTCATGATGATTTCGCGCAACTTAGGCTCATCAATGCAAACCCAATCGGGAATACCTTCTATCTCATAGGATATTTCCAGTTCCTTTTTGGCCGCGTCGTGACTAAAAATTCCAACCATCTCTTTCAGAGTAGTTTCCAACGCAGTGGGTTCAGGTCTCAGTGTGATTTCTCCAGATTCTACCTTCGAAAAATCCAAAACTTCGTTCACCAAATTCAGTAGTGACTTACCACTCGCCTGCACCATGCCCAGCCAATCTAAATACTCCTCAGGAAGTTTGGCGTCTAACAGTAGACCCGTGAACCCAAGAATACTGTTTAAAGGGGTGCGAATTTCGTGACTCATGTTGGCCACAAACTGGCTTTTGGCTTCGTTGGCTTTCTTTGCCTCCTCCGCCATTTCCCTCGCCTGTTCATAGGATTTCTTGAGCTCCTCATTCGCCTCTTCGACTCTCCCCTGAGCGATACGATTACGAACGGCCAGAGTGATGCTATCCACCGCGGCGATCAAGATTCGCCGGTCGACAATTTGCCACCGTTGTTGAGCATCGTATTTACCGAAACCCATGAAACCCCAAAATTCCCCGTGCATGAACATGGGAACGAGAAACAAGCTGTTCGTGCGAGTAATCCTCATGACTGGTGGGGTGGACTCTTTTCGGAAATCTCCCTCCAACCGATCGATGATGTAGTTTTGATTGCGAAGTCGGTTTCGCCACTCTGCAACAGGCCCTACCCACGAATACACCTCATCTTCGTCGTAAGATTCGATTTCGTGCCCGGGCCTCGACCACATGTCCATCAACCGAAAACCATCACCACTACTCATCGCTGCATTCGAACTATCGCCTACGCACTTCGCGAGAAACACAACGTCAACCTCAAGAGCAACCCCGAGTGGGTGGAGGATTTCCTCTTTGAAATCATGGGTCCACCTATACTCATTGCGTCCCTCTGTGAGTAGAGAACTCATCGATTTCACGAGGGCGTGAGTAAGCTTGTCCCTCCTGGCAATACGATTTCGAAACTGCACCTCAGTCGTGATGTCTTTAATGAAAACCATGAAGTTTCCATCTCCCAACGAATTTCCAACCAAGGTGACACTTCGATGATTGTGGGTTCTTCGAGGACACTCCAATTCAATTCTGGCATGCCCAGACTCATTCAGGCGGCGGAGCCAGGATTCGCCCTTGGATGTTTCACTTAGATTCAATAAGTCGAACACCGTCTTGTGCCCCTGTATCATACTCTGGTGCCCAGTGATCGTCTTAACCGCTTCATTGAAGTATTTGATATTGCCCTCTCCATCAATGATCAGCACGCCATCAGGGGCAGACTCAAGGCTTCGCAGGTAAACTTGTTCGTCAAACACGACCGACTCTCGAGCTTTCCATTGAGTGATGTCGGTTCGGATTCCATCTATTCGATAAACAACTCCGTTTTGATCACAAACAGGGATCAATTCGTCTTGGAGCCAGATGGTTTTACCACTTGCATGTGAAAACTGAAATTCAATCACGAGTTGATCCGCCCGCACGATTCCGGACAATTCGTCTCTGACCCGTCGTCGATCTGCCTCAATGATCTGCTGGAACCATAAATCCGGATTTGCGAGAAACTCAGATCCATCGAAGCCTAAAAGCAATTTGGCATTCGGACTGATTTCACAAACCGTAAAATCTCTATCCCATCGCAAACTAAAGAAAACTTTTGATCCTTTTTCTAAGATGGAATTCAGTGCCTGATCACCATTTGTTTCTCCTTCTTCCGAAGATTCGCTCTGCCCAATTTTTTTCACCCTGCCAGCTCCAATTCCCAGCATCGCACAAGCCCATAAAGCACCGCTCTCCAGCGTACTGAACCGCAACACGAGATAGAAAACTATAACCAAAGTGAGCGACGATACCCACCCTCCTGCAAAGGGGCCATGAGGCTGGTCTGACATGGAGGCAGAACTTCTGCATCCGCACCTAGTTTTGACTGTTGTGAATTTCATCCAAAGGTGAGAATCTCAACCATCGGATGATTCTGGCGTAACTTTATGATAATTTACACAAATTCAACAACATCAGTTTTCATTCTATCTCGCAGAACATCAGGGACTTGCACCCTGTTCTCGCCAAGGTAATAGTTCTCCAAAATCGCGGCGATCGTTCTGGACAACCCAAGTGCAGATCCATTCAACGTATGAACCTGAACAACCTTGCCTTCCTTGTTGCGGTATCTGATGCCAGCTCGCCTCGCCTGAAAGTCTGTAAAATTACTACAGCTTGAGACCTCCAACCAACGATCCTGACCCGCCGCCCACACTTCTAAATCGTATTGCTTAGAGTGAGGAAATCCGATGTCTCCACTACAGATTTGCAGCACGCGGTAAGGCAGTTCCAGTTTCTTCAGCATGTGTTCTGCATTCTCCTTCAGAGACTCTAGCTCGTCCATACTCTCTTCAGGTCTTACCCACTTCACTAGTTCAACCTTGTCGAATTGATGCAAGCGATTAAGCCCTCTCACGTGTTTCCCCCAACTACCCGCTTCTCTGCGAAAACAAGGAGTGTAGGCGCAGTTCTTGATGGGTAAATCGGACTCCGCAAGGATCTCATCACGATAATAGTTGGTAACCGGAACTTCCGCCGTTGGGATCAAGTAAAGATCGTCACCTGTGACATGGTACATTTGCCCCTCCTTGTCTGGAAGCTGGCCTGTAGCGGTGGCGCTGTCCGCATTAACGAGCAATGGTGGTTGAATTTCTTCGTATCCCAGTTCCGTCGCTTCATCCAATAGAAATTGCACCAGGGCACGCGACAGTCTGCCAATCGGCCCGCGATAAAATGGAAATCCTGCCCCAGTCACTTTTACACCACGGTCGAACTCGAGGTATTTACTCAGTCCTGGAATGTCCCAGTGCGGCTTATATTCAAAAGATTTCCGAAAAGACTCCGGCTCCCATCCTCCGAGATCGACATTGTCGTCTTCAGTTTTGCCTACAGGCACGCTTTCGTCTGGAATATTTGGGATGGTGAGCATCGCTTCCTTCCAAGCCACATCGATTTCCTTAGTGTTTGCCTCAAGGTCCTTAACTTGAGCTGAAAGCGCCTTCATTTCTTTCACCTTCTCCAAAAATTCGGGCGATCCCTTCTTGAGCTCCCGCATTTCCTGGTTTGCAGCGTTTTGCTTTGCCCTGAGCTGCTCAGTTTCTGTAACAGCAGCGCGCCGCTTTTGGTCTAACTCTAGGACCGCGTCAACGTCACAAGTAAACTTTTTTTTGGAAATTGCCGCTTTGACCCGATCGGCATTTTGGCGCAGAAATTGGATGTCTAACATGGTTTTGCAATTGCTGAAAGCGAATCCCTAGATCCGCAGCGAATCAATGTCGAGTGTTTAAACAGAGGTTTGCTTCAATAGTTCAGAAGCCTTTTGAGGAAATAAAAAAACGAGAGCTTAACCTAAAGACTCCCGTCACGCCTCGCATCTTTCCACTTTTGACGGTGGTGACGAATCCAATCAAGCAATGCTCTTTCGAAACCAATATCCTGGCCCGCTTTTTCAGACTCAATCCATTTGTGTCTCAGGATTTCTTCTCGTTCTTCTAAGAACTCCTGATACAAAGTGGATTTGTCGGCGATAGTTTGCACACCTTTTCCTTCCTCATTATTTCTCATCGATCTCCATCCCTTGACCGGTAAGTTTTCTGAATCCTATGTAATGGGGGACAGTGTTCAATCAATTTCGCACATCTTCGACAATTTTGCGAGCGATGTTGCGAAAAACTTGCGCAATTTCTCCCTCCGGATTCGAGACTACATGCGGAATCCCACGGTCTCCTCCCTCTCGAACAAATGTATCCAAAGGAATCTGTCCCAGTAGTTCAGATTCAAGGGCATCGGCCACCTTTTCGCCTCCACCTTGTCCAAAAACGTATTGTTTTTCGCCATCCGGGAGGCGTAAAAAACTCATATTTTCGGCAACTCCCAAAATATCCACATCTACTTTCTCAAACAATCCAGCACCTCGACGGGCCACTGTGTAAGCCGCTGTTTGGGGGGTCGTCACGATGAGAGCACCATCCAAGGGCAAAGTTTGTGTTAATGAGATCTGAGCATCGCCTGTGCCCGGAGGAAGGTCTACAAACATAAAATCGACTTCTCCCCATTCGACATTCTGCGCAAACTGTTGGATCGCTTTCATCACCATCGGTCCTCTCCAGATCACTGGAGTGTCCTCGTCGATGAGGAATCCCATGGACATGATTTTCACCCCATGGCTCACGATCGGATGGATCATTTGGTTTTCCACCTCAGGTCGAGCATGCGCACCCATCATTAGCGGAACCGAGGGTCCGAAAATATCGCAGTCCATGATACCCACCTTCTCGCTGCCTCTGCCTTCTTCTCTCAGCAACTGCTCAGTCGCGCATGCCAAATTGCAAACAAACGTCGACTTACCTACGCCTCCTTTTCCACTGGCCACTGCGATGATATGCTCAACTCCATCCAATGGCGTCGGTTCAGGCGCTGCACTAGTTCCGTTAGCTCCAGGTGTTTCTGAAGACTTTACAGAAACAATCACGTTTACTTGCTTCACCTTGTCCAACGAACTAACCGCTTCTTCCACAGCCACTTTGATTTTTCCAGGAACATCAGTTTGCTGTGAGCTTACTTCCAGCAATACTTCAACTTCTTCATCCCGAATTGTGATGTCGCGGACTAAGCCAAAAGACACAATGTCACGTGTGTATCCCGGATAATTAACCTTCCTCAAGGTTTCAATAACTTGTTCCTGTGATGCCATGAGGTTGACTTTAGAATTCAGCAGAAGATTTGCAACCGAATCGAACCCCATTTCCTTGCTGAGGTACGCAGAAAATGAAATCATACCCAGATCCGGTGAGTTTCCGCTTTTCATTTTCTCAAAATCGTCTTAACTAAAAAACCATGGTGTTGAATCAATCCCGCCAGAAGGTCCTTCAAGCTACAATCGCGCTCTGTTCGATAATCATCGGGCTAGGTTTTACGCATGTTCACGCTCAGGAAGCGATTTTAATTCCTGAGATTAAAAGGGAAGGAATTCAGGATCAGATTCCTATCCGCATCGTCTCCAACAACGAGGCCATTCAATCACTTGCCACGCGGGCTTTTAAAGCACACGGGGCATTCAACCCCGAAAAAGACGGTTCACCTGTTTACATCCTGAAGCTCGATATGGATGACGAGAGTCGGGTTTCCTACATTTTGCAAAGAAACGCTCCCGTTACCGAAATTGCTAAAGGTTCGATCCGAAGTAACCGCTGGCATCTGGCAACATTGAGGATTTGCGACATCATTGTAGAAAAAACAACAAATCTCAAAGGCTTCCTCGCTGGAAAACTCGCATTTGTAGGAAGGCGCCAGGGCTACAGGGAGATTTATACCAGTGACTTGTTTTTCCAAAGTGTGGAACAAATCACGAAAGACAGCTCCTACTCACTAAGTCCCAGCTGGTCTCCCGATTCGCTTAAGATCCTTTACACTGGCTACTTCCGCACGGGATTTCCCGATATTTTTGCGATCGATACGGTCAGTGGACAGCGCACCATGTTTGCGACCTACAAGGGTTCTAATACTGGAGCGGTATTCAACCACTCAGGCGACAAAGTTGCAATGGTGCTCTCCTCTGATAAAAGCACTGAGATTTATGTATCGGACAATTTTGGACGTAGTCCCAAGCGCCTGACGGACAACCGAAGCTCCGAAGTCTCGCCCACTTGGTCTCCGGACGGTAAAAAAATCGCAATCACCTCCGATCAACTCGGTTCCCCACAAATTTTCACGCTCGATCCAGTATCCAAACAGATGGAGCGCGTGAACATCACCGACAGCAATTACTGCGCAGAGCCGGCATGGAACCCGGTCGACGAAAACTGGATCGCATTCACAATCGGTTCAGGTCGCTATTTCCAAATCGCAATCCACAACCTCGCCACTGGTACGACCAGAGTGCTAACCGATCACGAAGGTGATGGAGTGGAGCCAACCTGGGCTTCTGATGGTCGCCACATCATTTACACTGTTAGGGAAGCCGGCACCAAACGATTGCAGCTCCTCGACACAGTTACGGGGCACACAGCAGCACTACATTCGGTTCGGTTTGGAGAAGCTTCAGAAGCGGATTTTGTGTATCCTTTCTAAAAAGATAAACCCCATTTTTCGATTAGGGCTTTAATTCAAGGGAGTGCAGGCCAAACTTTAGCCTCCTTGTATCAGAATTACCGTTTACGGTTTCTGGATTCAACAACTGGCTCGATTCAAAAGTCAACCTGATCAACCCGTCTTCACCAGCAAGATATTGGACCTCTTCTGGAAGTGAAAGCAGATGGTTCTGTGCAAAATCCTGTTCTGCGATTAACTCATCATTGATGAATACCTTGGTTTTTTCAGACGCACCCAAATAAACCGCATTTATGTAAATATTCCTAAACTTACTACCTGCTTCAGGTCTAAAGATGATGGTCGCACTTTCTGATTTTGCCCAGCGGCCCCAGTCTTCATCAGAGTACCAGTCATCACCAAATGCAAAAACCGAACGTTTTTCACCATGAATAATTTCGGTAGGATTTCCCCTCCAGGGTGATAGCTTTTCAGACAACAGTCTTTCCCTGATTTCAGAAATAAGCTCTCGCGCAATTTCCGGCGTACCTTGTGTAAGCGTTTTCGGTTTGATCCACCCGGCCTGAACTAAGTGATCTGCAATAATTGGCGTCACTAAATCTCGCCCTTCAATATCCACATGAAAATGGGTATTTAGATAATAATCTCCATGCATCACAAAATCCTGATAGTCAGACAAGTAAGAGATACCCAATTCATCTAACACCTCTTGAGCTTCATAAAAAATAGGATCGAAAAATACTCCATACTCTTCATAGCAATCGTATCCAACCACTACGGGAGGAATAACAATGAGGTTTACCCCTTTTTTCTGTAGCTTAGACAAGCTCTTCATAGTTCGCCTGAACGAAACATTTAACGCAGGTTGTCCCTCATTAAACTGCCATAGAATATAGTGATCACATATCTTACCCCTGGCATCTTCTTTTGGGGTATCCATCAAAGATGCACCGCCATACGGGACAAATTGCAGGTAATGATCTACAAAAAAATCAACACGAGCCATCTCGGTTTGATAATCATCTGCCTTAAACAAATTCCTACCCATGATTCGCGACCATACAATCGGGAATGGCGTCTCCAAAGCACGAAACAACTGTCTCCAAAGCGGCAGACTGTGGTAGTAAAAATTAACCTCTTCTAAGGAAATTTTCAGATGAAGTTCTTTAAGATCCGGATCAAGGTAAAAGCCCCACTCAAGAGGCAACACGACATAATCACCCGCTCTTGCATACTTTTTAAGCCTCTCAACTTTGTCACTCAAGGACGCACCAGCATGATCTGCAAGAATCACAACCGGATAGCCCAGCAACGATTCCATTAACTCTCCATTGATCGAGTGAAGCGCATTTGAGCCACTCTCCACCAAAATTCGGGGAGAAGGAACTTCCTCAAGCAGCATGTGTTTGTAGGAAGTGGGCACTACCGGCTTATCACGAACAACGCCTTTCTGAAAAAAAAGCATGTAAGCCACCACTGCACACAGCCATACGACAAAAAAAGTCACTACAAATCTCTGGTGTTTCGCCATGCTCTAAAAATTAAAATACAGGAAAGGGCTCTCGGTCGCACGAATACTGATAATCAAACTCACAAATGCCACGAAGGCATAGAAAATTCCACTCAACACGGGACGCCTGGGCTTTGATTTAATTGCAAGCTCGATTGAGTTTTTCGCAAAAAAAGCCACTGCCGCCGTTACAATCAGATAAACTCCAACATGGGTCGGAAAATAACCTCCACCTTGTCGCAAGAGCCACTCTCCATCGACAAAAGACTCACACCATCGGATCAGGGATTGAAGACTTATTCCCACATCAACGGCAAACAATCGTTTCAACATACTCCACCCCTCCGATACATTCGGTGCACGGAAAAACACCCATCCGATGTGCGCGTAGATGAAAGTAATCAACCAGGCAACAACCGACGGCATCGGCATCTTCATTTTTTGCCAAACACGAAAAAACATACTGCCCACACCATGCAACACTCCCCAAACGATGAAGGTCCAGCCAGCACCATGCCAGATGCCTCCCAGCAGGAAGACAATAAACAGATTTCTATAGGTCCTGGCTTCACCTTTGCGATTACCCCCAAGTGGGATGTAAAGATAGTCTCTCAACCAACGGGACAATGTCATGTGCCATCGCGCCCAAAAGTCCTGAATGTTTCGAGCCTTATAGGGCGAATTGAAATTAATTGGCAGATTGATTCCAAATGCTTTCGCACAGCCAATCGCCATGTCCGAATAGCCGGAAAAATCGAAATAAAGTTGAAATGTGTAACACAGTGACGTCGCCCATGCTCCCCAAAAGCTTAATTGGCTGACATCGCTCCAACCTTGGTCCGCATAGACTGCCAGGGTATCCGCAATCACCAATTTCTTGGCGAGTCCGATGATGAAAATCTGAAGTCCTTGCTGGAGGTTTTCCCAGGCCGGCCATTTCCTGCGATTCGCTTCAAATTGTGGCATCATTTCGCTGTGATGCACGATCGGTCCCGCAATTAATTGAGGAAAAAAGGAAACAAACAGGGCATACGTAGAAAACCTAAAATCTTTCACCTTTCCCGCGTAAGCATCAGTGAGAAACGCGATTTGCTGGAAAGTGAAAAAGCTAATCGCAAGAGGGAGTAATAGAGGCTCAATTCGAAAACCGCTACCCGTAACAATCGCCACTGTCTCAACAATGAACCACGAATACTTAAAGTATCCTAACAAGCCGAGATTGAAGCAGATACCTACAATGAGCATCGTCTTGTTCTTTTTAATACTGTCCTTCGGGCCGCTCACCAATTGCCGGCCGATCAAGTAATTGACCGCAATCGAGGCTAAAATGAGCGGGAGGTATATTGGCTTCCACCAAGCATAAAAAAACAACGAAGCCGCGACGAGAAAGGATCGCGAGACCACCGCGCCGATGCGATTCGCAATCAAATAATACCCAAAAAACACAATGGGAAAGAAAGCAAAAATGAACTCGGTGGAACTGAACAGCATAGTCGATAAACAAAACCGCCACTCTTTGGCGAAATCCAAGCTCTATTTCGCAGAAAAAAGCCCGATCAATGCAATTATTCTTTCAGGTTTTCAAAAAAATCCGATCATCAAAGAGTCCTAACGTCAAGGTGGTGAGACGAGGCGTTAGCCGAGTTTCACCAACCGCCTTGTTAGTGCTTTTTGTAAAATTGCTGATGAGGTTCATGTGATTCGTGGAGCAGATCCAATAAACTTTTAGCGTGTTGCAGGATCAATTTTTAATCAAAGGAGTGGTATTTCTTTTTTATTTTTTCGCGTCTGGGTGGCTTCTTTTTCTATCTCATTCTTTTGGAAAGCTCTTCCAACGT
>JAKSBQ010000388.1 GCA_022361075.1 Opitutales bacterium | reverse complement strand
GACTTTGGACCCCTGGATTAACTCTCTAAAAAACAACCAAATCGAACTCAGCGGAAGCTATCCCGCTGACACCCTCTTTTACCGGCACCTCATGGGAGAGTTCGACGGTGTGGTTGCTCTTTACCACGATCAAGCCCTAGCGCCCATCAAGACGGTTGCTTTCCACGATGCAGTTAACGTGACTCTTGGCCTCAAGCACGTGCGGACCAGCCCCGACCACGGTACTGCATTTGAAATCGCAGGCAAAGGTATCGCCAATACTCAAAGCTTCGAGCGAGCCATCGAACTCGCCCTGAAATTAATATGACTATTACATTTAAGCCACAGATCTGCACGGATGTGTTTAAAGGAGTTTAATCCGTGAAATTTGTGTTATTCCGTGGCTCAATTTGGTCCATTTATTCCGAATTCCAGATTCAAAATTCTGTATTCATCAAGAATCTAAATCATGTAGTTCTTATACTTCACGTTGTCGTGGAAGTCGTGGCCCTTGACCGTTGGCTCAACGTATCCTGAACGGATGACGAAGTCACCAAAACGTTCACCCGGTTGACGATTCGCACCGTAATCCTGGATGATCGGACGAAGCATCGGGATAATGTTGTCCTGAGGCACATTGTCTCGATAGAGCTTGTTCAAACGTGAACCGTTGAAAGCTGCTCCCAGATACACGTTGTAGATACCGGGACCTTTGCCGACAAATCCGATTTCTCCTAGGTAAGGGCGAGCACAGCCATTTGGACACCCGGTCATGCGAATCACGATTTCGTCGTCGCGAAGCCCGCAATCCTTCATGATTTCCTCAAGGTAACCAACCAAGTCTGGCAAGTAACGCTCACTTTCGGCCAACGCGAGTCCACATGTGGGAAGGGCCACACAGGCCATGGAGTTCATGCGTAGCCCAGTGTGGTGCATGCCCTTGTAAAGCTTGTATTGGCGGATCAGCGCTTCGATATTTGGGCGTTCCTCAGGAGAAACACCCGCAATCATCACATTTTGGTTCGCAGTGCAGCGGAAATCTCCTTTGTGAATTTTCGCAATTTCACGAAGACCCGTCTTCATCGGATAGTCCGCAGTGTCTTTGATGCGTCCGTTGGGAATAAAGAGAGTCAAATGGCTCTTGCCATCAACTCCATCTACCCAACCGTAGCGATCTCCATTGCTTTCGAAATGAAACTCTTTTGGCTCCTGAAGTGGGTAGCCCAGACGCTTTTCGACCTCTTCCTTGAACCATTCAATCCCTTTTCGATGAATGGTGTATTTCAGTCGGGCCTGCGCACGGTCTTCACGATTTCCGTGATCACGTTGAACGAGCATCACCTTTTCGCCAACATCGATGGCTTGTTCCGGCGTACAGAATCCAAGGATGTCGGCAATGCGTGGGAAAGTATCCTCTCGACCGTGAGTCATGCCCATGCCGCCGCCAACTGTTACGTTGTAGCCGATGAGCTTGCCTTCATCGTCAGCAATCGCGATGTAGCCTAAGTCGTGTGCGAAAATGTCCACGTCGTTACTTGGTGGTACTGCGACAACTGTTTTAAACTTACGCGGAAGATACGTTTTCCCGTAAAGAGGTTCCTGTTCTTCCTCACTGCTGGTGACCTTCTCCTCATCGAGCCATATTTCGTGATAGGCGCGAGTCTTAGGAAGCAGGTGTGAACTGATCTCATCCGCGAGTTTCAACGTTTCCGCGTGGAGGTGGCTCAGTTCCGGGTTCGGATTACACATCACGTTGCGGTTTACGTCGCCACATGCAGCGATGGTATCCAAGCATGTTGCGTCAATTTCCTGAATCGTCTTCTTCAGGTTTCCCTTGATGACTCCGTGATACTGAAAAGTCTGACGTGTGGTGAGCCTTAGCGTCCCGTTGGCGTATTGGTCCGCAATCCGATCAATATCCTGCCACTGTTGGGGAGTAACGACGCCGCCAGGAATGCGAAGGCGAATCATGAAAGAATACGCTTTTTCGAGCTTCTTTTTTCTTCGCTCCGCGCGAACGTCACGGTCGTCCTGCATGTAGAAACCGTGGAACTTCGTGAGCTGAGTTTCTTCGTCGCTGACGGCTCCAGTCAAAGGGTTCGCAACGGATTCTGCAAGATTTCCTCTCAGGTAGTTGCTTCGTGTTTTGATGCCTTCGTTGGCATGCAATTGTGGGTTATCAGTAGACATCGCGTTGGTATCTTTTCTGTTTTTTCAAATTATCCAGGTATTCTTCCGCAGCGTCTTCGCTCATTGAGCCTTCCGATTGCAGAATGCTTTTCAACGCACCGTGAACGTCCGGTGCCATCTTGGATGCGTCACCACACACGTAGAAATAACCGTCTTCTTCGAGCCACTGGTAAATTTCTTTTCCTTTTTCGAGCATGCGGTGCTGCACATAAACTTTCTCGGGTGTGTCGCGGGAGAAAGCAGTATCGATTTTGGTTACAATACCGTCTTTGAAGAAGTCCTGCAGTTCGAGCTGGTATAGGAAATCAGTTGTAAAATGCTGATCACCGAAGAAAAGCCAGTTCTTTCCGCTCGCTTCCGTAGTTTCACGTTCCTGCAAGAACGCACGGAAAGGTGCGATACCTGTGCCGGGGCCAACCATGATCACCGGAGCGTCACCGGACTCTGGAAGTTTAAAGTGTTTGTTGGGTTGGACGTAAACCGGAACGGTATCGCCGATCTTGATGCGATCTGCCAGGAAAGTTGAGCAAACTCCTTTTCGATGGCGTCTGTGGGCAAAGTAACGAACTGCAGCAACCGTAAGGTGCACTTCGTCCGGGGTTGCTCTCTGACTCGACGCGATGGAGTAGAGTCGTGGTGGCAACCTGCGCATCAGAGAAGTCAGATTGTCCGCAGAAAGATTTTCGACCGGGTAGTCGATGAGAAGATCCACTATTTCGCGACCCCAGATGAATTCCTGAAGCTTAGGCTTGTTCTCGGGCTTCAGCAACTCCGTGAGTTCATCGCTTTGTGCGAACCCATTGTACTTTTCGATGAAAACCTTACTGAGCACTGTCGCGTCACACTCCTCCATGATGAAGTTGTGTAGTTTTACGGATTCACCTTTTTTGTTGGTGACTGGCTGATCGTCGCTCAGACCTGCGACTTGAACGATCTCGGTGACGACGTCGTGGTCGTTTACCGGAAGTACCGCAAGAGCATCACCTGGTTGGTATTCTATGCCAGAACCTTGCAGCGAAAGCTCGAGGTGAAGCGTCTCCTTGCCGGAACCCGTTCCATTGAGAACCACGCGATCTGTGAGCTCTGCTGGGAATGGGTTTTTCTTTCCGTAGACTTCCTTTTGTGCAGGAGAGACTGGTGCACTTGCTTCAGAAACTTCCCAAACGGGTTCCTGGGCGGTTTCCGAGTTTGCGGAAAAAGCTTTCAAAGCGTCATCGATCCATTTGTTTGCCGCGTCTTCATAGTCTACATCACAGTCAATGCGATCCTGAATGCGATTACCGCCGAGTTCCTCGAGCTTCTTGTCAAAATCTTTACCCATCTGACAGAAGTGCTCGTAGCTTGTGTCGCCAAGACCGAGAACTGCAAAGTTTAGTCCGTCTACACGTGGAGCGTCTGCAGCCATAAATTTTTGATAATATCCAGTCGCGCGCTCTGGTGGATCTCCCTCTCCCCAGGTGGAGATAATGACCATGACGTTGGATTCTTTCGAAAGTTTTGCAGGATCGCTATCCGCCATATCCAGCAACGTTGCCTTGAACCCACTTTTCTGTGCCAGTTTTTTCGTATCGGCTGCAAGCGCCTCCGCATTTCCTGATTCTGAACCGAAAAGGACCATCAGTGTAGGTTTTTCTGCAACTGAGCTTACCTGAGGCTGCTGGATCGCGAGGCCCCCTGGAGAGGGTTGAGATTGCGCGACTCCGCTGTCTGTTAATTGGTAAGCCTGGAATCCAGAGACAAAACCATTCAACCAAGTCGCCTGTTCAGGAGACATTTGAGTAAAAAAATGATCCAGCCACTCAGTTTCCTCTCGGGTAAACGGAGCGTTGTCAGGAATGATTTTCCTTTGATTAGACATAGATGTATTAGTCTGTTAAACGTGCGAGCTAATGTTCAATCCTTAACTTTTTCGCAACCAAAAAGTTTTGACTACCTTCGGGATCAGGCTCAGAGATGCTGAATTGCGGATGTTCCAGCGGGAGCGATTGCGGAAAAAGGATATCCAATTCAGCTTAGCCAGCTCTCCTGAAAATCAAACCATGAGCGAAGAAATTTTAGAGGGAAAAGAAGCAGGCATCGTCCATATTGTTGGGGCTGGTCCGGGTGATCCGGGGCTGGTGACCTTGAAGGCGAAGGAGTTGATCGAGCATTGTGACAGCTTGTTGTATGACTATTTAGTGGATGACCGTCTGTTGGATTGGGTGAAGGAAGATTGTAAACTGATCTGTGTGGGTAAACGCCCGGGCATGCATTCGATGGAACAAGCGGCGATCCATCATCTTCTGGTGGAAGAAGCGAAGGCTGGCCGGGAAGTGGTTCGTCTGAAAGGTGGAGACCCACTGATTTTTGGTCGGGGCGGCGAGGAAGTGGTAGCTCTGCAAAAAGAAGGTATTGCGGTCGATGTCATTCCCGGCATCACCTCAGGTATCGCTGCTGCATCCAGATTGCTTAAACCTCTAACTCACCGTGAGCATGCCTCAACATTATTGTTTCTCACAGGGCATGAAGATCCACTGAAACACCGTCCAAGAATCGATTGGAAGCAAGTGGTTGTAGATAATTCGACCATTGTGCTCTACATGGGGATGAAGCACCTGGAAGATATATCAAATCAACTGATGCAGGCTGGTAAAGATCCTGAGACGCCCGCTGCAATCCTACAGTGGGTGACCACTCCGAAAGAGAAAATTGTGAAAACGAAGCTTGGGGACCTCGCCGCTCAGGCTGTTGAGCATCAGATGGCCGCTCCTGCAATCGTGATTATTGGCAGTGTGTTAAGTTGAGCGAATCAGTCCTCGATTTCCCATTCCAGTTGTTCCAGGGCTTTGAGTCGACCGGCTGCGAGCTGGATCCAAAGTGCTAGCTGATCATCTCTGGAGAGTTCCTTCAGGATTTTCCGGGTTTCACTCTCATGGGTTTCAAAGACCGCACAACCGTTGGATTGAAGGCTTATGGAGGCACCTGAATCATGGGTGAGGATCACATCGTCAAACACCTCTTTCCGCTCGTCGTTGTAGAGTTCGGAAAGAGTCTGAGTCATGACTTTGTGGTCAGGGTTGAGCCGCACAACGCCGTTAGAATCTGTTAACTGATAACTCATGAGATGATATTAGTTGTGCTAACTTGTTTGAGACGGGTTTGCAAACTTGAGAGACGATTCAATAATGGACCAGAGATGGAAACGAGTGCTTGGAGAGTAGTGGTATTGGCGGACAACGGCTCAGTAAAACCTTACGCACCACTCATGACTCGAAAGTTGGCGCAGCAGCTCCAGGAAGAAATAGGGGTGAAAACGATCCCGGCTTCGCTCGCCCACAGCGATAGGATTTCTGCCGACCGATTGAATGGTCAACCTGTTGCTTTAGTGAAACCGCTGCTCCGGGAATTGAGTATGAGCGGAATCGAAGAAGTGATCATTCTTCCGTTCATGCTGGCATCTGGAGGAGCGATTCACCGGAAATTGGCAGCGGAGATCGAAATCGCTTCTAATTCCTTTCCGGAAATGAAGTTTGAGCTGACCCAAGCCATTTTGTCAGATTCGGACCCAAACCCTCATCCGATAGTACCGATGTTTGTGGAACACATCGAATCTACCATCCAGGAGAAATCATTGGATCGCCCGAGGGTCATTTTGGTGGATCATGGGAGCCCGAGGAGGGAAAGCGCGAATTTAAGGAATTCCGTTGGCAAACAGTTGAAAGATTCACTTGGGGACAGGATTGAAGACCTGATCGCTGCGTCAATGGAAAGGAGACCGGAAGCTGAATACGATTTCAACGAACCCATGTTAAAAAAGGTATTGGAGGAGTCCGCTGAGGAGAGAAAAACGATTGTTTTGGCTCGGTTGTTCCTTCAGCCAGGTAAGCATAGTGGTAAGAAGGGGGATGTAGATGAAATCTGTGAAGAAGTGTTTCGTAGGTTTCCTGAATTAGAGATTCACCACGCTCCACGAGTTTTTTTACAAAAAAATTTGATACATTTACTGAAGATCCGATATAAAGAGATAACCAAACTACAACAATCACCCTCCGACCAGTAAGGTGCACTTGCTCCTGGTCTAGTTTTTAACCCGATTAATGGACTCTAAAGAAATTCTGCTTGTTGAAGACAACCCGGTAAATCAAAAGGTTGCTCAAATGATGCTTAAGAGGCTGGGTTACTCGGTGGAGATCGCGGACAATGGTGAAGAAGCTATCAAAAAAATCAGAGAGAAGTCGTTCGAGATTGTTCTGATGGACGCTCAGATGCCTGTGATGAACGGGATGGACGCCACGAGAAAAATCAGAGAAATCACTTCGGCTGAAGACCAGCCTAAGATTTATGTGTTGAGTGCTTCTATGCTGGCTGATTCCAAAAAAGATTGGCAAGGTATCGATGTGGACGGGTTTATCGAAAAGCCGATCCGCATCGAAGAACTTCAGTTGTTTTTAGAGAATTCCTAAAGCCTTGATCAAGGCACGTTTCGCAAAAACTCATAAGGGATTCTAATATTATTTTTTCGTTAGCTATCTATCCTAAATAGAACCCTCCACCTGAACTTTTTCCCATCGACTTAAAAAATTGCGAGTATTAGCGTTCACTTATGAACATCCATGAATATCAGGCGAAAAGTCTCTTCAGCCGATATGGTATCGAGACCGGAACCGGAGTAGCTGTGCAGGAAGCGTATAGCGTTGATCAAGCCCTCGATCAATTTCCTGATGGAAAGATTGTCGTAAAAGCCCAGATTCATGCGGGTGGGCGAGGCAAAGGAACTTTTAAAGATGGATTTAAAGGTGGAGTTCATATCGCCCCGGACAAGAAGTCTGCTAAAGAAATAGCATTACGAATGCTGGGAAATACTCTAGTCACTCATCAAACGGGTTCCGCTGGTCGTGAAGTGAAAACCGTTTATTTCACTCACCCTACTGCGATCGAAAAGGAGTACTACCTTGCCCTAGTGATGGATCGCGAGAGTTCGGGGCCCGTGTTGATTGCCTCACAGGAAGGTGGGGTCGATATTGAGCAAGTCGCTGAAGAAACTCCGGAAAAAATAGTCAAAATTCCGGTTGATCCAGGAATGGGTGTTCAGGCCTACCATTGCAGACTTTTGTCGATCTCGATGGGTTTCAATGCGCGACAGACGCAGCAAGCGGGCCACATGCTCAAGCGGCTCTATGCATTTTTTATGGAAAAGGATTGTTCCCTGGTAGAGATCAATCCTTTAGTTGTTACAAAGGACGGGAATCTCGAGGCCCTCGACGCAAAAGTGAACTTCGAGGACAATGGCTTGATCCGTCACGAGGACATCGTGCGATTGAGAGATCTTGATGAAGAAGATCCGAAGGAAGTGGAAGCGTCCAACAACGGACTTAGTTACGTGGCCCTTGATGGCAATATCGCTTGTCTCGTGAATGGCGCTGGTCTCGCGATGGCTACCATGGACATCATCAAGCACTTTGGTGGTGAACCTGCAAACTTCCTCGATGTGGGTGGGGGAGCCACAACTGAGCAAGTAACCCGGGCGTTTCAGATTATTCTCAAGGATCCTCAGGTGGAAGGTATTTTGGTGAACATCTTTGGTGGTATTATGAGCTGTAAAACCATTGCTGAGGGAGTGGTGGCTGCGGCGAAGAAAGTGGGTCTTTCTCTTCCGTTAGTCGTGAGACTTGAGGGCAACGAAGTCGCTGAGGGAAAGGCACTTCTAGAGGAGAGTGGCATTTCACTAGTTCCGGCTGAGAGCCTTAGTGATGCGGCTAAGAAAATTGTAGAAATTGTAGGTAACAAGGATAACTAAGTTTTTAGGTTCGATGAGTATTTTAGTAGACAAGAACACTCGGGTGGTTGGACAAGGTATCACCGGACGTGCGGGTTCCAAGCATGCAAAAAACAACATCGCCTATGGAACTAACTACGTGGCAGCCGTAACTCCTGGGAAAGGTGGTCAGACGTTCGAAGACAAGCTTCCCGTATTTAACACGGTTCGTGATGCAGTGACAAACGAAGGCGCAAACACTTCAGTCGTTTTTGTTCCGCCAAATTACGCAGCGGACAGTATTCTGGAAGCAATCGATGCCGGAATTGAGCTCGTAATCTGCATTACTGAGGGTATTCCTGTGTCGGACATGGCTTATGTGAAACGTGCCCTTCTACAATCTAACACGAGACTAATCGGGCCGAACTGTCCCGGAATCATGACGCCCGGGCAGTGTAATGTTGGAATCATGCCAGGCTACATTGCGACCCCCGGAAAAATTGGAGTGGTGAGTCGATCAGGGACTTTGACTTACGAAGCTGTTTATCAAACCACTATTCTTGGGCATGGACAGTCCACTTGTGTGGGAATTGGAGGTGATCCGATCAACGGCACAAGCCACATCGATGTTCTCAAGATGTTT
>JAKSBQ010000321.1 GCA_022361075.1 Opitutales bacterium | reverse complement strand
GAAGAACAATCTGCTTCCACTAACGAAATATCCAACAACGTAACACAGGCATCTTCCGGAATCCATCAGGTAGCACACAACGTGACTGAGACTTCTACCGTCTCTCAAGACATCTCAGAAGATATCAATAAAGTGAATGACGATACTCAAAAAGTACATTCGGAAAGCAACAATATTGGCCAGAGCGTACTGAAGCTCTCAACTTTATCCCAAAACCTGATAAAACTGGTCAATGGATTTAAGACCCAATAAACTGGGTTGAAGTGTTTGAAAGCAATGCCTGCAAAGTTGGTGAGATCCATTCTGATCCGGGAATAACCGTCTCGACTGTTAAGAATAAGAAAACAGGCAATGATCGTCGCCCTTCGCTAGGCCAGAAAAAGCAAGCAAGCTTTCATTTTCGACAGTCTCATTCTCAAATATTTCGTTCTTCCAAAAAGATTATAAATTGACTCCCGTTCCTTGCATGGAACTGTCATGATCCCACATAATCAACCACGGGTCATTGGTTTTTAATTGGAAGGCTCTCAAACTCTTCTTCATTTGCTCCAATTTATCGGCGTATTGTGGGTCGTCTGCTAAATTCATGATTTCATCAGGATCTTCCTCGAGATCATACAACTCAAATTCATCTCTAAATAGATAGCTCTCAACGGAACGCTTTCCGAAGGTTTCACCTTTATTTCGATAAACTGCCTGCCATGTGGATGCGGCCCATAAATCAGATGCAAAAGGATACTCCAAACGCCAAGCGATGTTCCAGATGAGCTTGAATCGTCTCTCACGACTAACTCGTATTGGGTAATACATTGTGAGCTCGTGAAAATTATGGGCTGCGAAAATTTGATCCCAATTTTCAGATGTTGACTGATTCAAGACATCGGTAAATGAGCGTCCGTGAAAATCTTTCGCTTCAAAAGAGATTCCAGCCATTTCCAAAATGGTCGGGGTTAAATCCACCCAGGATACCATAGCATCGCTGACAATTCCTTGTTTAGGAAGATCCGGTGTTTTAATGATACAAGGTAATCGCATTCCAGGTTCGTAAAGCGTTGTTTTTGCTCCCGGAAACGCGATTCCGTTATCAGAAATGTAGAAGATTATGGTGTTTTCAACTTTTCCAGCCAGTTCAAGAAGTTGCATCAATTTGCCAAAACCTTGGTCAATCCGGGAAACTGATTGGTAATACTCTGCCAACTCCTCACGACACTCTTTCGAATTCGGCAAGAAATCAGGCACTATCACTTCATCTGGATTGTAGCTGATCGTCTCAACACCCTCATACCCTTCCGCTCGATTTCCAAAACTATTCGGAGCATCCCAGGGATCAGGTGTAAATGGATGACCTCGATGCGGATCATCCGTGCAAAAATAAAGAAAAAATGGGTCTTTAGAATTCAAAACATCTTCACATACCTCAGCCATTTCAACCGTGTTTCGTGGGTCCGCTCTCAATACTTTGTCAAACTTGTAAACAGACTCTGGTGCTAAGTGATATTTGCCAATACGTGCCGTGAGATATCCCTCTTCAGATAGCAGCACCGGAAGTGATTTCACATCATCAAAAGTGCTGAAATGATGGTAATCGTGAACATGGCCATAGGAACCAGTGGCATGACCGAATTTTCCAGTTAAAATAACCGAACGACTGGCCGCACAACTTGCACTGGTACAAAATGCGTTCGTAAAGCGGAC
Source organism: Opitutales bacterium (assembly GCA_022361075.1). GTDB lineage: Bacteria > Verrucomicrobiota > Verrucomicrobiia > Opitutales > JAFGAQ01 > JAKSBQ01. Next base: position 21,184 of record JAKSBQ010000321.1, on the reverse strand, counting down.
ACCTTCGCTGGCCAGGCGATCCAAGTTTGGAGTTTGGATGACATCGTTGCCATAGCAACCCAATGCATCGGTTCCATGATCATCTGAAACAAACAGAATAATGTTGGGTATTGCTTGCTCCGCAAAAGCAACAAGTAAGCAGTAAAAAAATACAGCTGATAAGACTATTTTTTTCCGAATATTCATGGTGCCTCTATTTTTGAACATTTACGGTATGTCGAAAGTAGCTGAATGCCGCACTACCCTCTCCAGTAACAAAAATCCCCGGGCGCATGGATGAGTTCTGCAAAAAGCCATTATCATCCATTCCTCCGATGTCCTCTGATGACTCTACGAACTTCCAGCTCCCATCTGTTTGCTGAAAATAAAAACGCACATCACTCTTGTCGTTGATAATCTTCAGACGAACAGTATCCCCATGATGCTTGTATTGTCGGGTTGGTAGGATTCTTCTGGTTCCTGCGAGTGTTTCTTTTTTTACAATGCCTTCCTTAGTGATCCCAAAACTAACGTAAACTTCTGCGTTATAATAAATCACCAGTCCCGCGAAATCTGCTCCGTTCAGTTTGAGCTGCGTCTCCAACACATAGGAGATCTCTCCATTATTGACCGTTAGTGGACGGCAATCCCCTACAGTTTTTCCGTATCCCTTCACGATCAACTTGCCATCCACAAACTCGTATCTGGAGAGGTCATGTTTTTCAGGCGATTGCCACTGCAATCCCAATGAATTACCATCGAACTCATCACTCATCGGAAGATTGATCTTCATCGCGTCTTCCGAAAACCCACGGGGCCACTTTTCTGCTACGACAGGCCAACCTTCTTCAGTCCATTCTATTGGCAGTAACAATGTGCAACGCCCCAGCAATCGATAGCCATTTTTATAACCATGATAGAGCGCAAACCAATCTCCGTTGGGTCCTTCAAAAATCGTCGCGTGTCCTTCTCCCCACCACGGTTCATCACGATTATCCGTGCGGATCAGCGGGTTGTATGGCGCATTTTCCCAAGGACCCTCAGGATTCCTTGATCGCGCCACAACCGCCATGTGCCCCGTAGCGACTCCAAACGTACCACCCTGGGCACTCACCATGTAATAATAGCCGTCCTTGAAGAACAACTTTGGACTCTCCAGATGCAACAAAGTGTAAGCCCAATCCTCAGGAATCTCCCACCCGTCATAGACTTTTTGGGGCGGTGTGGTATACGACAAGCCATCCCCTTCGAGCAAAGCCATATAACCTTTGGAGCTATACAGATATCGCTTACCGTCTTTCGCCTTCAGGTGCCCCGGATCAATTCCCTCTGAACCATCCATATGTGGATGTTCCGTCCACGGACCGGAAGGAGAACTAGCGGTCAAAGGAGTCGTCCGTTCGCAATAAAGATAATACGTCCCGTTCACATAAGCTAAGTCTGGAGCGAGACCTCCTCCGCTTTCGGGTCTGGCATATGTCAACGGAGTCCACTCCAAAAGATCTTCCGATTCCCAAATGAGATTATTCGGATAATAACCACCGGCAACACTCTGAGTCATCAGGTATTTGTCACCTACTTTTAAGATTGTTGGATCAGGCCAACTACCCCGCAAAATCGCTATCGGATCAGCTTCCACAGCATTTTTGGCAGCAACAGAAAATGCCAATGCAGAGGTCAGAATTAGTAATATTAGAATAGATCGTAAATACATTCTTCGATAAGTTCTGGGGTAATACACTTAACGCTCTTGTTTGATGAGAGTGATCTCACGCTGGATAGACTGCAACGTTTCATCCCGATCAATATAGAGCGCTCTCGATAAGAACTCCGTTACGTAATCCGGATTTCCCCAACGCAACATGAAGAGGTCATTTTTCATAGATTAATGGTGAGGGGTGTTTTCTTTGCATCGGGCTATCCTCTGTAACCCTGATGCTGAAATTTAAAAATTGATGAAGGGGTTCGCGAAGTCTTGAACAGTTCTCGGAATTCTTTGATCAGGTTGGGATGTTGATCAGACAAATCATGCTTTTCAAAAAGGTCTTTTTCTAAATTATAGAGCTCAATATAAGGTTCTGAAGAGCTCAGGACATTATACTGAACAGCCTTCCAATTGCCTTTCCGGATCGCCAATCGACCACCTTTTTCATGGAATTCCCAATACAGGTACTCGTGTTCCTGCTGATCTTCTGCCTGACCAAATAAAGTTGGTAGAAAAGAGATGCCATCCAGACTGTCAGGGATTTCTGCCCCTATTAATTCGGCTAAGGTCGGAAGCACATCCCAAAATGCGGAAATATGATTGGATTCGCTTGATGGGGCAATTTGACCGGGCCAATAGGCAATCATGGGGATTCGAATACCTCCTTCATACAAATCACGTTTGTATCCCCTAAACCCTGCATTGCTGTTGAAGAAATCTGGATCGCCACCGGCAACCTGATGAGGTCCATTATCTGATGCAAAAATAATAAGAGTCTGCTCGGAGATCCCCAAAGATTCCAACTTTTCAACGATCTCCCCTACCTGATCATCGAGCAAAGAAATCATGGCAGCAAAGGCTACCCGAGGTTCTTTCTGAGATTCATATTTTCCCTGACGATACTCCGGCCCATCATCCAGACCAACATATGGTTCACCTTCTGGAATTTTGCCACGAAACCTCTCCATGTATTTCTCAGGAGCAATAAGCTCAGCGTGAGGAATAATCGTTGGAATGAAGCAGAAAAAAGGTTTTGAGGCGTTATCCTCAATGAAACGAAGAACCTGATCATGGATTATAGAAGGAGCGTACACTTTCTTTTGTTTTCCTGCATTATCAAGAATATGAGCTTTCTCTCTATTATTCCATAGATGACGCGGGTAATAATGATGACCCAATCGCTGGCAGTTAAATCCAAAAAACTGATTGAAATGCTCATTCGGATCACCTTCAGAACCAGGATAACCCAAGCCCCATTTTCCAAACATTCCCGTGGTATAACCATTCGCTCTTAATAGCTTTGGCAAGGTAAGGACCTCCTTGGGTATTGGGTGCTGTCCTTCCGGTTTAACTTCCAGATTACCCCGGATTGGAGTGTGCCCTGTATGGAGTCCTGTAAGCAAAGAGGAACGGGATGGCGCGCAAACGGTGCTTCCGGAATAATGCTGTGTTAACTTCATTCCACGCTCGGCAAGACGATCGATATTAGGAGTCTTAAATTTTTCCTGACCGTAGCAGCTCAAATCTCCATAGCCGAGATCATCTGCAAGAATATAGATGATATTGGGTCTGATATCCGCCACCACACATGTGGAAACAGAAACCCAAATTAGCAGGATAATAAATCGTGAGCTTTTAAAGGTCATAAGGCGACTAAACGATGATCAAAAAACAGAACCGTATCATCCACATCAAGGTTACTGGTTTCAGAGAGTTCCTTCTCTCTTCTTCTTATTGTATCCCATGCGATCATCCGCAGATAGCTCAGTATCCAGCCCCTTGTCGCCTTCAGCATTCATCCATTCAATCAGTTTTTTGGTAAGTCGTTGCTGAACTTCTTCGTAAGCTTTCCTGCCAGCAATATTTGTCATCTCATACGGATCCGCGTGTACGTCATACAATTCGATTGCAGGTCGATTGTGATAACGATCGATCATGGCAGCAGCATGTTCATCACCGCCTTCCGCTTTTCTTTCCCAGCTTTTGAACCAGTCACCGTTTACAATACCGTTATAAAATTTTGCCTCTGGAGTCAGATTCATGATCAAACGGTAGTTTTTATCGCGGATGGTTCGGATAGGATAATAAGGCGCACCGCCATTTATTCCACGTGTGGTCTGAATGCCATAAACATACTTCTTATGCTCATCAGTTTTCCCTGTAAGGAGCGGAACCAAGCTACTGCCCTCAAGAACATCAGACAGGCTTCCTCCTGCCGCATCAACAAATGTTGGGCAAACATCAACATACTCTACCAATGCATTCGTTTCAGTTCCTTGCTTCACCTTGCCGGGCCACCGTACAATCATTGCGGATCCAAGCCCAGATTCGTAACACGACCATTTGGCAAATGCATAACCGTTTCCCTGTTCGGAAACAACCATTACCATCGTATTCTTTGCGAGATTGTATTTCTCAAGCAAGTCAAGCAACCGACCAACTTCCTGGTCAAAAAAAGAAATCTCGGCCAAGTACTTCACGTATGACTCGCGAGTCTCATCAGTATCTACGATGTAGGGGCGTAATGAGATTTCTTCTGCATCGTATTTTTTACGAAACTCAACTCCCTTGGTAAATGGGCCGTGAGGCTCGTTGGAACACGCGAAAAGAGCGAACGGGTTACCACTTTCCGACGACTCCTTCATGAGCTTCTCAACCGCGCTAAAATCAATTACCGACTTCGTATCGTTTTTTTGGACCTCAGAATACTCGAAAGGAAAAACTTCAGGCGGATTGATGTGGGTTTTCCCGGACAGAGCAACCCGATAACCCAATGGCTTCAGGTAATGCACAATGCTTTTAACGTCTGGATGCGTAAATGTGTGGTTGGGATAAGCACCACTCTTCACCGGATACAATCCTGTATAAATATTGTGACGCGTGGGGGAGCACATCGCTGTGGCCTGAAAGCAATGATTGAACTTCATACCCTCCGTAGCCAGATGATCAATATTAGGAGTGTAAGCCTGTCCTCCGTAACAACCGATGTCGCGAAATGTGCAATCGTCAGCGATGATAAAGAGAAAGTTCGGACGTTCCGAAGCGCTCACAACGCTGACGCCTAATAACACCCCAACCGTAGCAAATAGTCGTTTTAAGTTCATGTTTCTATTACTCGAAGAGTTTGGAGTGAATCTCGCTAAGTGTTTCAACCGGGATCTTGATCACTTTGCGGTCATAGGTGATCAAGCCGTTAACCTCGATCTCCACATCTGTGATTTGAGTATAAACAGCAGCGGAGAGTCCCATCGCTTTCTGCATCTCAACTATTTGATCAAACTTGTGCCGGTAGGCCTGAATGAGTTCCTCTTCACTTTGGTAGGTTTGATATCCCCAGTTTTTCCGCTCTGGGTTCCACAGATGGTTTTTCACCGGATATCCAATGCCTCCAAACTCGCCGATCACAGAAGCCCGGTCGATTGGAGCAGGGGGCAGTGTGAGAGTTTCATCGTAGGTGTGAATGTCTAAAACATCACCGCAGGGATACAGTTTCCAGCCACTAACAGCATTTACGAGTCGGGTTGGATCGAGTTGCTTTACCATATCGGCAATTCGACAAGTTGAATACTGCCCCATACCCTCGTTGAAAGGCACCCACATGACTATCGCAGGTGAGTTATAATGCAGGTTAATCATGCGACTCATTTCCCATTCATATTGAGCAGCATCATCGCTGGGGAAGTTTAGCTCCTCAGGAGTTCTTCTCCAAACATGTTGCAAGTGATGGGGTTTTTGAAGCCCACCTTTGGGTAATACAGCCATAGCGGCAGGCATGTCTTGCCATACAAGAATTCCCAGCTTGTCACAGTGGTAATACCATCGATCAGGCTCGATCTTGATGTGTTTGCGGATCATGTTGAAGCCCATCTCTTTGGTGATCTCGATGTCGTACTTCATCGCTTCATCCGAAGGAGGGGTATGCAGCCCGTCCGGCCACCAACCTTGATCTAATGTTCCATAATGGAAAAGAGGTTCATTATTGAGAAATAAATATTGATTTCCTTTGTGTATCCCGACGCTGATTTTGCGCATTCCGAAATAACTGGAAACCTCGTCTAGAACTTTACCGGACGGATCAGTAAGCACCAGTTGGACGTCATAAAGGCGAGGGTTATCCGGTGACCAAAGTTTAGGATTTTTGACATCTAAACTGATTTTGTAATTAGGGCTAACCTGCCCCTCTGCGATCACTTCCTTATCATCAAGAATTTTCACTTTAACTTGGTATTCAGGAAGCAGTGGTTTGTTGGAAAAAGGAATTACTGTAATCGACTCCTGGTCAATGTCCGGAATCAACTTCACTTCCTTTAACCAGGAATCCTCTGAAACGGCTTCTAACCAAACCGTCTGCCAAATTCCGCTAACGGGTGTGTACCAAATGCCTTGAGCTGGAATCTGTTGTTTACCTCTGGGTTGAGTTCCGAAACTTGAGGGATCATCCACGCTTACAACAACCTCTTGTTTCCCACTCTCTTTCAGATAAACTGTGATATCGAAAGTGAACCGATCAAATCCTCCTTTGTGAGAACCCACGAGCATTCCATTTACCCACACAGTTGATTCGTAATCAACAGCCTCAAAATTCAACAACACACTTTTGCCCTTCCAATCCCTCGGGACTTCAAATTCACGACGATACCAAATGCGATCATCGGGCATCACCTCTCCCTTCACTCCTGAAAGAGAGGATTCCACGCAAAAAGGAACCAGGATATCGCCCTTAAATTCCTTCGGCTGAGGCTGATTTTTTTTAAGAATGGAATACTCCCAAAGACCGTTCAGATTTAACCAGTCCGACCGCTCGAATTGTGGTCTTGGATACTCTTGCCAAACGTTATCAGGGGTAACAGCTTCTCCCCATTCAGTGGTCAATGAATTCTCCTTAGGCTTCCACTCTGCAAAAGCAGAAATAGCTAGAAATATCGATAAGGTGACTAGAAGTTTATTTTTCATTTGATGATATCAGCTCAAGATTCGTTGTTTTAGGGTTTCCACGGATTCGGAAAAACATGAACCCGTTCGGCATATGTGGTCCACACTTTTGCCATTTGCTCAGCCCTCTCAGGGTGAACAAGCGCAAGATCATGAAGTTCACTACGATCCTCTGCGATGTTATAGAGTTCCCATTCTCCGAGTTTAAAATTGGTCCAGAAACGATAGGGTCCATCCATGAGTCTACCTTTGGAAACGAGTTTCCAATCGCCATCTCGAACAGCACGATTGAGTTCATGTTCCCAGCAAAGAGGATGCTCACGTTCGACTGATTCACCACTGAATATCGGCACCAGACTCACACCTTCCATCGGGTGGATATGATGATCACGAAACATCTTCGGATATGAGGCACACATCAATTCCACCAATGTCGGCATCACATCGATAATATGACTTGGGAAGGCTTCAATGCTGTTCGGATGCTTCACCAAATCAGGATAATGAACAATGAGCGGAGTCGATATTCCACCTTCGTGAACCCAGTGTTTATACTCGCGGAAAGGTGTATTGGATACATTCGCCCATGATTTACCGTATGAGACGTAAGTATTTTCAGAGCCACCTATGATCGCTTCACCTATCATAATGGGTTCTCCAAGCCGGGTTGTTTCTTTTTTTCCCTTTTGCCTGACCGGCCCCTTTGAGCCGATCTCCTCAGCACATCCACCGTTGTCCTGCAGGTATAAAATCAGAGTATTTTCAAATATCCCTTCGTCTCTAAGTGTTTGCACAAGCCGTCCGATTCCCTGATCCATGCAGTCGACCATGGCGGCATAAACCTCCATTCTTCCAGCCTGAACGTCCGGTCTAGATTCAGATTCCCAAGGATGGGTGTCCAGCGGAGATAATTCTGCATCTCGACTGATCACACCCAACTGCTTCATTCTCGCAAATCGTTCATTCCGAATGGTCTCCCAACCCAAATCATACCGACCTTTGTAAGTTGCGATATCTTCAGGTTTGGCATGCATTGGCCAATGAGCAGCGGTATAGGCAATGTATAGAAAAAACGGTTTCTCTTTGTCTCGTTCTCGGACAAACCGAACAGCTTCATCAGAAATTGCATCTGTAAAATAATAATCCTCCAATGAATATTCTATATCGGACAGCTTGTTGATCATTCGGTTGTCTCGACAAAGACCTTTTGGATCAAAGAAGTTACTGGCTCCGCCTAGAATTCCGTAGTATCGATCAAAACCACGCTGCAGCGGCCAGCTATGTTGAGGAGATGCCGCTTTTGAGTTCCTGCTCACATGCCATTTTCCCGTCATGAACGTCGAATACCCAGCAGTTTTTGCAACTTCAGCCAAAGTCACACAATTGGAATTCAATTCACCATCATAGGCATAATTTCGATTCTCGTTGTTAGTCATCCAACCGATTCCCGCCTGATGGGGATAAAGCCCCGTCAGTAGACTCGCCCGAGTAGGACAACAACGAGCAGCATTATAAAATTGAGTGAATCGAATACCATTTGATGCCAGTGAATCGAGATTAGGCGTATGAATCTCACCGCCATAACAACCTATGTCGGAGTAGCCCATATCATCCGACATTATCAAAATGATGTTCGGCCGCTCAGTCGCCTCGACACCTGTCAAAAGAAGAAAACATACAAAAATGATGAATCTCATTCCCTTACTACTTCTACTCTCAAATTCCCGATTCATCACAAATATTGCAGCCCAAATTACAGTTTAGTCTCTTCAATCGGAACGATTGGCTTCCTCAAGGGCTCTGTGGAGAACCTTAGTTGATTCTGCAGGTTCTCGAAGCACAGATTATCGGCTTTAAATTCAACTCTACCCAACTGCAGTCCGGTGGCATCATATGCCTGACTCGCAAGCCACTGTTCATTCAAATAAATATCTACAGTAGCAGATGAAAATTTGAGGATTAGAGATGAGACCTCTCCCTCAAAAGGAACGGGACGAGCATTGTTGTTGGCTAAAATGTTTAGCAAAGACTTCTCTATTTCCAGCCCCAGTAGTAGAGAACCATGTTCGTCATAGAAGCTAACTTCTGATAAATCTCTCAGTGGATAATCGCATGAAAGGTTTACTATATCAGCTAGTATCAATTTCTCAGATGGAATGACCTCAACCAAATTGGATCCGTCTTCAGAGCTACAAATATGAGCTATGTTCTTTGATTCAGTCGATCGTAGTTCTACAAAGTGATATTGATCGGGTTCAAAATGAATCCCGAGCAATGAGCCACTTAATCGATCATAAATGATATCATCGTTGGTTCTGAAAATGATGTCCTCACCTCGATATGCAGATACGGTGAGATCCAATGAGCCTCTGTTTAACAGCCGAATTTCAGTATCGACGACTTCTTCACTATCATTCCAAAGGGCAATACTGATATGGGATTGATCTTCATTAATGTAAGCAAACCCACCCAATCCATTTTTTAGCAATCCACTGATATTCAATCGTTTTGAAGGCATTCGATTGAGAAAAGCTAACAGGCTTTCACCGAGTTCTGAACCTTTTGCGCGGGTATGAAAATTGTAGCCATAAATCCGATCCGAACGATCAAGCAGAATCCGCTCTGCTTTGAGGACCTTGATAATGCCTGCGGTAGTTTCAAAACACTCATCAATGTCTTCACAGGGTTGATAACGATGAAACAGTAATTTTGTATCCTTAAACAACTCATTAGAATCCAGTGCGAGAAAGGCTTCATCAATAATACGCTGATTAAATTGTCCGGAATAATTTTGGATACTGAAAAAATCGATTGGACAGTTCTCTGCTGCCAAGGCATGAACACTATCCATGAATTTCTGTCCAGAGTTCGCGCCGGCATTGTTCTGCATCCCACCAGTTAACATCCCTGCTGTATGTAGCCTATCAGATACCGTTTTCCAAAGCTTGATATAGTCGGTTAAATTCTGATGACGAAACTCGGATGTTTTTATACCATCTGGAAAACCTAGAGTGTGTTCTGGCTCCTGCGTGCCCAGCCAAATGGAATCGAATCGCCCGATGCCCTCTTGCAGCTTAAACATCCATTGATAAAGCGTATCAGCCAGAAGTCCGAATTCAGACTCAATAGGGATAGGATAATACCTAGCATTGCCATGATACTCTCTGCCAGGATCAAGCGTGAATAGTTGACGAACACTTCCATCGTCCAAACCTTCAACTGGAGTACCAGCTAATTGGAATACTGCTTGCATTCCCCCATCACTGGCCAATTGGCACATCTCCAAGAACTGAGAGTTTATGTGAGTTTGAATATTTCCATTCTCTAAATAGAACTCTTCCTGCTCACCATCGGCCCCCCAATATCCTTCTCCACGGCTACGGTAGCTACGAAACAATACTCCGTGATCAAACTGATTGATATCCCTGAAAATGCCTATCAGTTCATTCCCAATTTGGTGACTTTTCCGAATCGCGTAGAGATACCTCTCGTGATTCTGAGCCACAGCTCCCTGAAGCACATATCCACGTTTGAGATCAGCATCGGGATATTGACTTTCCAGCTCTAAATCAATGGTTAGAGGAATAGTAGCAGCATCCAGCAAGGGCAACATCACCACACTTAGAGCTATCGTTTTACCAAGGCTCACAAGTCGATCCATATATTGCATCTCAAACATATTAACTAAGTAACTTCGGTTTATTCGTGGATAATTATTGTAAAGCGATATACTCTGCTCTCACCGGCTTCCAAAGTGAGAATTGACTTTTTCTCGGTAATATCCATCGGACTGTCATGCATGTCATGATGCCCAACCAATGGCTCGATACATGCGTAAGCACGACCTGCCGGTTCAGGTGGAGACCATAAATTCACATGAGGAAAATCTCCCAAATCCAGACTGACAAATGGTTCCTCGCCCTTGATTGCTAATCCAATCACTTTAGAGGAACAATTTTCAAGAAACATCCCCCCATTGGGAATGCGCTCATCTCCTAATCCCAATCTGCTTTCTCCGTCCAAAAACGGGACCCTATCGGCATGGATGAGATTATTAGAAACAATGGGACGATCGACGCTCATCTTTTCTGAAAAAACGAATTCAATGTCCTCACGACTAACGGTATCCGACAGTGGGAACGAAAATCCGGGATGACCTCCAAGCTCATAATACATTTTTTTATCACCCGTATTTCTCACGATGAATTCATTAACCAAACGATTTCCCTCCAACAGGAAAGATACCTCAAACTCGAAAGGAAACGGAAATCGTTTTAGCGTCTCAGCGTCAGACCTCAAAATAAAGCTGACTTCATTATCAGTTTTTGACGGCAGAACTTCAAACAAACGCCCAAACGCCAACCCTAACTTGGGATGACTATAGAACTCGTCTTCGTAGTTGAACCCGTCGTGTTTAAATCGAACAACTACCGGAAACATAATTGGCGCCCTATCAGCCCAAAACCTGGGGTCACCCTGCCAGAGATATTCACGACCAGAATGTTTTGAACGGACATTAAATAGCTCCGCACCAATGGGATTCACAGCCACCTCAAGCTGCTCATTTTCAATAGTTACCAAACTGGTTTCCAAAGAGTTTTCACCCATCGCTTGTATAGTGAGCAATAACGTCGATACGATCTTCAACCAATTCATCATCAACAGGAGTTTATTATTTAAAAAAAAGAGCCTGGATATTCCCCTATGAACTACCCAGACCCGAGTATCAGACCCTATTCCCTGCGATACACTACTACAGAAAGTTTTGATTAAATTCAGCAGGGAATAGATCGATACCAACAACTAGAACTTAAGAGTAGTCGTCAGGCTGTAATAAGCAGGAGCGACCACTCGCCCGCGAATCATGTTTCCAAGCTCATCGATTCGGAGCGATTTAAACTCATCCTCATGCAAGATGTTTCTCGCGTTGAATTGGAAAGAAAGGGTTTGTTTCTCTTCGCCGAACAACGAAACCTTGGTCCTGTATCCCAGGAGTAGATCGATCTCATTATCAGCTTCTCCGTAATGCAGTTTGCCAGTAAGGTCTACACCTAGAGCCCTTTTGCTGGCATAGCGATATCCACCACCGACATAAAAGCCGTCGAGTCGTCCATCATTGAATGTATAACGCGTAAAACAGCTAAACTGCGTTTTGCGGTGTCCAACAGATGTCTTTCCTTCAGCAGCCACTTGTTGGGTAAACCAACGATTTATCGCTGAAATATGCTGTGCAACAGTTGCTCCCTGAAACTCTGTTTCGTATGTTGGATCAATCGCAGCATTAATCGTGTCCCAGAGAGAACTAGTATCACTTATATACTGTTTTGAACGTTGAATACGGTTGTCTTCTGTTGAGTCAGAGAAAGATGCGCTTAGTGTGAACCTCCAGTTGTCAGTGACGTTTGAAGTTACGTTAATTTCATATCCTTCAGTAGAACGATCGGCCAGATCGAAGTTGGAGCTATCTTCATGAATCTCGTTCGTATCGTATTGTTCCTGTGTGATGATACCTTCATCCAAGCCAGCCAAGAGAATCGCATTACTACGAAAGCTAAGACCGTTTCTGACATCAGATCCAGTGCTGTCGTTTTCAACCTCAGAGGTAAAGTAAGATGCGCGCACAAACATTCTACCGTCGAGAAGGTTCAGCATCACACCGTAATCTTTACCAGAGCCCTCCGCTAGAGGACGATTCTCATTGTTTGGGAGTAAAGTGTTACCTGTGCCCGGTAGTTCGATATTCTCCGAGTCATTATAGAAAACACTGATCCACTCTTTTGGTTTTACAACAACTCCATAGGACAGTGTATCAACGTCGTTGTCAGACACCCGCTCAGCTTCAGTACCTAATACCCATTTATTGCTTTCAGGATGACGGACGCGATCAACCTTATCATCATATGCATCGTCTTTCCTGTAACCATAGGTTAGAATAACCGGGATCGTATTTTCAAAGAAGTAACTCTGACCATTAACCATCATCGTGTTAATAACCTGTTTGTTGTCATTAACTGTACTGAACGCCCACTCAGGTGAATACGTGACAGTTCCGTAGGTTGGGTCATTATTCAAAGTAAGTGTATTATTGAAAACATCCTGCCATGGCGTCAGCGCGATTTGATCAGTCGGAGTATCTCGATCAAAATAAGTCCTGGTGTTGATCCGGTTTCTTCCGTTTTCAGGATTATTGTTGAAAGGAGCACCTTCGACAACCAACTGCCGGATTCTAGAACGCTTATTAAACTCAGACCACGAAAAGAATGCGCCTAGAATGTGACGTCCCATCTTTGCAGTCTCAAACTCATAAGAAGCGGTTAGACGAGCTGTTGTGTAATCGTTAAACTGGTCACGTCCTCTCCACTGAGAATCGATGAAAAAATCCCCGGCATATGGATTCGCATCACCATTTCTAAAGACTTCACTCGGCTCGCCATGAATTTCAAATACTGATCCGACGATATCGTGTGTGACAGAATCCCACTCTTCGTATCGGACGGCTGCTTCTATGAAAAGCTTGTCCACAGGGTTCATTTCGATGAACGCAGTAGCTGCCATAAGGTCAACATCTCTGGTCGCACCAGGTCCGGAGTAAAACGCATCAATGGGAGCAATGTCACGGTCTAGCAACTGATTTCTAAAGATATAGTCTTCTGTGGCGCCTGTATCAGCATCCACAATCTGCATTCTATTTTGAGTAAAAGCATGTCCCTGAAATGCACGGAAACCTCCATCATTAAACACCGTCAAACGAGGACGATTATTCCGGTCATCGTAGATATCAATAGTATCATCAAAATCGTTTCTTCTAATACCATTAAAATTGATGTTTGCAGTCGTTCTTTGGTCGACTGGCAGTGCTAACCAATTTGAGAGATGATCCTGGGGTGAGAAATTACGCGTCTCGGTACCGTTCATCTCTCCTTTTTCGAAATCAGCACGTACCGTTATGGAATCGGTAAGGTAAAGACTACTAGTTACATGGACTCTTTGAATATCTCTAAAGTCATGAGGTCTCCATCCGTCACCTTCTTCCCATACCGCATTCAGGCGCACTGCCCAATTATCAGCCAAATCTACATTCGAATCGATCGTAAAGCGCAGAAGATCTATATCACCTAATGTGGTTTTGAGGCTGAGATCAGTGAATTTTTCTCCTTTAATCGCAGTCTTAGTTGAGGCATTCATCAGACCACCGGCACCGCCAATACCGAAAAGAATAGAATTGGAACCTCTCGATTCGTCATAACGCCCAACATTGTAAGAATCCGTCGGGTAATAAGAGGTGAAGTAATCACGAGTTCTTGCAGCGGGAAGCCCTCTCAATCGAACGTTTCCTACCAGCTCATTGATCGCAATACCCAATACTCCATTGTCTTGTTGATCTGTTATTTCAGGAACAGCAGAAGTGGAGTAAAGGAATAATTCCTCCTCTGAAGTGATAGCAAGGTCATCAACAAATTCTCGGGTAAAAACGGAAATAGGACTCGCTATATCCGAAAGATTGGTCCTGGTCCTTGCTCCCGCTAAAGTATTGTTCGCAAGATACCCCACATCACCGGTGGTATCGACCACAAATGGGGAAAGTTCGTACACGTCTTCATCCAGGCTAGATGAGTCATCCTGAGCAGAAAGCAGGAAGGGCAAAATCAATCCTAGGAAAACCAATTTACCTAGTTGATTACGTTTATATCGCTTAGTCATATTTTTAGGGTCGTCGTTGTTTGTAACAGTGATTTTTTATCAACCCAGCGATGGGCAGTATGCTAAGTATAGAAAAAAAAGGGCAATAGAGAGAGTCTCCTGTAACCAACTTGGGTTTCTGAGTACCAAACCCTCTTTTTTTTGCTATTTATTTCAAATGAAACAAATGCACCTACGTTGAGACAGATATCCCCCTCTGTTTCTAACTACGTCCCCACATTTTATTGCGATATTCAGTAGGGGTACATTTAAAATGCTCCTTAAACCACTTGTTAAAGCTTCGCTTATCGATGATACCTACGTTCTCCATAACTGTGTTTATGGGATCCTCGGTCTCAACAAGTAAACTAGCAGCCCTAGTCATTCGACGCGATTTGATCATGGCAGAAGGAGAGATTCCAGCCACAGCACCAAGCTTACGATAAAGTGAGGTTCGACTAATGTGAAGTTCCTGTCCCAGTAATTCTGAATCAAACATATAATCATCTAACCGCTTCTCGATGATCTCCGAAACACGATTAAGAAAAGGATCCTCAAAACTGAGTTCTCCGGCTATTACTTTGTCCTTTTCATACTCAGACCTTAATTTGTCGCGCAGACCATCACGAATCTTCAACTGATTCTCGATTCTCGCAGCCAGGGCTTCTATTGAGAAAGGTTTACCGATGTATTCGTTAACTCCTGCTTTTAGGCCCTCCATTTCCCGCTCATGCGAAGACGCAGCAGTCAACATAATTACTGGTATATGCGATGTTGTAAGATTTTCCCTTATCCTTCGGCAAAACTCCAAACCATCCATTACTGGCATCATTCGATCGCAAAGGATGATGTCCGGAACTTCATTGAACGCACAGGCTAAACCATCTTTACCATTTTCAGAACACATGGTCTTAAAACGATTGGAGAGCTCTTCGGCAATGAATCTTTGCATCTCATGATCGTCCTCAACAATCAGTAGCATCGGATTAGATTTACCATCCTGAGTGTCTAAGGAGGTCCCAGTTGTCTCTGATGTCTGTTCCATCTCCGGATTAACAACTTCCACTGGTATTACTACGGTGATTCGTGTTCCCGGATACTCTTTATTCGATTCATCAACCGGACTCAGGATATTGATCCTCCCTCCTAAGATCTCAACTAACTCGTTCACATAAGCGAGTCCAATTCCGCTACCTTTTACAGATCTGATTTGAGTGTCTCGAGCTCTAGAAAATGGTTTGAAAGCAACTTTCAGAAAATCCGCATCCATACCGATTCCATTGTCTTCGATGACAAATTGAAGGGTTGTACTTTTTGAAGAACACTCGGTTATTAAAAATCTGATTTCTGTTCCCGCAGGACTGTAGTGTAATGCATTAAGAATCAGATTATTAAATATTCCCCTCAATTTTTCAGGATCCACTCTGCATGCAAAACTAGAAACCCTAGACTCAAAACGAACAGTCTGCTCTTTTTTTGCGGCTTCAATCTTGAAGGATTTAGCTATATCAGAACAGAAACGAACAATATCCACCCTCTCAAGATTAAGTTGCATAATACCACTTTGTGCTCTTCTAAAATCGAGCAACTGGTCAATAATACGCTTCAACTCTTTTGAACTCTTTATAGCCTGATTCAGATAATCTTTGATCACCTCAGAAGCATCCTTTTTTGCGGCCTGTTCAAGGGGAGCCATGACAAGAGCTAATGGAGTTCGAATTTCGTGAGACAGTTGGGTAAAGAAATTGAGTTTCTGATGTTCTAACTCCACCAAATGGCGCGCTCTCAGCATCAGACTTGTTACCACCAAAATTACTAGCGCAAACACAAAAAAAACGATTATTGGCAGGAACCATGATTCCTGCCAAAATGGGATATCGATGATAAATCCAATCGAAGCTCCCACAGGATCAATATTAAAATCCATATCACGCGCACGAACTTCAAGAGTGTGCTTACCTTCATTTAGTTGCTGGAAATCCATTTCACGATAACGCGAAAACGTTGACCAATTCCCCCCGTCCAATCGGTAAGAAAACTGCAAATCTTTGCGCTGTGTTCGTGACCAATAGTCACGACCGTCAAAATTCACCGAGAAGGAACGAAGTCCTTCCTGACGTTCGGGTACGTTAGTTACAAAGGTTCGTGGTGCTTCATTATCAAACCGATAACGATACGTTCCAAACATTGGCTGCATAGCAGAATGGTAACGATTCGTCTGAAGCTCCTTCATGTGCCAGTATGGATGCGTTAGATTGATCCAAATCGTACCTTCACCTTCTGTTTTTAAACCAGCAGAACGTCTTGGCACGGGATATTCAAATGGAAGTTCAACGGATGATCTCCATTGTCCACTTTTATACCTGTATAGAGCATCACTTGTAAGTGCAATGGCCTCGGAATTGTTATGGGCAGCCACAGTGATGATTGATAAGTCTTCAAATCCTCCAATACTGGGTTTAAACCACTCAAACTCACCGTTCTCATATTTAAAAACACCTCGACCAAAAGTAGAACCCCACACTGTCCCTGATCCATTTACAGACAGACCGGCTATCCATCCTGTTGGATAGCCCAAATCATCCTGCATACTGCGGAATTCATCGCCTGAGTTTTCGATGAGACGAATTCCCGCATACAAATCCTTACCATCTGGAAGTTGAAGCACACCATGTATTCGATAAGGAATTAAATCAGAATCCATCATTTCAGCTCGAAACCCAACCTGTAAACCAGAATAGCGAATTTTGAGGACTCCTCCTTTTAATCTGGGCTGACCGTCGAAAGGTTGCCCGCTTCCAATTAATATGGATCCATCTGAGCATTCATAAAATGCACCATAGTCGAATCCTGTCGCGAACTCTGGATACCGTTTCTTAATCCATCGCTCTCCATTATAGATACTAATCGCCGCGATTTTACGATCGCTGCCAATCGCCCAAACCAATCCGTTATGAGTAGAATAAATCGCAATCGGATGGTCGATAATCCCACTATTGGACATTACCTCATATCGACTACCCTCTAAGTCCAGCCATCGATAAACTATCTGATTATCTTCATTAATGAACCACTTCCTACCCAAAACTTCACACTGATAGTGTAAACCTTCAAATTTGGACCAGACACTTCCGTTCTTAACGACTCGAAACAAACGGCCACTCTTTTCAGCAATCCATAGCTGGCCGTCCTCCGATACCCTCATAAAAGATCGCACCAATGCCATTGGAACTTCGGGAAATTTAAATACACTTATTTCATCTTCGTGTATCACCTTCAGTGCCCCTTCTGCTGAAATCCAAATGCGACCTCGGATGTCCTCCGTTAAATCATAAACCTGATTAGTACCAGAATTCTCGATTAGATCGATTTCCACCCACTGTTCTTTTTCGAGATCATAGTATTTCAGATTATGGTTATGACGACTATCACCCAACCATACTCGACCATCTGAACCAGACAGCAATGTAGCGGTTCGAACAATCTCACCTGCTGGTTCCAACATTAGATTCCAAGACTCTTTTGACGAGAATTCCACTCCAGCCGTAACAGAACTTCTATAGACGTTTCCATCTATTCCAGTGGCCCACCAGATGTCGCCAGCCTGGTCTTCGCATAACGCAACAACAAGATTATCAGTATGAATATTTTCAATAGTTCCGTTCTTAAAAAGGCGTACCATACCCGAATCATGACCTGCCCAAATCTCGCCCGACTTGGATTCCAGGATCACCGCATAAGTGCTCACAAATTCGGTGGTAGTGACCTCACAAACAAGCGTCCATTTACCATCATCAAAATGACACAGGCCACTCTTGTTCATGACATAGAGAGCTCCTGATTCAGTAACGCATATTGCAATAACGGGACCTGGATTGACCCACTCAGGATGAACGTAAACAGACCAATCTAAACCATCATAAAACGCCAGACCATCGTTGTGACCAATCCAAACTCCATTTTGAGAATCCAAAGCCATGCACCAAATCTCAAGTGCGTCTGGATTATCGATTTCGAGCCAATTACCACTAATTCGAACATTTTCAATTTCCAAATCCTCCGAATAAAGCAATTGGAGACTCAAAAATAATAACAAACCCAGTCGATAAGGTATTGTAGCACAGTGGGATAAACGCATGCGGGGTATATAAATACTAGATGAAAAGGAATCATCTTTTCAAGCGGTTACAGGTGAAAATCACAACTCGCGAGAGACCTTACTTCACTTTTTTAGGACGCCTAATGCGAGCTAGCGCATTCATCTCCGTTTTCTGTCCTTGATCACCACAAAACGCCATCCAATCCAAGAGCATGTCTCGTAAAGCAAATTCTACCTCCTCATACTCTATTCTGCCAGCGAGATTGTTCCATTCCAAGGGATCAAATTGCAAATCATAGAGTTCAAATTCGGGTCTAAAGTGATAGCGATTCACTTTATCCAATGCGTCTGCGTCGCCCGCTTCAGCCAGTTTAATCCAACTCTGAAACTCCGGTGCGACTGTGCAGGCATTTGTAAATTTCACTTCTGGCGTGAAGTTCCAAATATACTTATATCGATCTGTTCGAACTGAACGGATACCAAAACTTTCGGGTCCGCTATTGATACCACGAGAAGTCATTTCCCCAAATACAACATCCTTGTGATCTTGTTTGCCTGCAAAAACTTCAAGTAGACTTCTTCCGTCGACCACATCATCAACTTCCCCACCTGCAAGCTCGATGAAAGTAGGCAATAAATCGATGTATTCAACCATCGCATGGTTGGTCGAACCAGGTTCGATATAGCCATTCCAATAAGCAATGAATCCAGATTGAAGACCATTATCATAACATGTCCATTTTGCAAAAGGTAACGCACTTCCCTGCTCACTTAGGACAATAAGTAACGTATTTTCAAACTGCCCATGTTTTTTTAGAAGTTCAATTGTCTTACCAACCTCCTCATCAAAATAGGTAATCTCAGCTAGATAACGCTGCATCCCTTCGCGAGTCTCAGGAGTATCCACAAAATAAGGGGGTAATTTGATTTTGGATAGTTCGTATCGACTGGGATCACCCTTATCCCATGGTGTATGAGGCTCATTTGAGCATAACAGGAGACAAAAGGGTTCACGTCTATCCGTGCATTCCTCTATAAACCCATCAATTTCTTCAAAATCAGGATTTCGGTCACCAGGGATCTTTTCCCAGCTAAAGACAGACTCTGGTTGCACATGGGTTTTGCCACTTTGTCCTACACGATAGCCCAGAGGTTTCAAATATTGCACGATGCTCTTCGTTTCCTCCTCAACAAAAGTATGATTCGGATAAGCTCCCGATTTTACTGGATGCTGCCCTGTATAAATAGAGTGCCTGGTAGGTGAACACATGGGAGCACTCTGAAAACATCTAGTGAATCGCATTCCTTCACTTGCAAGAGCATCAATGTTTGGTGTATGGGCTTGCCCGCCATAACATCCAAGATCTCTATAAGTGCAGTCATCAGCAATGATAAGAACAATATTAGGTAACTCCTTGGCATGAGATGCGACAAATGCTCCGATGATGAGCGCTGAGGAGTAAAGGAGAGTTAGAATTCTCATTGAGTAGCCTTCCTTTCAGTGGGTTTGGGGTAAACACCTACCTGATCAGCCCATGTGGACCACTCATGAGATAATGCCTCAACAATTTCTGGATATTGCCCTGACAAGTCATGTGTTTCAGTTAGGTCTTTTTCTAAATCATATAACTCCCATTTGTCTGATTGTAGTCCTTCGGGAATGGATACATTCGATCCAACGAGTTTCCACTTACCCTTCATGATTGCCGCATTGTCCTCATGCTCCCAATACAATGGTAATTCTCTGTTTAGTGGATTATTCTGAAAGGCTGGAACAAGCGAAACACCCGTAATTGGTTTAAGTTTATTACCATTTCGAACATCGGGATAACTGCCTTCACTCAATTCCAAAAAAGTGGGGAGGATGTCTATTAAGTACGCTGGGTCCCGATACCATCCACCTGTTTCTTTTATACTTGCGGGCCAATGAGCGATAAAGGGCGTGGAAATTCCTCCCGCATGTATGTAATGCTTGAATTTTCGGAAAGGGGTATTCGATGCGTTGGCCCACACTTCCCCATAGGATAGATTGATTCCATATGATCTTTCCCATTCATCAGTATTAAAGGGGTTAGCCTTACCACCTAATCGACCGCCTTCTTGGCATGCACCATTATCGGATAAAAACAAGATAAGTGTGTTTTCATATTTTCCCATTGCCTTGAGAGCTTCCACAAGTTTACCAATGTTTTGGTCCATTCGATCCACCATCGCTGCATAGTACGCCATACGTAGATCCATCTCTTCCTTTTTCTCTTCACTCAAGCTATCCCACTCCACATGAGATCGATCAGACAGATTCCAATTCGACTGAATCAATCCTATCTCCTTCTGGCGCTGGTATCGCTCCTGCCTCAATTGATCCCAACCTTTTTTGTATTTTCCTATGTATTTGAGCACTTCCTCCTGATGGGCATGTAAAGGCCAGTGCGGCGCAGTATAAGCCAAATATAAGAAGAATGAACGATCATCATGGTTTTTCTCTTTTTTTAGAAATTGAATCGCATAATCTGTAAAAGCATCTGTCGTGTAATAGCGACGATTCGTCGTGCTAACATGATTCTGTACTGGTGTGTTATTAAGAGTAATACCTCTTGGAAATTCAGGGTAGAAGAAGTTCGTCGCTCCATCCAATGTGCCATAAAATCTCTCAAAACCCCTCTGAAGCGGCCACTGACTTCTGTATTTCATGCCTAGATGCCATTTGCCTGTCATGAAAGTTGCATAACCACTCTCTTTCATCGCTTCGGCAAGGGTAAGGCATTGCTCGTTCATAGCCCCCCGATAGT
>JAKSBQ010000031.1 GCA_022361075.1 Opitutales bacterium | reverse complement strand
CTCGCTCACAGACGTGGGCCGTAAACAACTCGCCATCGAAGAGGGCGAGTGGAGGCGATTCGCCTCAGCTGTGTCGCTCGTCCTGTCCCAACCCGAATCCTAAACACCTTTCCGATGACCTTCCTCAAAAGTTGTCTCTGGAGCCTCAAAAAACTCCTCTTTCCGATGAAAGCCTCTACGGAGCTCGACGATGAAATGGAATTCCACATCGAAATGAGCACGCAACAAAAGGTTGCTTCAGGCATCGACCCCAAAACCGCCCGCAAACAAGCCCGCCGTGAATTCGGCCAAAAAACCTCGATCGAAGAATCCTGCCGCATGAACTGGGGCATGCGTCTTCTGGAAGACACTATGCGTGATCTCAAATTCGCAGTCCGTCAAATCCTCAAGCACCGCAGCTATAGCGTCCCTGTACTGATCATCCTTACGCTTTGTATCGCGTTTAATCTGACCATTTTTGATCGCATTGAATCGTGGATACTTAAGCCCATCGATATTCCAGAAGCTCAATCACTCTATGAGCTTCGTCACAAAATGCATATTCGGGGAAAGGAAGTTGAAATCTCCGCTCTTTCTCTTTCGGATTACGGGCAATTGATTCAACAGAAGGAAATCTTCGATTCAATCGCGTTTTTCGATCGCGAAGTTCCCTTCCTCTACCACGAAGAAAAAACCCTGAGACGAAATAAGATTCTCGCAACCATGGGGATTTGGGATGTGTTTAGAACTCAGCCAGCGATCGGCAGGGCATTTACACAGGACGACGTGGACTCGGGAAACCTAAATATCTGCGTGATTAGTCATCGTCTGGCCAGAGAGTTATTTGATCAGCCGGCATCTGCGCTGGGACAATCGATTCGACTCAATGTGGATCACTTTCAGATCATCGGCGTTTTGCCAGAGTCTTTTGAACTGTGGTCATACGATATCTGGGCACCCTTTCAACCGGAAGGTGACCTGGCCACCAATTGGGAAAATCACAGAGTTCGCGGAAGATGCGTTTTTCGTAAAAAGGATAATATCTCAGCGACTTATTTTGAAACCGCTTTGTCAAGAATATGGGATCAGTTTCGACAGACCTACCAGGCAAGGGCCGAACATTTGGATAAATATAACTACCGGTGGGTGCATAAGCGCTACATCGATCGGGTGTCGTATAGGAAATGGGATACCAAACACATCCTCTTCATCATGCAGATTCTCTGCCTTAGCATGTTTCTAATCGGATGTGCAAACATCGTATCCCTGCTTGTCGTTCAGCTCGACAGGCGTCACCAAGAAATCCTGATTCGAACTTCGCTCGGAGCAAAAAGGTCCCTGCTACTGCGACAGTTTTTAACCGAGCTTTTCCTGATTTTCGCAGTTTCAGGTTTAATAGCAATCTGCCTAAAACGGTTACTCGATCTAACTTTCAGGAAGTTTGGCTTGTTTTATTCGGCAAGTGAATGGCTCTCGCCGTCATCTATCGCGTTCGTGATTATGATAGGGTTAATCGGATTCATAATCTGCGCTGCCGCACTTCTTTACCGGACCCGGTCCAATGCCATCGAGAGAGGGCTTCGTAATCGTGGACCCACAGCAACACGCAAATCCAGAGGACACAGCATCGCTCTCTTTATTCAGTTTTCACTGGCCTCAACTGTAACTTTGTCTGCTCTTTTCTTGTCGATCAATATGATTCGAATGATGGATGACGACTACGGGTTCCAAATCAAAAATCGCTGGGTGACACAACTGATTTTTCCAGACTGGAAATTTGAAGAGAAACGGGAAGAAAAAAAAAGAATAACAGATGAGATCAAAAATCAACTGAAGGCCTTGCCCAGCGTGCAAAGAGTGAACCTAGCTTCCAGCTTACCGCTCGTCTCAATGCACGCTGGAGGTTTCAGCCACAAATTCGAACTCAAGGATGAAGAGGTTGAAGTAAATCTGAGATATCTACCAACAGACCCGGAGTTTCTTCCGAACATGGGAATCACTTTGCTGAAAGGGCGAAATCTCGAAGAGTGGGATGCCAATACACACGAGTTGGAAATACTGGTGATGAAAACCTTCGCGGAAACGTATTTCCCCGACAGTGACCCGATCGGTCACAGTTTGGAATTCGAAATCAGTAGGGAGGAAACCCGAATGGCCAGGATCGTTGGAGTAATCAGCGACGTATATTGTAGGGTCCGCAATCAAAGTATCATCGATTCGAACGAGGAGTTTATTTTGCACCATGTGCACGACAATCACCGGGATCAGGATTATTACGAGTATGTGCTCGAGGAAACTGCAAATCGTGAAATTTCGGAAGCAAGTGTGCGAAAAACCATCCGGGAGGTTGATCGGGATCTGTATGTATACCGTTACCTACCCTACGAAGAGATGATCCGTGGAAGTTTCATCCGCATGAGCATGACCAAAAATATGGCATCCATCATCTGTGTGATGACAATATTGCTATCTGTATTTGGAGTTTTCAGTTTCCTCAATTATCAAATCAACATGCGACGAAAGGAACTTGCTATTCGCATATCGCTGGGAGGGAATGCCAAACGCATCGCACGCCAGTTTTATCAAAAAGTCGTTCTCCAAAGTGCCCTCGGTTTCGTGATCGGGGCATTGACCATCGGCTTCCTCGCTTATCGTTTCTCTGGGCACCTCAGCGAAATTCACTATCTTGAGCCTACACCTTACCTCATCACCTTTGGCGCATTGTTCGTTTTCTTCTCCCTCACTGCGATCATTCCCATTTCACAAATTTGGCGTCTCAATATTTACCAACAAATCAAGGACGAGTGATCAAACGTGAGAAATTCATATGAAGATATTGAAGTAACTGAAACCTCCCATCTCTAGCCCTCCACTTCCTTCACTAACTTCATGTGCAAGTAAAACAGAAGCTTCATCCTTAGTAAGATCCTGTTTATCCTGTCGAATTCAGCTCAACCCGCCATCAATTCCTGTACCTCCGCTCCTAGATCCAAAGCTTCCACCACCTCGCTTTGCACGAAATCGGTATCAAGATACTCCTCCCAATCGAGTCTGAGATGTTTGGCATTGGTGATGGACTCAGCCAGGTGGACGATGGCGGCTAAATGCGAATCCGTCTCTGAAGGTTCGTGATGATAAGCGACCGCGTTGACGACTTTCGCTGGCATGCCCCACAAGGCTAACAGGGCGGCCCCCACAAGGGGATGCTTATTCTTCTCAAACCCACTCTCTTCCACTTCAAGATGAGGTTTCTCAACCTGCTCCTTGGCAAAACAACGCTCCCGATAAGTGTCCAGATGATGATCGACGATGACGAGTTTGCCAATGTCGTGCAAAAGACCCGCAGTGAAAACGGATTCGATCTCCCTGCCTTTCAATCCTTTCATTTTGCCAATCGTTCGGCAAAGCTTTCCCACCTCGAGCGAGTGCCGTCCAAATGCACCGACGTCAAAGAATGGCTCAATCTCTTCGTTCTTTGTACACGAAACTCCAATAATCAAAATCAGGGAACGGATGTTCTCTATACCCAATGTCCCCACTGCATCGGCAATGCTGTCCATTCGACTGGAGAATCCGAAATAGGCCGAATTCACCAGTTGCAGAATTTTGGCACTGATCGACGCATCTTCACTAATGACTTGAGCGATGTCTCCAAGCTCCAGCTCAGGATCTTCCAGCATCTTGCTGATCTTAAAATAGACATCTCTCGGAGTCGGTAAGGTGCCGACATTCGAAATCATCTCCTGTAACTTCGGGTCCTGAACACGACGATAAAGCGAGCGGCTTAGTTCCAGCGCATGGAACAGCTCTTCCATCTTCACAGGTTTGTTAAGAAATTGATGCGCTACACCGACCGATTTGAGGATCTCACCCTGCCCCGGCTGACCCGAGAGGATGAAGCGGATTAAGCTCGGGTGCTTCTGCTTTACGTTTTGCAGAAGATTCATGCCGTCCATTCCTGGCATGTTCATGTCCGAAACGACAATCTCGGGAGTTTCTTTTTCCAAAACCTCGAGAGCTTCGGGTCCGTCTTTCGCGGTCTGGATTCGCCAGTCCGGCGCTTTGATTTCCAGAAAGCTCAAGAGCATTTTTAACAAAATCGGCTGATCGTCTACGAACAGCACAGATAGACCAGAGGGTGTTGATAGATTCATGACTACTTCTGCAAGAACTTGTCAGTTCCGTTGCTTGATTAAATCAAAATTACGATTGTTGTGAATAGTTGCATACAGTTCCGATATATGGTCGAAATATGCATCACTTAAGCCGTTTCAATCATTCCATTTTACCTAAATTCAGGAGTCCATTCATGAAAATCACCGGGAGATGTTACTGCGGGTCCATCCGATACGAAGCATTAGGACCCACACTCTATCAGGCCAATTGCCACTGCGAAAACTGCCGCCGGGCCATAGGGGCTCAGGCCGTCGCATGGATCACTGTAAAATTGGACACCTTTAAATTCGTGGGCGATCCCACTCGCCACCACACCGATACAGAAGCGACCCGCACCTTTTGCCCAGACTGCGGAAGCTCTCTCACCTATCAACACCCTTCACGAGAGACCGAGATCGATATCGTCACCGCTTCCCTTGATAAACCGGAAAAATTCGCTCCTAACTTGAGTGTTTACGCAGACGAAAAACTGTCCTGGGTAAAGTGTGACGCAAGCAATTAGCCAGGACTACTGCCGGCGCAGCTTATCCATACGACGTTCGTATTCGTTGTATTTTTTCGGTTCTTCTCTCTTCTCAGCCTTTTTCTTCTTCGAGGACTCTTCATGAGAACCTGATTGCTCCTCAACGCCCTTTTCGGAGTTCAGATGCACTTCTTCTTTGAGCATCTGCCCGACACGATCTTGAGGTAACCATTTTACGCCTCCGTTACTATTCTCCTTCCTCTAAGTGCAAGCAACCTCAACCTTTGCTGAAATCGGTTCCTTCGTCGGACGCAAACTAATCGCATAAAAACGGTTGTTATACGAAGAAGAACTTTAATACAAGCTTCGTT
>JAKSBQ010000309.1 GCA_022361075.1 Opitutales bacterium | reverse complement strand
TGCCGGGAACCGCTATTAGGGTTGTCTCGACCTACTAGCGACTAATTGAGACTGGTCAGAAGGATAGCCTGTCATTGGGCGCTCCGGAAGACGAGACTTTAAAACAATGAATGCGCTCGGAGAAGCTTGTAGTAAAGTGCTTTCGGACAGGGGTTCGATTCCCCTCGCCTCCACCAAAAATTGTAAATTTGAGCAACATGACACTTGTAAGAGACTGCTTACATATATACCACAAAAAGGCAGCAATATAATGTGAGATTGTATGTGTGTCTATATAGTTTTTACTTGTATTTCATCAATTTGCATTTATGTTAAAATTACCTGTAATCGTACGATAATCAACAAATATGTTATACTTTTCTGGCCTAAAGAATAACACACACAATTTTTCATCATCTGGGTTATTAAAGTAATCACCTAAAGCATCATACCACATCTTCTTTTTTATTTTCAAATCAGTTGATATATTAATTTTTCCTGTTAATGATATACCTGAAAAACTCGCTCTATCAAATAAATATATACATGCACGCGGGTTTTTTTGCACACGTTTAGGCTTATTATAATCTATTCCTGTGCAAAAAGATATCCATTTGAATCCATCGGCTCTTGAAGCGGTAATCATAGAAGCATTTGGATAGCCTTCTTCATCTATAAGTGACATTATCCAATCTGCATCAAGTCCTGACTCGCCTACTGTATGTATCGTGCTTTTATTTACAATTTCTTCTGCTTTTTTTAGTAACTCCATGTAAATTCTCCGTCCTTATATATTTAGCATGAGATGTGCAAATGCATCTATACAAATCCTCTAATAATATGCATCGTTTTTTTACAGTGATTAATGAATATTATAACATAATTTTTATTTTATCAACAATTATACATTTCAATGTGTCTTTGACTTGGGGTACAGTTTGGTTAAATCGAAGAAAAATTAACTGAAGCAGAGGCTCAGGCAGATGACCCGAATACAAAAGGGGCTAAGCATAATGAAATCGGGAAGAAATTACGTGATAAATTATGAGTTACGAGATAGTGAAATAAAAAAATGGGGCAGCACCACCCGATGTAACCGACAGAGCGCTTGAATGGCATTCAAGAAGTCAG
>JAKSBQ010000431.1 GCA_022361075.1 Opitutales bacterium | reverse complement strand
CACTTCGGCTGATCCACCATTCATCTCACGGCCCATGATAATCGCCGTCACTTTGACAGGATCACCTACCGCTGGTGCCCAATCACCATCGATGCTGATCTTCAATCGATTTCCATCTTTACCAACAATCTGCCCCTCAAAGGTCCTCGGCTCAGCATTCAAACAACAAACACAGATCGAAAAGATCAGAAAAATTAGGTTTCGTAACTTCATTTCATCAAGGGTTGATTCGGTAAGTCCTCAAGAGATAGCGCGTGTCCCTCAAGTTGACGGAAAAAGTCCTGTGCCCATCGCTGAGCTTCCTGTTTGCGTGCTGGATAATTGGTGGGCATACCCTGGTCGTAATCGACACTCACCTTAACAATCGCAGCAAGTCTGTTACTGAAGAAATAATAATCGATGTCCCCAATGTCGGCATAACGTCTATCTTCAACTACTCCCCTTCTTCCTGAGAAGGCATCTCTCATCTCAGCGTGATACGGATCACCTTCCTCAACCCAATAAAGGTAAATATCTACAGTTGCATTCTTTGCGAAACGGAAATCACCACCCGAAGGGATCCCGTAAACTCCGTGCCCCGTCGCGGTTCCTGTGTTCTTGTTACCCGACCAATAATTGATGTGAACCGTACGATGAGGAAAGCCCCAAGCACCACCATTTGGTTTCGTTATGCTAGTGCCATACCACTCCCTAGCCTGCTCTCTCGGCCGAAAGTTCTCAATTGATCCTCCGGCAACCAACTCCTGAAATCTCCTTGAAAACCTAAAATCCCTGAACGGTGTGTAGCGCGTCGGCCTCCTCATCGCGTTCGACTCAATCTGCTTCATCAGATCGATCGCAAACTTCTCAAGATCGTAATAGAAGTGATGCAAAAGGCCGTGGTTAGAGGTGATCTTTAATCTGACCATATGACTCTTGCTGTGAAAATACAGTGGATCCTCATGTAGTCTGGTCATACCTGCCATTCCTCTTTGACGAGGCGGATTCCAGGCGGTCAAAGTCTTAAAATGCGTCTGGGCGGAGCTACTTACTGGATCGCTTGATTCGAGCCAGCTCAACTCCATGTCCACCTTTCCGTTGTAAAAGTTATCCACCTTTCCAGGTCGATTGAAAGAGAAATTCACGTGGCGATAGCTCTTGTCCGAGTTCCACCATTCGCTTTGGTCCTTGCGCACGGTTGTCGGACCACTACTCAATGGCAACTTCGCAATACTACCCGTATTCTCCGGCAGTCGGATCTGCGAAATCCTCGAAGCAGGTCCTTGATTTTTGACAGGCTGATCGACTTCTCCGCCCGCCAGCTGCTTGAAGATTTCCATCGCATAGGACTTGCAAAAACTCTTCGAGAAAGTGTTTAGCTTTCTCTTATCTACGACAATAGTCACGGAAGCCGGCATGTTTGCAGAGTAGAAGTAAGCGATCGCATCATCCTCCTCGTTGAGAAAGTAATCCCCACCAGTCCGAGTCTCCACAATCGGCTGCGGATTGGGTCTTATATTGTCATTACCATCAAAAGTATCACCCTTCTCAAGCCATGCCGCTACTACCATAAAGTGTGTCACGTCTTCTGGATTGTCGTCGAAGAAATTACCCCATGGATCACCGGTTCCATAACCCACCATGAACATGCGGTGCTTCATTTCATCTCCCGGCTTCCATCCCTTGTATTCCGCACGAGTCGTCACAGCTTTGCCTGTGTTGAGCGCAATCCCTTTTACCGTCTCCGGAACCACCAGTTTCAGCACAGGAGGTAAATAATCTCGCTGTCGACCTCCACCACTGGAAGATTCTGCTCTTTCGGAACTCGAGCCACCCCCCGAAGATACCGGCAGCGGGTTGGGTAAATCCTGCTCAAGCGCAGCCTGGTAAACATCCACTATCACAGTTCCGCCCTCCTCGATTTCGGTTCCGGCCGCCGGAGTCTGTAGTGCCACGGTATTCTCAAGCGATGAGTTCGGCGCGGGGTCACCTTTTCTCCATTTTCCTTGAAGACCGACGCCGCTCAAAACGGCCCCAATCGAATGAAGGGATTTCCCAACTAAATTAGGAACCCGAACCATCGGTGGTGGGATATAGTCCGAATGGATCACCAGAGAGACAGACTGCCCGGGAATAATCGTTTCACCCGCTTCCGGAGTCTGCCCTTGCACTGTTCCGTTTTGCGCAGCTGATAAAGCAGGATCACCCACCTGAAATTCAATTCCCATGCCCATCTCTTGCAACTGACGCTCGGCCAGATCGAGCCGTTTACCCAATAAGTCAGGCATTTTTAGATTCGGGATAAACTCGGAATACAATTTCAACGTGATCGCATCTCCTTCGATCACCGTTTCTCCCGCCGCGGGATTTTGCGATTGAACCGCGTACTGTAGTTCCTGATTCGGCGCGGGATCGCCAACTTCCAATGCAGGATTCAAATTCAATTCCACCAAATTCTGTTCTGCCTGATCCAAGGGCATTCCCACAAGATCCGGAAGCACCAGCTCCGGGATCATTTCGGTATAAATTTCCAAAGCCATGGTCGTTCCCGGCTCAACTTCCTCACCTACCACAAGAGATTGTTTAGCGACGGTTCCTTCGAGCTGCTTGCTTGGGGCAGGAGGCCCGGCCATCCACTCCGGCATCAAGCCGGAACTCTGTAAGCGCGACTCTGCAGCATCCATCGATTGCCCAACCACATTTGGAACAGAGGTCATGTT
>JAKSBQ010000239.1 GCA_022361075.1 Opitutales bacterium | reverse complement strand
TGAATAGTATCAGTGTAAACAGTTTTAATGCTATGTTTTTTTTCTAAGGTTTCAGATAATGTTTTGGCAACCTTTGCCACACCAGCATTTTTACCTTCTATTTTAGCTGTGCCGTCAGTAGGTATAAAAGTTTCGGCATTATGGGTTGTATATACGGCTACCAAAGGTTTAGAAAACAAAGATATTTTTTTCTGCTCTTCTTGAGAAACTTCCTGCTCACGTTTTACAATTTTTTCTATTGGTTTTTGATAATATTGTGTTTCTAAGTCTGTTAAACCCAGTGACTCGGTACTATTAATGTGATTAACTTTTTTAATATTCATAATGCTGATGCAAGCACTTAATAATGTCTTTGAATCAGCCACATCTACTCTGGTCAGAGAATACAAAAAATATTTTACCATATCTTCCGGATTATTGGGAATTACTTTCGGAGATGCCAAATTACTATTTAAAAGAGGCAAGCCTTGGTTTAAAATATTTTTTCCTGAATCAGTTAAGACGTTTATTAATTTCATGGCCTTGTAAAAATAGTTATCATTTTCATTGAGTTGCTTTATTAAGTAACTACCACTTAAAATCAGGAGGATACAAACTATTACAAAAATACTTACACATACTGTCAGGCTACTTCCTTTGTTTTTCAAATTATTGAATTTAATAATTTCGGCTCCCCCCTTTTCTTCCCACAACCATTATATTCTCGGGAGTCACCTTTTATGACTCTTGTACTCAAGAGCAGGAAGGTCTCCTGCCCTACCATGGAATTAATATACAAAGGACTCCTTTAAAAGGAGTCCTTTGTATATTAAAGCCTACCTTAATTCAGTTGGAACGAATGCATCTATAATACCTATTACCAAAGCAGCTAATAGTGCTCCTATTATTGATACTGACAAATAACTTGGAATTATGAATTTAGCTAAATAGATTATAGCTGCTGATGTAACAAAGCCTATTATTCCCCGGCTTTGAGGTGAAACTCTTTCCCCCAGTATTCTTTCTATCAGGTAGCCCAGCACTGCTATGACTACTGCCGCAATTAACGCTCCCGTAAAACCTGATACTTCAAAGCCGGGTAAAATCCAACCCACTACCAAAAGTACTAACGCAGATACAATGAAGCGGATAATCATACTGATCATTTTTCTCACCTCCTTTTATTCTGTTATGTTATCCAAACATTGGCAAAGATATACCTCCAAAGGTTGATCTTGCATTTTAGAAAACTACATGGTAAAATACACCTTGTTAATCCTCAGCTAAGGAGGTGAGTTGGTGCCAAACATTAGATCAGCAAAGAAAAGAGTTAAATTAATCGCAAGAAGAACTGCCAGTAATAAGATCATGAAGTCTAAAATTAAATCCCACATCAAAGAGTTCTATAAAATTATAGAGTCTGGTAATAAGGAAGAAGCTCACCAAGCTCTTCGACAAGCTATTAAGACAATTGATAAGGCAGCTAAAAAGGGCCATCTTCATAAAAACAATGCAGCCAGGAAGAAGTCCCTTCTCCAAAAGAAATTTAACTTACTGGCCAGTTAGTTAAATACCTTCTTACCAAAAAACCACCGCTAACGGTGGTTTTAATGTTTTCATGGGCTTTAAGCCCCTTTACTTAATCTCAGGATAGCAGTTTCCAGTAGATACCTGGCAGAGAGCTGTGTCGTTTTTAATCGGATATCTAATTCTAGCAAAAACCGGAGTGCTTGCTCCAGCTCACTGCCGGAATATGAGCGGGAT
>JAKSBQ010000003.1 GCA_022361075.1 Opitutales bacterium | reverse complement strand
TAGTGACCGTTTATCCAGACCTCGCTGTTCATATAGACACCGTCGAACTCGATAAAGACGACTTTGCCATGCATTTCAGAACTCCAATCAAAGCTCTTTTGATACCATCCGATACCACATGGTAAAAAAGCTCCCTGCATCCCAGATGGATTCTCTTCTGAGTATTCTCCC
Source organism: Opitutales bacterium (assembly GCA_022361075.1). Taxonomy (GTDB): domain Bacteria; phylum Verrucomicrobiota; class Verrucomicrobiia; order Opitutales; family JAFGAQ01; genus JAKSBQ01. The sequence continues at coordinate 862 of JAKSBQ010000003.1, read as the reverse complement.
AGGATACTCCAATCATGGGGTAAGTTCACTTCCAACACCGAATGGGGAAGGCCATCTTTGACCACCCCTTTTACGTCATGATCTCCTAATTTAAAAAACCATCCTTCATTAAAATTCTCAACTGTCCGAGAATGAAGAGACGGAGTAACTAACAACAATATTATCAAACGAAATAGCATAACGATCATCTATTTTAAAAGTTAGGTAAGATAGTGGGAGTCCCCTCCCCCACTATCTATTATCCATTCTAAGTCTTAAGTTCCTTTGTTAACTAACTAATCATGGACTACAGCCTAGAAATCAAAGGAAGCTGAAAGTCTGAACTGCCTCGGAGTTGGCAAAGTGTAACGATCCACAACTCCACTCACTTTTGCACGTGTGAAATAAGGGTCTGTCTCATCAAGAAGGTTATTGATGTTTAACTGAACACGAACGGGAAAGCCCTCCCTGATTTCGAATTTATATCCGGTAACCAAATCAAACATTGTTTGTCCCTCTCCTCGTATAACATTACCATTTGCGTCAGCGGCGATTGCCGATCCACTAATGTATCTAGCTCCACCTCCAATGTGGAATCCAGCCAGCAAACCTTCATCAAAATCATAGCGGGTAAACATTCGGAAAGTATGCTCTTTAGAACCTTGGGCCATTGAACCCTCAAGCTGTTTGCGAGAGGCTATCCAATTTTCCAATTCCTCGACTTCTTCAGCGATTGTTAGATTTCCGGTGCTCAGATCACCATTGGCATCCCAGAGAGCCCGATTGTCAGCAAACCAATCCACAACATCATTGGCGATGTTAGTCTGCACCAGTTCAGTGTTAGCATAGTTCATGCTAATGCGCCAATTATCTGACGGATTGG
>JAKSBQ010000315.1 GCA_022361075.1 Opitutales bacterium | reverse complement strand
TTACGGTCGTTCACTGTCCCTCTGACCGATCAGCGGATGCAGTCATTGAGCGTATGATCACAAAATCTCATCATCCAGACCGAATAACGGTGGTGACCAACGATCACCTCATTCGCGATGCAGCACACGCATCTGGAGCAGTGTTTCAAAGTGTGGAAGCGCTATTGGACTGGTCAGAAAGTTGTTCAAAGAAAAACGCCTCACTGAACCGAGCTCGGAAGAGTTCAACCGATCAAGATTGGGGGAACCGAATTCCCCTGTGATTAAGAATCAAGCGCTGGCTTTGATTGAACGAAACTCGTTTCTTGAAAAATCAAGCTTCCTCATGATGTCGATCAACTTCTGCTTTACATCCGAAACTTCATCCATTTTTAAGAGGTAATTTTTAGCTCCCGCTCGAAGGCAATTGATGACAGTTTGTCTGTCGTTCACTGAAGTCAGCATAACGACGTTCGCGTCGGGATCGTTACTCATGATTTCCTTAAGCAAAGTTAGGCCGTCTTTAATAGGCATATTGACGTCGAGAAGCACCAGATCGGGAAGTTCCACCAAATAACCTTTCAAGCCTATGCTTGCAGATGGTGCAGTAAAAACCTTCTCAATTCCCAGGTCTTTGAGCACCTTACTGTAAATCATGCTAATAGTTTGCTGATCGTCGATGATCAGCGCTTTTTTGGGTATGTTATGGTGGTTGGTCATGACTGAATGGAGTCACTCCCAATATCGACCTAAACCTGAGAACTTAAGGCACAAATTCGTAACATTAGGTCCCTTCGAAACTCTCGGGAGATTTAGCATTTCCGGAGCTTTACATTCTCGATCGTTTGCGCCAGTTCAGACATATCAAACGGCTTGGGTAAAAGAGTGTCCGCCCCGGCCTTGGAAAACTCCATGATGTCACGATGATTGGATGATCCTGACACAGCGACGATGTGAGGTTGTCGTGTGACTGATTCACACTTTCGAATCTCTTCGGTGCATCCTATGCCACTCAGATTCGGCATGTGGTTATCCATAAACACCAGATCAAAACTCTCTTCAATGACCTTATTCAAAGCTTCCTCACCATCAGAAGCGTACTCCGGTTCAACTCCGGTAATGCGCTCAATCATCGCGCACATCAATTTGCGAAAGGTGCCGTTATCTTCGGCCACCAGTATTTTTAGCGGTTCTACTTTTTTCACGTTCTGTGGGATAATTGGATTAACTTCTGTTAACGGTCGGACTTTTTGTCCTAATACATCCAACGACCAATATGAAAAACGCTTCAGTACTTTTCTGAATTTATTCGTAAAAATGATGTAAGAATTCATAAAAATGCTAAGGGGTAGGCGCAAAAAAAGGTGTGTCCCTTTGGAACACACCTTTTTGAAATTCGATCTCTTTCAGATTAACCGAGAGAAGCGGTTGGCATTTCCCGGGCCTCATTGAGAGCCTTTTCGGCCAAAGCGGTGCTGAGGTAGCGCTCACCAAAGCTGCAACCCACCGTGACAATGCGTTTGCCTGCAAATTCGGGGCGTGAAGCCAACTGGATCGCAGACCAAACGTTTGCACCCGTAGAAATACCACCGAGTAAACCTTCTCGGTGCGAAAGCATCTGTGCTGTCTCGAATGCGTTCTCATTCGATACCTTGATCACATCGTCGATGATCTCAGTATTACAATTCTTTGGGATAAATCCCGCACCAATTCCCTGGATTTTGTGAGGTCCCGGAGATCCTCCTGAAATCACGGGGCTCGCTTCTGGCTCAACCGCTACTGTGAAAAGTTCTTTACGGGATTTGATTACCTCGGAAACACCTGTGATGGTTCCACCCGTACCTACGCCGGACACAAAAGCGTCGATGTTGCCATCCAAATCATTCCAAATCTCCTCAGCAGTGGTCTTGCGGTGAACTTCCGGGTTTGCTGGATTTTCAAACTGCTGAGGCATAAATGCGTTTTCACCGTACTCAGTGAGAATTTCATTCGCTTTGGCAATCGCACCAGACATTCCCTTGGGAGCAGGAGTCAGAATGATCTCTGCACCCAGCATCTTGAGCAAAACACGACGTTCAATCGACATCGACTCAGGCATGGTCAACACACACTTGTAACCCTTTGCCGCACAAACAAAAGCAAGAGCAATCCCGGTATTCCCGGATGTTGGCTCAACAACGATGCTGTTCGGGTTGAGTTTCCCGTCCCGCTCCGCGGCTTCGATCATAGCCTTGCCAATACGATCTTTAACGCTGGCCATGGGGTTAAAGAATTCTCCCTTTACGAAGATTTCTGCTCCGACTTCTTTGGAAATACGCTCCAACTTGATCAATGGAGTGTTTCCAACTGTTTGGATGATGTTGTTCGCTAATGCCATTTTACTTCAGATTGTAATAAAATAATCGGTAAACCTAATCTATCGGTTATTCAAGGCAGGGGTCGCCTTTACCGAGAAATATCAGCATTAGCTGAGTTTCTCTTTTTTGCAAAAAAGAAACTCTTATGAACGCGATTTCGTTAATTTACCTTCTACGAGGACCGAAACTCCTGCGCGGAGCATTTCGCTGAACGTTCGCGTTTTTGACGCGGTAGGTGATCCGGGCTTTTTCCAGATCATACGGACTCATGATCATTTTCACCGTATCGCCAGTCGTGATTTTGATGAAATTCTTTCTGAGTTTTCCCGAAATATGAGCCAGGACTCGGTGCCCATTTTCGAGTTCGACGCGGAACATGGTTCCTGGAAGAACCGCCACGATCTTTCCGTTTACTTCAATTTCATCATCTGCCATAGTCTTCGTTTTTGAGTCCTTTTTAATTTCATCTTTGAAAAATAAAACCGTCAGTTGTAGCAAAGCCCAGTAGAAATGCAATGCTAATCACAGCGAACCCATGCCGAGCATGGATATTTCTCCCATATTTGATTTTAAACTCATTTTTCAAGATTCCCAATTACCGTTGATGTCTAAACTTACATGCCCATTTCCCAAGATTCATCCCTCTCAACTACAGAGAGATGATGCATTCTTCATGGCCTTGGCCTACAATCAAGCGATCGACGCCTGGAGAGAGGACGAAGTGCCGGTGGGAGCAGTCATTGAAATGGGAGGCGAAGTAATCGCATCCGCTCACAACCAGGTGATTCAGTCCTGCGACGCGACCGCACACGCGGAGATTTTGGCGATCACTCAAGCCTCGCGAGCCATTGATGACTGGAGGCTTGTGGGTGCTACCCTCTACGTTAGCAAAGAGCCATGCCCCATGTGCGCAGGGGCCGCAATGCTCGCCCGAATCACCCGTATCGTTTACGCCTTCGGCGATCCCAAAATGGGAGGAGTGGGAGGAGCGCTAGACATTCATCGGCTACCCGATTCCTGGCATCAAATGGAAACAACAACTGGCGTCATGGAGGCGGAATGCCGATCGTTAGTTCAGGCGTTTTTTGAAATGAAGAGAGAGCTCTCGAAAGCGAAATCTCAACAAGAGGATCTTCCCCATGAAATTTGAGCAATACGGATTTTCAGATTCCATTCAGAGAAATCTGAAGGGGCTTGGTTTCAGGAGGCCTACCCACATTCAGTTCAAGGCGATTCCACCCATTTTGAAGGGGGAAGATGTCCTCGCGATCGCTCAGACAGGAACGGGTAAAACCGCTGCTTACGCCATCCCGCTGATCGAAAACATCCACCGATCGAAAGCAAACAAAAGAGCGACCGGTGTCATCTGCCTTGTAATGGTGCCCACTCGTGAACTCGCGCTTCAGGTCGGCAGAGTTTTCGAACAAATCGCAGCAAAAACGAAGGTGAGTGTGATGTCTCTGCACGGCGGGGTAGAGCAAGACCCTCAAATCCAGGGACTGAACCGTGGAACGGATGTACTCATCTCCACTCCTGGCAGAATGTTTGATCTGGTAAACCAACAAGCTCTTTCTCTGCAAGATGTTGAGTGCCTCGTACTGGATGAAGCGGATCGAATGTTCGAGCTAGGCTTTCTTAACGACATTCGCTACGTCAAAAAACTGATGCCCCAGCGACATCAAACCATCTTTGTTTCCGCTACGATCAATCAGCGAATCAAGAAATTAGCCTATGCGCAAGTGAAGGGTAATGCCATTCGTATCGAACTTTCTCCTAAAGATCCCATTTCAAAAAATGTCACTCACTCCATTCTCAAAGTAGAAGCAGGTCACAAGCGTTTCTTCCTTGAGGAAATCGCACGCGAGCATCCGGACACTCGAATGATGGTATTCGTCCGCACCCGCGTCCGTGCTGAACGAGTGCAAAAGGCGATGAATCGTGTAGATATCACCACGCAGATTCTTCACGGCGAAATCGAACAGAGTGAACGCATTAAGGTACTCGATGCATTCCGAAATCATGAGTTCCCAATTCTCATCACGACTGACGTTGGAGCTCGGGGAATCGACGTGGCGGGAGTAGATCTTGTCATCAACTACGATCTTCCGGTTCAGGCAGAAAACTATGTGCACCGAGTCGGACGAACAGGTCGAGGAAATCAAAAAGGCACGGCGATTTCATTTTTTTCAAAGGAAGAATTGGAACAACTCGAAGAAATCCAAACTTACCTGGGACAACCCTTGGAAGAAATTTCGATGGGGAAAAAAGCCTACAAGCATCTCGTTCAAACCGCTGAAGCCGCCGAGCTCAGCGAAACCAACCCATTCGGGGATCTTGAAAACCTGGTTCAAGACAGCGGACTTTCTACTGACCGGAGATCAAAATCTAAAAAGAAAAAACGGAAATAGATCTCTAAGCAATCGATCAATTTCCGAAGAAAACAGTCTCGGAAAGAATCGTGTAGTTTTCCGGTCCGGAGAATGTGGTTTCGTGGAAGCCCTCGCGGCCTGCGATCTTGCTTTTCACTTCGGCACAACCTTCGCAATTACTGAGCTTCCAGTGAAAACTTTGGTCATCCTGGTATTCGAATTCAACGGATAGCGGCAAGTCATCTTTCGCTTGCTCGCAAATGACTTCAGCGATCTCTGTATCTTCCACTTGTTCAGCCGCCATTTTGAGACATGAGGTCATCCATTTGCAGAGCTGCTTGGCGTTGGGTTCCTGCGCGCCGGAAAATCGGATCACGACTTTTTGAAGACCGTTTAGGATATCCTTTGGATCGAAGGTGCTGAGCACCTGTCCAATCGATTGGCGGTAAGGCAGAATACGTGCTGCGGTCAAATCCTTGATGCGCCAGGATTCAGGGGTCGGGATGTCGTCAAAATTCTCCGACTCGATAGCAGAATCGTAAATCACCCGCTTGCTGTTCTTCACGAACACAAGGTATTTGTTTTTCACATCTTTCAGAGGCACTCGATGGAACCAGTGATAAACCGGAAGATCGCTCTCCAACCAAATGGAAACCTGATTGAACAGATAGTGAGGTTTATCGGGGTGGTATTGCAGCAAAAGGGCTTCACAACAACACATTTCCCGCTGACTCTCTCCGATGTAACACTGCGTAAATAGCTTTCCACTTAGATGATATTCTGCCTCAGCATTTTCTGTAGGGCAGAGCACGATAATCCGCCCTGGGTATCGCTGAGTAAATTCAATGGCGCGGGCAAAAACAGACTCTGCTTCTTCGACAGTAGTCTCACTTCCGAGGTGGACGATCAGATTAAGCTGGGAGGCTCGAAATTCAGAGGGCGCAGCCGAACGGGATTCGGTCTCGCCTTTCCACATTTCTCGCATCTGCTTGGATATCTCCTTCAGCGGGAGCGGAATGCCAGGTAGTTTTTCTAAAATTGCGGACATGATCTAACGCATTCAGTTCAACAATTAGGCACTCGGACGACGCCACTCATCCTTCAGATCCCAGAGTAAACGCTCAGCCGCCAACGGCCCCCAAGATCCAGCGCTATAAGTCTCAAGCCCCTGATTTCGGCTTTCTTTCCAGTAATCCAAAACGGGTGTGATGATTCGCCAGGATTCCTCGGTCTCGTCCCCTCGAATGAACAGTGTGCTGTCGCCCACCATGGCATCAAGAATCAGACGTTCGTAGGCTTCGGGTGTGTTAGAACCGTAGGTCGTTGAGTAATTGAAGTGCATCTTCACCGGCTGGGTGCGAGTTTCCAATCCGGGAATTTTCGAATTGAGCAGCAAAGTCACTCCTTCATCAGGCTGAACCCGAATCACCATCACGTTGTGCGACAGGTCGAAGCGATTGCCTTCACTGAAAAGAATTCCGGGAGGACGTTTAAACTGGATCGCAATTTCACTCACACGGTGCGCCATACGTTTGCCGGACCGCAGGTAAAAAGGAACTCCCTTCCAGCGCCAGTTGTTAATGAAAAGCCTGAGGGCAGCGTAAGTCTCGGTAGTCGAACCAGGAGGCACATTGTCTTCTTCCTTGTAACCCGGAACACGCTCGCCTTCAATTAATCCTTCACGATAATGTGCACGGACTGCATCTCCTGCATCACGACGAAGCTCCAGCGGCTGGATCGCCTTGAGAACTTTCACCTTCTCATCACGGATCGATTCCGGAGCGAGCGACACAGGGGGTTCCATGGCGGTGAGCGAGAGTAACTGCATCGTGTGATTCTGAATCATGTCCCGAAGCGCCCCACTCTGATCGTAATAACCCGCCCTGGTGCCCACACCAAGTTGTTCAGCAACGGTAATCTGCACGCATTTTACGTACTCACGGTTCCAGATAGGCTCAAAAATGGAATTCGCAAAACGTTGCACCAAAAGATCCTGCACGGTCTCTTTCCCGAGGTAGTGATCGATACGGTAGACTTGATCCTCGTCAAACTGGTTGCGGATGATTTGGTTGAGCTCACGAGCGGACTCCAAATCCTTACCAAACGGTTTTTCGATGACGACTTTCGGCTTCAATCCAGAGCTTTGTCCATGTCGGGAGAGTTTACTCACCCCCAGGTTCGTGATGATCGGTTCGAAAACGCTCGGTGGTGTGGAGATGTAGAAAAGCAGCTGAAATTGTCGGTCGTGTTCTTTTTCAATCTCGTGGATTCGATCATGCAGCTTTCGATAAGCCTCCAAATCGTCATAATTGCCACTAAGGTATTCAGTGTTCGACTCAATACGATTCCAAACATCACTGTTAAGCTTTCTTCTCGAAAAATTGGATGTCGATTCCTTAGCGAATGACCTAAATTCATCGTTCGGAATAGGTTTTCTGCCAAACCCAATGAATTTGAAATCTGATGGCAGCAGGTTGTCCACGCCCAGATTGTAGAGCGCTGGAATGAGCTTGCGCTTGGTCAGGTCCCCGGATGCTCCGAAGATCACCAACACGGTCGGATGAGCCCCGCGGTGTTTGCTAAGACCTGAAAGGAATGGATGTCTGGCGTTTTCTGACATGATGAATCTTTGCCATGTACCAATGCAGAATTCGTGCAACTTCGCAACGAGTCTTTGGTTTCTTCAAAAGATATCAGCATTACTAAAATGGTGAATCTCTGCGGCCTTTGCTCCTTCTATTCTTACCTCAACGATGTCAAAACGATAGTGTCTGGGCCTCGGTCGAATGTTGTTCAGATACCGATAAGCACCCACCCGAAGATGCTGTCTTTTTTTCTGACTGATCGAGTAATAGCCCGAAACTTTGGCATTCACCGACCTTGCCCGCACTTCGACAAAGACGAGTTGTGGTCCGTCCAGACAGATTAGATCGATCTCGTGACGACCCTCTTTCCAGTTTTTTTCCAGGATTTTCATCTGCTTCTCTTTTGCGAGGTAACGAGCAGCCAACCGCTCTCCAAGCTGTCCCCTTTTTTGCTGAGGAGTTCGACGGGGGCTTAGGCTGAAGAAGATCTTTTTGAGGAAATTAAACACTTTGTGAAGAACTAGGTGCCTAAAACAATATCATTTTAAGACCAGCGACGATGATAAATGCCCAAATCAGGATCACAAACGTCTTCTCGGGTATGTATTTGACGATTCTGGGGGCAACGGACGTAGCAACTGCTGCCATCATTCCAAACGCAATACTGATCTTCAGAGAACCCCAGCTGAGATTTCCAATCGCCACCTGAAAAGGTAGTTTGCACAAATTGATGATGAAGAAAAACCAGGCGGCGGTACCAATTAATGCGTATTTCGGAAGGCCAGAGATTAACAGATAGATTCCGACCACTGGTCCCGCTGCGTTCGCAACCATTGTTGCAACCCCTCCCATGATGCCTGTAAAAGGGACCCAAATTCTGCCGGTCGTAGATTTGCGGTCGTCTGCCTCTTTCTCATCTGAATCCTTACCCATCTTTTTTGAAACCCACCTGAGCAGTACCATCGTCAGCAAAATGAACCCGATGAGTCGCGTGAGGAACTGATCATCAATCTCCCGAAGTACCCACGTGCCACCCATCACCCCAACCAACGTCCAAGGCAAAAGCTTCACCAGATGCTTCCAGCGAGCGTGTTGCGAATAAATGATCACGGCCACCACATCGGCGAATATCAGGACCGGCAGGAGAATCCCCACCGACACTTTGCTTGGGAAAGCCATCGCCATGAAGATAATCGCGAGGTTTCCAGCTCCAGGGAGGCCACCCTTCCCCAAACCGACAAAAACCGCGGCGATCATTCCGTATATCCATTGCTCTGTCGTTAGTTCAGGGATCATCGGTTACAGCTTTCAATAAACGATCTTGATTGCAAAGCTCGTTTATTGAAAAATGCCTCCCAGTTGTCGCTCTCATGAAGTCTATTTGCTCCAAATTCCTAAGTTTCACTCTCCCTCTCTGGGTATTGTTATGTTGTCATTTTAATTCAATGGCGGTCATCGCGCCGGGTCATAACAAGGAGAAAATGATTGCCGAACTGGGTGAGCCGACCGCAGAGATTAAGAGAGGTGATCGAACGGTATACAGCTATCCGCAGGGAACGATTAGCCTGAAAAACGGCATCGTAGTAGCGGTCAGTGAAGGGTTTTACAGAGACCTCAACGAATTTACCAAAACAACTTCGTCAGGCGAAGCGATTGCCCTCAAAACTGAAGACCAAAACCTACCACTCGTCGACGCTGCTTGGTTCGAGGACTACGAAGCAGCGAAAGCATTATCGGCTTCAGCCGAGCGACCCTTACTCATGTTGTTTACAGGCTCCGATTGGTGCGTCTGGTGCCAACGCCTTGAACAAGAAATATTGAGCCAACCCGAGTTCACAGCCTACGCCGCGGAAAACTTGGTGCTCTTGAAGATTGATTTTCCTAGAAACTCGCAGCAGACCATTGAACTTAAGGCACAAAACGAACAACTTCAGATGGATTGGGATGTCGAAGGTTATCCAACCGTTATCATTTCGGACGCTCAAGGGCAATTTTACGGAATGACCGGATATCTGGCGATATCCCCATCTGACTACGTGGACCACGTCCGGGAGATGATCAGCTACGGCCCACGTGAAATCCCAACCGACGAAGGCATTTTCAGAGACATTCTCGGAGATGATTTGGCCGACGCCCTCGATCAAATTGAATTCATTAATAACTTCAGCGGAAGCGGGTTGAGTCTTTCCATACAAATCCTGATCGGTTGCATCCTCATGTTTTGGTTGATCCGTCGTTTCATGCGTCGGTAGGGAGATTTGAACTAATGAGATCCTGGATTTTGCTTTTTGCTGGCATCATTTCGTGCTCGAGTTCGGCCATTTTCATCAAGTCCTCCATGATGCATCCTGCCTATCTGGCAGCGTTGAGGCTCCTGATTGCTTCGGTAATTTTGCTTCCGTTTTTTCTGAAGGAATTCCGAAAACACCGAAAAGACATTGATGTCAGAAAACTATGGCTCAGTGCACTGCCAGGTGGGTTGTTGTTAGCGCTACACTTCATCTCGTGGAATGAAGGCGCAAGACGGACACTAGCGATCCACGCAACTTTGATTGTCAATATGGTACCGGTGGTAATGCCGCTAATCCTGTGGATCACCCTGAGGGAAAAACTTCAACGCATGGAGTGGCTCGCAACCTTCGTTTCAGCGATCGGTATCGGTTGGCTGGCAGTCCACGACTACCATTTCTCCAGAGAATATCTTGTAGGAGATGCGATATGCTTCCTCTCCATGGTGTTGTTCGCCTACTACCTCTCTTTCGGACGGAAAAACCGTGAAGCCAGATCTATTTTGCTCTACATGGTGCCACTGTATCTGATCGCCGGTTTGATCTGCCTGATCATCAGTCTCTTTGACTGGAGATCGCTGACTGCATCAACACCGAACGATTACCTCATGGCTTTTTGCCTGGCAATTATTCCAACGATCGCCGGGCACACGCTTATCAACCACGCGATGCGAACAATTCGGGGTCAGGTAGTGGCGGTTTTGAATCTTTCCCAATTCATTTTTGCCGGATTTTTCGCCTTCGTACTCTGGAAGGAGATTCCAGAATGGACTTTCGTATGGGTTTCAGGTTTTGTCATTTTTTCCTGCATTCTCGGGATGCAATCCCATCGATCTTCCAAGCAGACATAGTCCTGGTGGTCACCCAATAGCGCAACCACCAGGATACGGAATGATCAACGATCGTTTGCAGCCAAGACAACCGGATGGTCAACATCATCACTACGAATCACCCCAACGAGTTTTCCATAGAAGTATTCTTTTTTGACCAAAAACGGGTCGTTAGCCGGATTGTTATCACCCTTTGTTCTTAGAAATGATCCTGTTCTGTATACGACGCGGTGACAGACGAGTGAGTCTTTTTTTGAGCAAGAATCAGGATTTCGAAAAAGCACGATATCTCCTGTTTGTATCGACTCGAATGCAGCCATTTTCGTATAGAGAATAAGATCATGATCGTTCAGCGTTGGTCGCATCGATCCCGTCGGCGCTAGTTTGGCAGCATAGAGCACACCTTCGTAGGGCAACGTTTTCAATTCGACCAATGGGTTCTCCATAACATCGTTTTGGTTAACCGGAACAGCCGGGTAGGATGCTTGAATCCCATGAGTCACACATCCTACCAGAGCCAGTTGCAGCGCGATAGCTGCCATCACGAATGATGTCTTCATGGTTCGGTTGTGTTTGATAGATGAAGCGCCGTCTTTCATCTGAAGACTTCGCTCACCATTTTAATCGCTCTTGTCGTTTTCCACATCAAATGGCGTAAACTTAAGAGCTCCGCGTAGATTCAAGCGGAAAGTGAAACCTGAGAAAGAACAGCAATCGACTAATTTGTAGCCGCTGCTACAATATTCGTCATTTTGTGCGTTTTCTCAAGAAAATTCGGTGTCAAAATCTGGTAAAACGACTTCATCAGTTCCATGTTTTTCCTTTGCAGGAAGTCGGGGATTCAGCCATAACATGGTTACACTGCAATCTTGCCATATGTTGCTACGTTCTGGAACCAAACCCACAGTATCGATTTTGCAATTATGTCCATGCTCAATGACAACCTCGAGCTTCTACGCTCAGCCCTGAAACTTCTGGAATCCATTCCAGACTCCGATTACGCCTCCAGGCAAATAGATGGGAAAGTCTCTGGAATAGGATCTCATTTACGACATGTCATCGATCACTACGAATGCTTCTTGCTCGGCTTGCCAAAGGGTGAGATCAACTTCGATGCAAGGACCAGAAGCCTCGACATCGAAAATAGTACATCTGCAGCGATCGGAAAACTAAAGGAGCTCATCAGCAAAATAGAAAACTTAACAGATCTCCGAATTAATGATTCTTTGAAAATCATCATGGCAAGCGGAACTGAAGGAGAAAGCGAAGTGACCCACTCAAGTGTGGGAAGAGAGCTCCAGTTTCTGGTTAGCCATACGGTGCATCACTACGCAATCATCAGCATTTTCTGTCATCAATACGGTTTGCCGCAGCCGGAAAACTTCGGTGTAGCACCTTCAACGATCAAGTACCAAACACAATCAGAAAACTGACCCATGTGCACTCTCAGCTGGCATTATGAAAAAGGGGGTTACACACTCTTTTTTAACCGGGACGAGCGACTGGCAAGGCGGCGCGCACAATTGCCAGCCATGAGGCAGATTGACGGCATAAACATCGTCAGTCCTAGAGATGCCGACAAAGGAGGTAGTTGGATCGCTGTCAACGAGATGGGGACGACTCATTGTCTGCTGAATCTCTACGGGCTGCAAAAACCCTACCTGCCCTCACGACCCATTTCACGTGGATTGCTACTGATGGAACTCTCAACACACAAGGAGTGGGCTCCAACCCTCGATCATTTGGAGTCTTTGGATCTCAGTTCGTACGAGCCTTTTCAATACTGGCAATTTACTAAAAACGAAAAAATCAAAGGCGTTAAGTGGGATGGAGAGGCGGTGCATCAATTAGAAGACTCTATTTTTTGTGAAGGGCCGATCTCGGGCTCCTCCTACCAAAATGACGAGGTCATCACCCGTCGTGAGCAGACCTTCAGGAAAACGGTTTCTCCCAACTTTGTGGGAGCTGAGAGAATCAAAGCGTTGGAAGCGTTTCACAACTCAAGCGCAGATCCAGTAGCTTTTGGGGTCAATATGCTGAGGGAGGACGCTCAAACAGTCAGTTACTCCAAAGTTGTGATAAATGATCACAAAATCAGTTTCCACTATCAGGATAAAAATCAATACGGCTTAGAGTTCGCGCCTCCCGTCATAACCACTTTACCACTGAGGTTGCTTGCAAAATAGATGCAGTGGATTCGAAAACATTTCTGGACTCTTGCAATTGCGACCTACCTCGCACTTTGGCTGATCTCAAGTCTTACCAAACCTGCTGCTGAGGATCGAACCGATCAACGAGATATTGGTGGTCAGCAGACGATCCAGCTTACTGCTTCCGGACAATTGCGGGTTCTGAGTGAACACCAAATCGTATCCGAAACCGATCTTTCTGGTGGTTTCCATTCGGTAGACGATCGGGTCAAAAAACTACGTGAAATGGTTAAACGTTACAACGGGTTTGATTGGATCGCGGAGGGAGCTGGAGTGCTTCTTTTCTCAGAGCTTCTTGTTCAGCATCCGGAAACCAAAGTTGGGAGAATGATCTGGTGGAACCCTTCTGCCGCTCAACCCTCACTTCAGGTCAGACTCGAATTGATGGATCGCTTGATATGGTCATCTTTTTCCGAAGTCAGCCGACTTCTGGATGTCCTGATTCCGTTCAGTAAAGTGCTACCCGTTTCCTTCGAGGAGACCTCTTGGAAATACCATTTGCTGTCGAATCTCGGTCAGACCGAAGTCAGCGAGCAATGGATTGTCATTGTTGAGGAGGGAGAAGTTTCAACAGTGACTCCCAAACAATCCCAGATTCTCCAAAACGAACTCCCCCAACCCACGACTTCCCTCATCCTCTCTTTGATGGGAGGCATCGCACTTGCGACGCTGGTGAGCGAAGACCTCGCTTGCATCGGGGCCGGCCTGTTGGTGCAAGGTGGAGGGTTAGGTTTTGCAGCCGGCTGTTTGGCTTGTTTTCTTGGAATTTTCATTGGAGACATGATGCTCTATTTTCTGGGGAGATGGTTCGGAGAATGGGGGCTTCAGAAACGACCATTCAGATGGTTTGTCAAACCCGAAACGCTTCACTCCGGAGAGGTTTGGTTTGAGCAAAAAGGGCTTTGGCTCATCCTGGCGAGTCGATTCATGCCAGGAACCCGTGTTCCGGTATACCTTGCGGCTGGCGTGCTCAAGGCAAACGCATTAAAAGTCGCCGGAGTGATGGCAGCCGCCGCGATTTTTTGGGTACCGGTTATTGTAGGAGTGAGTTATTTCGCTGGGATGAAGATGGTCGACTTCTTCGAGAAATACGAACAGTTCGCGATTTGGATATTGCTGGGTATCATTCTGACGGTCTTCTTCCTCACCCACCAGCTGCTGCCTTTGCTTTCGTTTCGGGGAAGACGTTTGCTCTACTCCCGCTGGAAACGCCTAACTCGGTGGGAATTTTGGCCAGCAAAAGCGATTTACCTACCTGTTTTTTTGAAATGTCTTTACCTCGCAATGCGTCACAAAGGCTTTTCAACGTTCACACTCGCAAATCCCATGATGCCATGCGGTGGACTCGTTGACGAATCCAAATCGGAAATTCTCAGTGCTCTTGAAAAAGCGGGCGCGCCAATCGCTCCTTTCATGGTATTTGAACCTCAGGAATCTTCCACACAAACCCTGCAACCCACATTTCCCATTGTCGTCAAACCCGATCAAGGCGAAAGAGGGAAAGGAGTGAATATCGTTCACGATCAATCTCGATGGAATAATCACCTATCCTCCTTGTCAGGTAAACAGATTCTACAGGAGTATGTCGGTGGAATCGAATTTGGAGTGCTCTACAGGCGACTGCCTAACGAAGAACGGGGACATATTTCTTCGATTACAAAAAAGGTTTATACGTCAGTAACAGGAGATGGAACCCACGATCTGGAACACCTCATATTGTCAGATTCGCGAGCAGTTCTATCTGCAAGAAAGTTTCTCAAAAATCATCAGGCAAACCTTCATACGGTTCCCCCAAAAGGTGAAAAAATCTCACTGATCGATATCGGAACGCATTCGAGAGGCAGTTTGTTTCTAGACGCGAATCACCTGACCACTGAAACGCTTGTCCGTGCATTCGATGGGTTTTGCAAGAACATGCCAGGGTTTCATATGGGTCGGTTTGACGTCAAAGTTCCCAACGAAGAGTCTCTAAAAAAAGGCAAGGATATTCGCATTTTAGAGCTCAACCTATTAACTTCCGAGCCAACCCACATGTACGATCCGAAGCACAGTTTGTTTTATGCGTGGAAGGTTCTTAGCGAACAATGGACCTTTGCACACGAAGTTGGATTACAAAACCTCGAACGAGGACTGAAACCAATGTCTTCCTGGCAAATTCTTCGAAAACTCGCAAACCACTACTTTGGCTGATTGATGAATCTAGCCGACATTGAACAGGTGATCGTTTTTGATGGAGAATGCGGGCTGTGCAATCGGTTCGTGAGGTTTGCGGTAAAGATCCAGCCCAAACGGGACATTAAATTCCTGTCCTCGCAAAGTCAGCCAGGTGAGGCATTGCTCAATGAACTCGCACGAGACCTCCAACCTTCGACTGTCCTACTGATCTCTCCAAATAGCTTGCTCGAAAAAAGCGGCGCGGTTTTCTCTTTTTTGAAACAAGCCAAACGACCTTGGTGCTGGCTAAGGATATTCCAGGTGTTACCAAAGTTTATTTCTGACGGAATCTACAATTTCATCGCTAAAAACCGTCATTTGATCTTTAAGAAATCTCAATCCTGTTCAATTGATCCTAAGGTCCAAGAGCGAATACTAGACGATGAAGACATCGATTGGAGCGCCTGGCTGACTCCACATTCATGAACGACTTCAAAAATCCCGAAACTCTGGTTGTTGCCGGAACCATTTTCACAGCGGTACTTGGTGCTTCGATCTGTCTTTGGGTTTTGAAATTATCGGGGAAGCTTTCAAATGAAGACAAACTGAGCCACCCACCGATCCCATGGAGAAACTCCTGGCTCGATTTTTGGCTACTCGTCTGGGCAGCTTTTTGTGCAATCATTGCATCATCCATTCTCGCCCAGAGATGGTTTCCTCAACAAGTAACTGAAGAGACTGTTTCCTGGAACGTCATATGGTATGGTCTCAGCGCTCAATTCGCACTGGGCATAGTAATCATTGGAGCTTACTTCACCTATAAAATGAGATGGCTCCCACCCGCGAATGAGCGCCCCACGCTGCCACAGGTTCTCAAATTCTCTCTTTCGCTGCTAATCAGATATCTACCCGTCATTTGGGTCGCGACTGCGATCTACACTTTTGTTCTCAAGTTTTTGGATGTGCCTCTCACTGAGCAAGAGGCCATCAATTGGTTTTTAAAAATGGACGATCCAGCTCAGTGGATGGTATCTGCTTTCACCGCTATCATCATTGCGCCCGTTTTAGAGGAGTTATTCTTCCGCAGGTTGATTTTGAATTTCTTAGCTAACAAAATCCACCCCACTCTGGCATTACTTTGGTCCTCTGCGCTTTTCGCTGCGACGCATTTCAATTATCAGGCTTTTGTTCCCATCTTCATCTTGGGGATTTTGATGGGCATCCAATACTTGAGAACCGGAGATATTCGGGGTTCGATTCTGATTCACGCCCTTTTTAACGGAATTTCGGTCCTGCTGTTGGGGGTCGATCGTTGGGTTTTCTAAACTTCAAATACCTGTCAAATCTTCAAATTGAGAAGAAAGGTTTCGATTATGATTTGACCCATTCGATTTATGGGGTTTTAAAAATGGGATATGTTCAAGCTTATTAAGCCGGCAGCTTTAACAGTTTTAATCGCCATCCTCTGCTCGTGTGGGTCCAAAAACACATCGGGACCTAACCCTGAAGACACCGTTTTGGTTAACACTTCGGAAATTCGTCCTGACTGGATTGAAGAACTAGACATAAGCGAGCAAGAAATTGTTCTTGAGGAATTGGAAGAAGCCGGTCTTGAACCTCGCGACACAGTCCTGGTCGACCCAAACGTGTGGGGCGATCCAAATGCACCTAAAATCACCGTCTTTTTTGATCTCGATAATTTTGTTGTCAGACCGGCAGATTACGCAGTTATCGAACAAGCAGCGCAGACACTTATTGAAAAAACTGACCTGCAAGTGCTCCTAACCGGATTCTGCGACTGGCGGGGAACCACCGACTACAACCTCGCGCTTGGAGAAAAACGCGCCAACAGCGTGAAAGATTATTTTGTTCAGTTCGGTGTTGATGCAGAGCGTATCGACATTCTGTCTCGCGGAGATCTAGATGCTGTCGTTGAGGCTTCTCCTTCTCAAATGGCTGAAGAGAGACGAGTGGAAATCGTTATTGTTCAATAACAATCGCCCGTAACAGGGTAAGTCGGAACTTCGGAAATGGAGCCGGATCAACTTCGCCAATTGTTTTTGTCATTCCCGGAAACAACTGAGGAAACTCCATTTGGTGAAGGAGTCGCAGTCTACAAGACCGCCGGCAAAATGTTCGCTCTGTTGAGTTGGGAGGATAATCCGTTTCGCATCAACCTGAAGTGTAATCCGCAAAAAGCCGAGGAACTCAGGGATCAATATTCATGTGTGTTGCCTGGCTATCACATGAACAAAAAGCATTGGAACACTGTGATTACGGATAAGAGTGTTGAGGATGATCTGCTGACAGAGTGGATTGAACACTCTTTCGAATGCGTGATTAAAGGGATGCCGAAAGCCAAACGAACCGAACTGTTAAAAATGTGGCATGAGTCGGACAAAGCTCCAGCATCCGCTGAATCCGACGAGATGAGAGAAAGCCTGAAGAAAGGAATTTAAGGGCTTCGTTTTCTGAATAGATTTCCAGTGGCGAATTGAAGTCTTGTCAATTTACTGCATTAGTCCTTTTCCTATCGCTGACATTAAACGGACCCCGAAATCATGCAAACACTAGTCATCGCGCTCTCTTCTCTCATTCTGTTTTTAGTTGCCTATCACACCTACGGAAAATGGTTGGCCAGAAAAATCTTTAAGCTCGATCCCAACGCACTGGTTCCGAGTAAGGAACTCGAAGACGGCACCGACTATGTGCCGAGCGCCAAAGAGGTCGTATTTGGTCACCACTTCACCTCGATCGCAGGAACGGGGCCGATTGTGGGGCCCGCACTCGCAGTCATTTGGGGATGGGTTCCTGCGTTACTTTGGATTCTGTTTGGTTCGATTCTGATTGGCGCTGTTCATGACTTCGGTGCTCTGGTCATTTCACTTCGAAACAAAGGACAAACCATCGGAGACGTCGCTGGCCGCATCATCACCCCTCGGGTCCGTTTTCTCTTTTTGAGTGTGCTCTTCCTGGCGCTTACGATTGTGTTGGCCATATTCGGACTCGTCATTGCGGCCGTTTTCAGAAGTTATCCATCGGCAATTTTTCCATGTCTGGTGCAGATCCCTCTCGCTATCGTCATCGGAGTTTTTCTACACCGAAAAGGCGTAAATCTCCTGATTCCGAGCATCATCGCGTTAGCGCTCATGTATCTAAGCGTCGCATTTGGAGACGTGGGATTTCTTGGAGATTTTAACGCGACGCTAAAGGATTGGGACACGATTGAGTGGGTCCTTGTTTTGCTAGCGTACTCCTATGTGGCATCTGTGTTACCGGTTTGGACGCTTCTACAACCGAGGGACTTCATAAACAGCCTTCAACTACTCAGTACTCTTGCGCTCGTTTTGGGAGGCTTAATAGTAGCATCCATGTTCGGAGGATCCCCTGTGGAGGCTCAGGGTGATCGACCTCCGCTCGAGATCATTGCTCCTGCATTCCGCCTTTCTGTCGAAGGAGCTCCATGGATTTTTCCTTTTCTTTTTGTGACGATCGCTTGCGGGGCAATCTCAGGATTTCACTGTTTGGTATCTTCAGGCACTTCTTCCAAACAACTCAAGACAGAGACCGATGCTCAGGCCATTGGCTTTGGGGCGATGTTGACTGAAGGGTTTCTGGCGACCCTGGTACTGCTCGCTTGTGCCGCAGGCATCGGGCTTGGTGTCCATACTGTTGTGGGAGACTTAAACTCACCGATCGTGACCGGAGAGGATGCTTACTTTTCCCGTTACGAGACCTGGCATTCTGCACAAGGTTTAGCAGCCAAAGTGGGTGCTTTTGTGGATGGATCCGCAAATTTGTTAAAAGCAGTTGGAGTTCCGGCATCATTCGCTGTCGCGCTCATGGGAGTGTTCGTCGCTTCATTTGCAGCAACTACACTCGACAGCGCTTGTCGTTTGCAACGATACGTGACTCAAGAGCTAGCTGGAGCCCTTAAAATCAAGCCGCTCACCAACAAACACGCCGCCACCTTATTCGCGATCGCTTTGGCCGCACTGATGGCAGCTCTTCCTCTACCAGGGAAGGAATGGAGTTGGGGAACCGCGGGAACAGGCGGACTGATTCTTTGGCCGGTTTTCGGGGCAACTAATCAACTTCTCGGTGGTTTGGCATTTATTGTCATCCTAGTTTGGTTAAGACGCAGAAAATTACCGCTCTTCTTTGTGATATTCCCGACCCTTTTCATGCTCATACTTCCCGGCTCGGCGATGCTTATTCAATTACTCCAACCAGGAGGCTGGTTCTCTGCTGGGCAATGGCCCTTGGTAGCCGTCGCAACTGCCGCGATCGTCCTCGAGGCCTGGATGATTGTTGAGGCTCTGTTCATCTGGAAGAAGTGTGAAGGACAGCTTGAACCACAAGCTTGATCGGTCCTAGAGTATTCTCCTCTAAACCGTATGCAGATCTCCGTCGTCATCAGCACTTACAACTCTCCGAAATGGCTTGAAAAAGTCCTTTGGGGTTACGTCAAACAATCGATTGAAGATTTTGAGGTCATCGTAGCTGACGATGGGTCTGGACCCGAAACCAAAGCCCTGATCGAAAGCTTCCAGCAAAACCAGGGTCTTTCTCTGAAACATGCGTGGCACGAGGACGATGGTTTTCGAAAATGTGAGATCATGAACAAGGCTATTCAGATGGCTGAGACGGACTACCTTGTCTTCTCCGACGGCGATTGCATTCCTCGCTCAGATTTTTTAGAAAAACACTTGCTTCACCGCAAACCAGGTCGATTCCTCTCAGGAGGGTATTGCAAGATGAGCATGGAAACGAGTCAGGCCATCACAAAAGAGATGATTCAATCGGGTGAAGCATTCGATCCCCTGAGATTGGAATCTCTTGGACTGAAAAGAAAGTTTTTCGCAAAACACAATGCGACTGGTGTAAAGGCGGTTATTCTCAACGCGCTCACCACCACCTCTCCAACGTGGAACGGGCACAATGCCTCCGCTTGGAAAAAAGACATCCTCGCGATCAACGGGTTCGACGAGCGCATGGTCTACGGAGGCGAGGATCGTGAGTTTGGTGAACGGCTCCACAATTCTGGGATAAATGGGAAGCAAATTCGCTACTCAGCGGTGTGCCTCCATCTGGACCACCCTCGAGGTTATGTAACCAGAGAAGGAATCGACTTCAACAAAAGCATCCGTCGGGAAACTCGTTCCTCAAAAACAGTGCGAACCGCTCACGGAATCGAAAAATAATCAGGGAAGAGCCCTACATGATTTTGATAACAAGGCTCGCAAGACTTCGATCCAAACCGATTCCAGCCATCTTTTTCATTAGCCGTTTCACTTGGGCATCCAATCCTGATTCGGTCCACGTCCGACGAAATCTTTTGCGAAATCCTTCACCACCCAGGTGAGAAGAGACGCCTTCGGTAAACAATCCATACACATCGTTTTTCTTGTGCGGAAACTGAACGAGAAGAGGTTGAATATGGCCACGACCACCAAAGCCCATCATTTGGTTTTTAAACGGTTTGGAAGGATCACTCGCGATTACTGGACAAGTTCGATGATCCTCAGATGATTTGACAATATCGAGATCACCCTCTGATAGATGGGCAACTTGCCCATTTCTCAGTAGGTAGAGATGGGTTCCTCCAAGTTGGCAAAAAGTAATCGTCTGCTCATCGACAATGACGCAAGTGAAGGACGAAACAAATCCGATTTCATTCGCGGACTGATCCCCGGTCACACACATATCAAGATGGATCTCGTTCAGATGAAACCGGAACCACTTCTCGTAGTCGACTTGTTTGAACTGTTCCGCTTTGGCGTCTCTACGGAACCGTTTGATCAATTCTTTGGTCACTAAGTGAGAGGCATCGTGAGGGAAGAAGGATTTGGACTCACTACATGAAAGAACCGCCATGGTCGGGAGCGTTTTGGTCTTCCCTCGACTGTGCCTTACCACCTCGGATGTCCGATACTTCAAACGATGCCCATTGGAAAGACCAATATGATCGATCTGGAAAGACCTGATTTTGGCACCATGAGCGATGCCGCTCCAAAGCATTTTCATAGACTGAATTGCAGATATAAATAGTCGGAAGGAATTATCTTGAGCTTGCGTCTTAAGTCTCTGAAGACTTGGAACAAGAGCCATCCATCGCATTTTCATACCATGCAAAAACCATCAGAGCAAGACTTCAATCAATACAAGAAAGCCGAATCTAAAGCACTTGAATTATTGTCCGCTATGCAGGAATCCTCCTCAAAACCGGTCGACATCGAGCTCGCATTTCTCGTTGCGATCTTCGAATTGCACAAGAACAAGATGCCATCCGAAACCATCGCTCAAACGATCAAGGGTCACCTCAGTACACTCATTCCATTTTATCAAAGCCCTGATCCGTCAAACAACTAAGATTCGCCGGAAAATTAGAGCTCTCCATTCATCGGTGCGTCGTCATCAAATAGGTGTCGGTCTCGTTGTAACAACTGCCCCACCAGATCAGCTAATCCTCTGGCATCACAGAGCACGCTACTTGCGGATCCGATCTCGCCATAGTTCGCGACCCCCTTTTCGACCGCTAGTTTCTCGATCTTGTCAAAGTTCTGGGATGGATCACCATACTTACTGAAATGATGGAAAAAGTTCCGTTCGATGATAGAACCGTCGTTTCGTTTAATTCTGTAACCAGTGGGTTCTGGAGCGATCCGATCCGGAATGTCATACCACTCCTCAACACTATGGAGAAAGGTGTTCGTTTTTAAACTCGCTCCTAGAAACAAAATTTTCGCCTCAACATCATAGAGTCTTCCCCAACAGCCCTTTCGGGGTCCAGGCGTTTCGAATTGTTCTTCCCCCTGCACATAAGTTTCCGCACCCTTACCCCAGGCGGCAATTGAATGAGTCGGATGCAATGAGCGAAAAACATTTTCCCTTTTCCTAAAAACTTCAGTTAACACACCCACACAAGAGGGCTCAGTTACGGGATCGTAAAATCCATCCACATTGTTCCATTCGTTCCAGGTATGAGTTGGAAAAATGAGCAAACCTTCTGACAACGACTCCTGAAAAGCGTCGATCACGGTATCCGCACCTCCATCAACCTGGCCCATCGACTTCATCGACGAGTGGATCAACAATGAGTCATTAGAACGGATGCCGATGGCGCGGATATCACGGAGGAGCGTTTTGAGTGTGTGCATGGGGAGACCTGATTCACGATTCGCTGAGTTCGATCCAAACACTTGTCGGGATCTGCTCGGGTCGCGATTGAAAACTAAGCTTGTTCCCTTTCAAAACCTGTTCCCATTGACTTAGCTGTTCTTCGGTCAGGCGTTTCTTCAACATCCCTCCGACTTGCTTGCGTCTCTGGGTGAAAAGTTCCTGAACCAATTTTAGAAATTCAGTAGAAAATCTCTTGGGTTCTTCCAGTCTCTCAAACACAACCATTTGAGAGTCGATTGTCGGCGGCGGAAAGAAACTGGCCGGTGGTACAGGATGTTGGGCGATCTGCCTGTAGGCGGCCTCAATTCGCATCGACAAGGGTCCATATTTCTTGCTTCCAGAACTCGCATTGATCCGCTCGACTGCCTCTTTCTGCAAAAGCAGTCCCATGATTTTCGGAAACCCAAGATCCAACAACTTCGCCAACCATGGCCCTGTGATTGCAAACGGAGGATTCGCCACCACCGCCAATTGATCAAATTCTTGAATAGCGCCCGCGGGAAAATCCACCGCGTCACCTTCTACGAGCTTAACTTGTTTTCCAAAAGTCTGTCGGACATGAGTCGCCAACTTTGCGTCGAGTTCCACGGCAGTCAGTTTCCCACCCGCATCCAGGATCTTTCTGGTGATCATGCCCATTCCGGGCCCAATTTCGAGGACTGGCTGACCCTCTTCGATTCTCGAAAGATCCACTAACTTCTGAGCGAGGTTTCCATCTGTGAGAAAGTTCTGCCCCATTCGGGTTCTCGCATGAAAACCCATTTGCTCAAAAGCTTCTATGAGTTCCCTCTTATTCAAAGGCGATGGATCTCCTCAATAAATTCCTCAGGGTCTTCAGCCTCCATGAGAGCCTGACCGATCAACACGGCGTCGGCACCTGTGTTTCTGGCTCGTTCTGCATCCTCAAGATTAAAAATCCCACTTTCACTCACTTTAAAAATGGTATCAGGAATCTTGGGGATGAGTTTCTCACTCATGGCAAGATCGGTCACAAACCGCGTGAGATCACGATTGTTCACCCCTACGATCTTCGGGTCAAATTTCAGGGCACGCTCAAGTTCTCCTTCTGTGTGCACCTCAAACAAACAATCCAATCCAACCTTCGTGGCGCACTCCTGAAGCACGCGAATCTCGTCGTCGTTCAATGCTCGCACAATGATCAGTATCACCGAAGCACCCGCTTCGACTGCCTCAACGATCTGAATCGGGTGGATCATGAAATCCTTCCTCAGGCAGGGGATTTTTCGATTGTGTTGTTCGAGTAGCTCCACCACATCCCAAAGGTCACGAATATTTCCACCGAAAAACTTCTCATCAGTCAAAATGGATAGACACTCCGCCTCACCGTTGATGTAGCGAATCGCCTGATCCTCTGCTTTGATTCCTTCCGCGATCGGGCCTGCAGATGGAGAACGCCTCTTGATTTCCGCAATCACTGACAGTCGCTCCTCATGTGTCTTTAGCACGTTGGACAACAAAAACGGGTTCGCGTACGGCCGGGCGGCGAGTCGTTCCCATTCTTGGTCAGAAACCGGGCGGACCACCGGTTCGATTTCCTTTCGCTTCCAATCCATGATCTCTTCAAGACGATCTTTCATTAAGAAATACAAAAAACGGTGAAACGGATTGATTACAATACGATATTCCGGCTATTTGGAGGGAAACAGATGGACGAACCACCAATCACTCGAATCTTCACAAATGATGGAAAGTAATCCAATGACATGCTCTCACCATATCGATTCGCGGAAATTCTGGACATTCGTGATTCAGTTGATTCCCCATTCCGTATTCTAAATTTCATATTCCCGAAGATCATGAGTCAACCGACCGACCACTACGCTGCCCTGCTCGAAACTGTTGCCATCCTAAGAGCCCCTGGAGGTTGTCCGTGGGATAGAGAGCAAACCCACTCGTCCCTCACCGAATGTCTTGTTGAGGAGTGTTCCGAGCTGCTTGAAGCGATCGACCGCAATGATGAAGCACACATGGTCGAAGAACTTGGTGATGTGTTACTCAACGTGGTCATGCAGACAGAGATCGCCCGTGAGGTGGGAAAGTTTGATATGGAAGAGGTCTGCAAAGACATCAATGAGAAGCTCATTCGCCGCCACCCTCACGTCTTCGAAAAGGAAAGCTTTCAGGCGGAAAACTCCGAAGACGTGATCAAACGCTGGGATCAGATTAAGGCGAGTGAGAAAAAAAACGGTCCCGCCTCTGAACCTGCCTCTCCTTTTAAACCCATGCCTCCGCGTCTCCCCGCACTGCTTTTTGCGAAGAAAACCTTCAAGCAAGCTCAAAAGGCTGAACTTCAGAATCACGAGGCAATTCCCGTCGACAAGATCTCGAAATACGCCGCCCTCAACCCCGGCCAACTCGCCGAAGAGCTATTTGCGATCGCTGCAGCTTGCAGGCTCAAGGACATCGATCCCGAGCAACTCACTCGCACCCACACTCAGTCCATCATCGACGAAATCTCGAAGAATTCTGGAAACTAAGCCCAACAGCTCGATTGACTGCGAATTGCGCCCCAGTCCACGCAACCGACGGATGCGACTCAGCTTCCGGTCAGATCGAGGCTTCCTATTGACCTACCCTCCCCGGACTTCGAAACGCTCCATTCAACGATTTTTGGACGAACAGTCACAATGGATGGAAAAAGTGAGAGAGGAGCGCATCGAAGCAATTCCCTCCCTTCGGCAATACCTGGAAGCTCATCCTTCTCTCAACCTGGATGGAGAGCGTATGAGCATCTCCTTCGATGGTTTCCACGGATGGATGAAAAAATCTGAACATCACATTTCCTTCCACCGGGAGATCACTGATACGATTCTTGTCAAACAACTCAAGAAACTCGCGAAGGATCCATTGAATTCCGTCACCACTTCACTTGCAGAACAAAAACGAGTGTCCATTTCCTGGGTAACCGTTCGCGACCAAAGCTCTCGCTGGGGTTCCTGCTCTTCCCGGGGAAGCATCTCTCTGAACTGGCGCCTGATACTGATGCCTCGCGGATTGCAGCGGCACATCATCCTTCACGAGTTGGCCCACCGAGTTCATCCCAACCACAGTTCTTCTTTCTGGAATCTTTTGAAATCCTGGGACTCGAATTTTGAAGAACATGTACAACTCCTCAAGGAACGAGGAAAAATCTGGATTCGTCTCGGGCAATCCGCTAATAATGCCAATCCTTAAAAGACCGCCTACTCAAACATCATGCGTAAAACCCCGCCACCTTTAATTGCCCTCATCACCGATTTCGGATCTAAGGACTGGTATGCAGGCAGCATGGTTGGCATGATTTACAAGCATTGTCCCGAAGCCCGGGTCGAAACGATCACCCACAACATTCCGCCTGGAGATATTCGCAGCGCTAGTTACGTGCTTGCGTCTTGTATTGATGATTTTCCGGCATCCACGATTTTCATCTGCGTGGTCGATCCTGGCGTCGGCACGGATCGCAAGGCCATGATGGGCCGCATCGGAAATCAAACGGTGATTTGTCCGAATAACGGTCTGATATCCGACTGCATTCATCATGATGCTCAAAGCATCGGAAAGTTCTACGAAGTCCTCCCTGAAAACAGCCCGTCCGACTTCATCAGTGCTACCTTCCACGGCCGCGACATTTTTGCGCCAGTTGCGGGTAAGGTCGCTGCTGGAAAAATGAAGGTGGAGGAGTTGGGGCCGCTGATGACCGACATTCTTCAATTCGAGATTCCGAAACCCGAGATTCACAAGGGGGCGATCAGCGGATCGGTTCGTTACATCGACGTTTTCGGTAACGCCATTACCAACATCTCCGGCGCAGAGCTTTCTCTATTTTCCATCCGTGCTACCGCCTACCTCACGATCATGGACATTCGCATACCGCTACGAACCACTTTCGGAGAGTCCCAACCGGGAAAACCGCTGACCTACATTGGGTCCAACGGATTTCTGGAAATCGCTGTGAATGGTGGAAACGGAGCGACACAACTCGGTATCAAAACCGGAGAATCTCTTAAATTTTTTCCGGATGGGAAAGAGCCACTGCTCCCGCCTAAACCACCCGTTCGACTCAACCCCACGGAATCATGAAAACAACTATCATTCTGCTTGGCGCCGCGCTGTTGATTCTCGCGGTTCTATGGATTTTCGGCCCTCGGGCGGTTATTACTAATCCTCCATCGGAGTTGCCCGAAATTACTACTTCGGTTGATGATTATCTCGCCAATCAGGAGTCTCAGGTCGAGGGCCTGAAAGAAGGTGTGCAAAAGGAAGTGATATGGGCTCATCCTGATGAAAAGAAAACCGAGTATGCCGTAATCTATCTTCATGGATTTTCTTCGAGTCGTAAGGAGATCAGCCCGGTCACCGAAGATTTTGCGAAGGAGATTGACGCAAATGTGTTTTTTCAACGTTTCTCGGGAAGTGGTGGAAAATCAGGCGAAGCGATGGGTGATGTGGAACTCACCGATTGGATGGAAGACGCACTCGAAGCCGTCGCGATTGGCAAAATGATTGGTGAGAAGCTGATCATCGTGGGCACGTCTCACGGTGGGCTACTCAGCATGTGGCTCGCGTCATTGGACGCCGTTGAACCTCACGCCCTCATCCTGGTGAGTCCCAACATGGGTCCGCAGGACGCCCGGACTAAGCTTCTGGCTCTACCATGGGCGCAAACCTGGATGCCCTTGCTCACCAGTTCGCACCGAAGTTGGGAGGCGCAGAATTCGGGCCATGAATTTTATTGGAATACGCGCTACCCATCGAAGGCCGTGTTTCCTTTGATGGCGCAGGTGAATTACATTGCACCTCGAGCACCTCAGGCAATTAAGTGCCCCACACTCGTTTTCTATTCGACAAAGGACCAAACCGTTCGTCCCGAGCTCATCGAAAAAGCCTTCGCGGATTTCCCCTCAACGAACAAAAAACTGGTCTTAATTGAAAACTCAGGTGATGCCAAACACCACGTCCTCGCAGGAGATATTCTCTCCCCTCAAACGACTCAGGTGTTGATCGACGAGATCCTGAATTTCTTCGAATCGATTTGACTGTCAAACAACCGCGATTGAGATTTTTCAGTCTTCCAACCTCCCAAAAATGCACTTTTTTGTCAGATGAACTGACGAAAAGGTGAATAATCCTTGTTTTCTGACGATATTACGCCATATATGAATCTCTGGCGGGAGAATTGCTGTATAAAAACCCGATCAAACTTTTGCAGCAACACACCGATTCGATTGTCAAACGATCCATATGCCTAAAAAATCAGACATTCCGGAAAAGATACTTTCCATTCTTCTTGAAAACCCTTCCACCACACGTGAGGAAGTCGCTAAAAAACTGGGTGTCACCTACCCCGCCGTTCAGAAACACTGGCGAATTTTGCAGGACGAAGGATTCATCGTTCCATCTTTTCACGTAAAAAACTACGGACCTAAAATCTTTCGTTTCTGGATTTTCATGGAAACTCAGTTTCCCCGGGAACAAGAGGTGGTCGATGATGATCTCGGGAAGGATTACCAGGCACGTCTTTGCCGAGAAATTTCCGAATCTTTTCACAACGGTAATCCTCTCGCAGAGGGCATTGCGTTTGGAGGCACCCACATTCTGCTAGGTGGCGATCATGACATCGTGGTCATTCTTTACTCAGACGACGCCGACAAGGTGGGCGAGTATGTCACTCAGTTCCTCCGCTCGCATCCAGCTGTCACCACAACCAGCACGTCATGGTCCTTGACGAAGCGCTCCAATAAACATCAAATTCCGGTTTAACGAAAACCGTCTATGGGAGCTGATCAATCCGAGGAATTGACGTCTATTCCAGATGGAGTGGTCGTCTATAACCGTTTTATCCGGGTTCGCAACGTGCTGCTGTCTGAGGTGGACATGGCTCCACTCTTTAAGCGTCTGCAAAAGCATCGCGAGGAACATGGAATTCACGTGCCAGAGCCTCTGGACAGCCTGTTCCATGACCTGCTCGCCGCGATCACATTGCACGGCGCTTCCCGTCCTCGCAACGAATTGCTAGCCTGGACCATTCGCTACGCCGACCCGGTGGTGAGTTATTTCTTTGGAGCAGACACCGAACTAGGGACTGTCGTGGGTCGATTCTTCGATCAAAATGTGAAAGAAGCACCAATGGGGGAAATGCATCAGGAGCTTCACCGTCCGGGGAAGGAACCCCACCGAAGCATGATCGAGTTTGATGGCAAAGAAGCCGCATCCGCGATCAATCAATTCTACGAGGTCAGCGAACAACGTCCCGCTTTTTTTCTGAAAATGGCAGGAACTCATTACGCCCTAGTTAGTGCCCATCCGGACTACGACGAAGGCTGGTTTACCCACCTCAATCAGGAAATCATTCGTGAGGCTCCGGAAAAGGAAACTCTCAATCTTCTGGAAAAACGCCAATACTACTGGCTCTGCGGTTGCTCTCACGAGAAGCTCATGGACATGCTTGCTCCCATGATGAAGGAGAACCCCGCTCAAATCTTTGGCAACGACGACACCGCTTCGATCAACTGCCCTCGCTGCACGGCCAACTACACCATCAATCGAGCCGAACTCCAAGCTGTGGCAGACAAGCTGGAAGACTAGGTAGGGTTGAGAGTCCCGGGTCAACCGCATTAAAACTGTTTGGCGGAGCGAGACGCACCGCCCTACCTTCTCGGATTCGCACTTATTAACGATATTCGCTGTCCCTACTTCCCGGCCAACCCCAGAAACAGCTTCTCCAGCATTCGCTGCCCTTTCTCAGCCATCTCGAGGCTAAAACTTTCGTTTGGTGCATGCATGCCGTCCTCAGGCAAATAGAGTCCGATCAGCAGAGAATCCAGTCCAAGGATA
>JAKSBQ010000346.1 GCA_022361075.1 Opitutales bacterium | reverse complement strand
CGAGCAGTCCCTCAGTTAAAGGTTTTTTCCGGCCCGTTATTTTCGTCCCATCCGTGCTACTGGATCGATTGGAGAAGTCTTCCTTCGAGCTGATTCTGCTTCACGAACTTTATCACGTGAAACGCGGAGACCTCTGGATGAACTACCTGCAGGCAATGGTGCACGTGCTCCACTTTTACAACCCCGTCATCTGGTTGGCGAATTACCAGATTTTAAAATACAGGGAAATTGCGACGGATGAAGCTGTCTTAACCCATCAACATATCAACGTGAAAGATTATAGTCATACCCTATTGAACACCGCGGAGTTGACCATTGCCTCTCCGGTTCCTCAAACATTTGCGCTTTGTGTCGCAGAAACGAAGTCCAAACTTCAGGAAAGAATCGAATCTATACTCAAACGTCCGCGCGCAAAATCGAGTCAGTTGGGATGGTCAGGTTGGCTGGTGATTACTGTTTTAGGGTTTGTTCTATTGCCTATGTCTTCAGCGCGGTTGGTTGCTGGAAGCATTGGGGATAATGAGCATTTTGCGCAAAGTAATGACCTGAGTGTTGTCGAGAAGATCGACTCCAAGGTTGAGGAGATTTTTGAAGCCTCAAATGCTGCTGATCTTGAGGCCTACCTCGCTCATTTTTCGGAAGAGGCGAGTGAGCTACATCCGGGCATAGAGGGGATTTACGGAAAAGATGCGGTCCGCCGATCGATGTTGAATCGTGAAATGGGTCGTGTGCAATTTTTTGACGCCGAATATGGAGATCGAATCATCTGGGACTGTGGCGGCTGGGTGATCGAGGTCGGAAACATCGACTTCGAATTCAGTTTTCGAAACAATCCGGAACGGTTAGTCGAAAGTCGCCAGTTTCTCACTCTGTGGTCCTATGAAGGCGGTGAAGATTTAAAAGTCAGGCTCTTAAGCTGGAATAAAAGAATCGATCCCAAATTAGCTAACCATCATGAAGATCCCGTAGTGTTGAATCTGAATTCAGGTTTTTCCGGGGAACTCAGTGCATTTGAAAATCACCCTGAGATTGAGGCTGTAGAGGATGCTTATCACGTAACCTTGGTTGAACAAAATTATGATGAAACCCTTACGTTTGTTTCGGACGATATAATTTATGTGCCGATGAATCGTGGGATCATTTTTGGACTTAAGCAGTTTGAAAAGATGATCAAAGAATCTGGGATTCCGCTTCAGAAAATTAAACGTGAGTCTGCAAAAATCTGGGGCAATGATGATATGTTGGTTGTCCTGAATATATTCAATTGGGTTCTCGAAGAACCTCAAAATAGTAGGGATTCCTTTCTGGGGAAAGGGGTTCACATCTGGAAAAAGATGCCTGACGGGCAATGGAAGTTGTTTCTGGATACCAATAATTTGAATGCCAAATAGGGTGTTTTCCCTCTGTTATCAAAAAAATGGAACCTGAAAAGCTACTCACCTCCCCGGATCTCGACCTGACTTCCGGCAACCTAAAGAACGAACTCGGACGTTGGTTTTCGATCTACGAGACACTTACTGAAACGCTGTCGAAACCTCCTTATGAAATCTCACCTGAGTGGAGGTTTTACAAAGATGGTGGAGCATGGCTCTGCAAGATGACTCGTAAGAAGAAAACAGTATTTTGGATTTCAGCTTGGAAGCAGTTTCTGAAGTGTGGGTTCTATTTCACGCAGAAATCAGGAGAGGGTATAGCTGACCTCTCAATCGATCCGTCATTGAAGTCTTCTTACAATGATGCTACCCCGATCGGAAAGCAGTATCCTTTGGTCATCGACCTTACGGCAAAGAAGCAACTCGATGATCTTTACACTGTTGTGAGCTACAAGATCTCCCTAAAGTGAGCTATTTGGAACGCTCGAATCTATCAAAAACCAATTAATGAATTAAAAATGAAAACAAAAGTTGCGAGTTTTTGGAGGACTAGACCGAAACTTCCAGTTCTTCTGATTTGTTTGTTTGAGACTCTTGGATTACTAATGATTCCAAGTGCTATATTCAGTGAAGAAGCATCTGCAATAGGAGTTTGGTATCAGATCTATATCGGACTCACATCATTGAT
>JAKSBQ010000182.1 GCA_022361075.1 Opitutales bacterium | reverse complement strand
TGGTGTTCCGATAACTACGGCATCGACATGAGTAAACCTGGCGCCCAGGAGTTTTACGACAGCTTCATCCAGCAATTCGCGGATTGGGGTGTCGACTTCATCAAGGTCGACGACATCGTGCCATTTCCCGATGAAATCGACGCTGTTGTTAAAGCGATCGAAAAGTGTGGCAGGCCGATGGTTTTGTCTTTGTCACCAGGTGGGAAGGTAGATCCCGCTCACATCGATACATTTACAAAAGCAAACATGCTTCGCGTCACACACGACATCTGGGACAATCAAGTCGGTATCGACCAAGCATTCACCGCTTGGAAAAAATGGACTGGAAAATCAAAACCCGGATTCTGGATCGATCTCGATATGTTACCCCTGGGCCAACTTCAAATGGTATTTCCAAAACCCGAGAATACTTCAGGAGCATTCGACAAAAAGGAGGCGCTGAAAGGGGAAGGATACAACCGTTGGTGTCAGCTGACTCAGGCACAGCAAGAGACTTTCGTTACCATGAGAGCTCTCGCAGCGTCACCCTTATTCATGGGAGGAGATTTACCGTCATTACCGGATGAAACCCTCCAGCTCATCACCAATTCGTGGATGCTTCAGTGCCAGCAAAACGGACTGATGGGCAATCTGGTGTTTGTGGAAAACGATTTCGAGATCTGGCATGCTCCGGAAACAAATCAGACGAACCGTGGTTGGTTCGCCGTGTTCAATCGCAAACCTGAAAAACGCGATTTCAGACTCCAATCCAAGCATATCAATTCCGCTTCCGGAGGAAAAACCATCAAGTGCCATGATATTTGGCGCGATGAGGACTTAAATCTCACCACAGAGGAATCCATTGATTGCGCTCCAAACGGATGCCGTTTTTTCTACTACTCGGATGGATTCGTTTCGGAGTTTTTAGAAGCGGATTCTTTAAACTCCGGAGCTTCTTCTTTGGGAACGTTCGGGCAAGAGTCTATCCAACGTCCCTCGGAACAAGCCCAATGAACCGCATTTCGTATGATCTGAATCACTGTAGGGTTTTTATAGATCGGATAGGTCTCATGTCCGGGTCGGAAGTAGAAAATTTTCCCGTTTCCTCGTTTCCAACAGTTTCCACTACGAAAAACTTCGCCACCCTCGAACCATGAGAGGAATACCTGTTCGTCTGGAGTGGGAATC
The DNA here is from genome assembly GCA_022361075.1 of Opitutales bacterium. Classification (GTDB taxonomy): domain Bacteria; phylum Verrucomicrobiota; class Verrucomicrobiia; order Opitutales; family JAFGAQ01; genus JAKSBQ01. The sequence continues at coordinate 1,862 of JAKSBQ010000182.1, read as the reverse complement.
CCGAACGGCTCTCCATACATCTCTGTATTCTCCAGTTCAAAATACCGGTCCAGACCCTGGGCAATCGGGTGGCCAGGATTACATACCCAAACCCGTTCTCTCTCACCCGCTTCGCGCCACGTGAGTGAACACGAAGTACCCATGAGTCTCCTAAAAATTTTGGAATAATGGGCAGAATGAAGGGCGATCAGTCCCATCCCTTCCAGCACTCTTTTCTGTACACGATCGACTACTTCATCTTTCACCTCCTCGTGCGCACAATGTCCCCACCAAAGCAAAACATCTGTCGAGTTCAGCTTTTCCCCGGTCAGTCCGTGTTCTGGTTGTGCCAAAGTCGCTGTTTCAACATCCAAATGAGGGTCGACAGACAGTCCTTCTTTAAGCGTCTGATGAATACCATCGGGATAGATTGCGGACACACGTGGATCACTTTTTTCGTGGATGAATTCATTCCAAACCAGAACCGAACACTTCTTCATAATTTAAAGATTAAGATTCATCAGTGACCTTGCGAACAGAAAGGTCCGATATGCAGCTGACGCCGGTTCCATGCCGTCATTCTCACAACGAGTCACTCCAAGCATCCCAATCAATACCCCGCCCTCGCCGATAGATCCCCAGTAGTAGATTCCGGCCCACGACATCCGAGGTTTCCATGTTCAGCTCCTCAACCAGGGAACTCTTCGAACCCGGCCAAAGACATCCATGAATCTCCAAATGCTCACACCAATCGATAACCACAGCAGGAAAATCATTTTCAATAGGGTTAGTGAACGCCATCCCAAGTAAGACATTTTCGGATCGTTCAATCCACAAAACAGGACCATTCGCTTCTGCCTTCATTCCAAAAAACCGGACGTTTTTCGCATCAATGACTTCGACAAAAGTAGGATGCACTGTTCGCTCGGGAATCCCTCCATGCTCGGGATTAAATCCGTAAAAGGTCATTGGCTCACGGGTTCCCTCTACAACGAGTTTACGGAAGTCTGGGTGGGGAATTCGATTTGGACGAATGTTGAAATGTTCCGTCCAGCTATACCAGCGACCACCTCCATTTCCGGAAATCCGATAAGCCTGGATCGGCAACGCTTCAGTCCGGTGACCGTTTCCGAACACATCTCTCACATTCCGAACCACCGAATGTCTTCCAGCCCTCCAATGCAAAGCACCAAAAAAAGAATCTTCATGAGTTGGAGACATGAGAGCGATGTCACTTAGCGTGGTGGTCGCATCCGCATCATCTGCAGTCTCGATTAACCAAGTCATTTCGTTACTTTTCCACACATCTACTGGTTTCACAGCCGTGCGTCTTCCGGGAACTCCGAAAAGCCGATTCAGTGAACCCAACTGCAACGGACAACTGATATCGTATTCGCCTGCAGGCAAAAAGACATCGGTACCTTGATCGAGAGCAGATTGGAGGGAGTCCACATCATCTAATCCGTCATTCGGTATAGCGCCGAAATCGAGAACGTTTAGCATCTTCTCTCCGAACGGATCGGGTTCGTCCTCCCAAACGTGGCGGGTGACAAGGGTGTCTGGAACGCTTTCTGTAAATTCGTATTCAAAAATGACCTTCTCGTGCAATTTTCCATCTAACAAGTTCACACTGCGTTCCACGCGGTCATCTTCAAAGTCGGAGGGAACATTGCCAAAGTCGAGCACCCGGGTCCACCCACCTGTATTGCTTGAGGGAATCGCGACGGTTTCCTCAAATTCTGTCGAATGTCCCTTCACAAACACATTTTTCATAACAAGAAAACGCTCTCCATCGTTCAGAATTGCGGGTCCTCCATTCGCCAACTCAATCCTGCCATCGTAGAGGCCGAGATGCCCGCCTTCAACACCCCTTGATTTGTCAG
>JAKSBQ010000144.1 GCA_022361075.1 Opitutales bacterium | reverse complement strand
CTTTTAGCGTGTTGCAGGATCAATTTTTAATCAAAGGAGTGGTATTTCTTTTTTATTTTTTCGCGTCTGGGTGGCTTCTTTTTCTATCTCATTCTTTTGGAAAGCTCTTCCAACGTCCTATGGAAAGTGATTCCAACGGTAATTGGAAAGGCTTTCCAAGCCTCGATGGAAAGGTTGGCAGATGGTAATATAACACGCATTCCAATTATAAGGTTCTTTTCATTTTTTCACACTAACACATTTAGTATTCGATTTTATAGCCGCGCTGCTTTAACTTGAAGGTCCGAAATGAAGCGATTGCTCGTCTTACTATTTTTCTTCCTCCCGATTCTCCTCAACGCCTTTCCATACGAAGGATGGACTGAACGGCAACTGATCAACAAACTTGGTAATCCGCTCGCAATCATTGAATCCACTTCGCGCAAACTACTGCAATTCCCGGAACGTGCATTGATCATCGAAAATGGAAGAGTCGTTCGCTCCCTGCCCTACTCCATGGTGCCAGAAAAAAGCCCGGAAGAGATCATCATTCATGACGCTGAAGACGTCCACGGACTGGAACCGATCGGGCTCATCGCAACGCAGGACGCTGTGGTTCGCGGGGGCTTCTACCGCACCCATGCCGCCGAGTCGATGGATCCCGATACCCTCTCGCTGTCAGGGTTCCCCAATCACTTCCCTCAACCCGTTCAAGAGAGTCGTTTTCCGGAAGAACTGAGTCAAATTCGTAAAATCTACTTAAGTTTTAAAGTTCCGAAAGAAGTGACAGGCGAAGCCGTTTTGATTCTTCATACCAATGAAAGGTGGAATTTCGAATCCGCATATTCTCCGATCATACACGTGTTTGGGGTTCATCCTCTGCTTAATTCCTCTCCGAGTTCCACGCAGTGGAGTGAAGCCCGCATCGACTGGGCGACTGCTTTCGGGAACTCCAAAAGCAACGGGGTAAACCTACGGCAAACTCTAAGGCTCACGAGCGACTACTTCCCCTCAACGAATCCTTTCGGGATCGGCGAGAACGAACAAATCCGTCTACGCATTGGAAATGTCACGGATCTGATTATGCCGGACGGCACCATCCAGCTGATCGTGGCCCAATCCAGTGAAAGCGTCGTGAGCCTCTACAGCAAAGATGCTTTGGTAGACGACCGCTTTAAGCCTAGACTAGTGCTGAAATAACTTGATCCGGAGCTTGAGGAAGCTCCCTCCCCTCGTCGATCTCCATAAACTCAACCATTGAGATGATGTCATCGCGTCCCTCCAGACCTCCTTCTGCTTTTCGAGCATCCACCCGCTCGGTCGCGTGATCCCTCCAACCGAGTTTAGTCAAAAAGTGGTTCCAAATCACGAGATCGTTGTCATCGAGCACACGACCCGCCTCAAAACACCACTTTAAAATCGCTTCATCTGATAGATCGCCTAAAGCCTTTTCTTTCACTTCGTCATAGGAAACCTTCAAAAATCCACAGCACCTTCCATCCAAACCATCTCCGAGAAAATCGTGGAAATCCTCGCGTAATTCGCCCGCCGCAAACAATCGAATCTTATTCAGCATGCGCGGAAAATAACACATCCCTAATGTTTTTTGGTATGGAGAAATGGGAACCTTTTTCATGCCGATCATCCTTGAAAGATTCCTTCCAAACACAACTGCAAATCCTTTAAACTCGACATTTCACACAACATGCGTTCGATAAGAATCCATTCCGACCGCGATCAGGATTTACTCAAAAACCTGCACGGTCATTCGGTAAGTCCCTATAGTTCAATGGATAGAACTACGGTTTCCTAAACCGTCGATCTGGGTTCGATTCCCAGTGGGGGCACCAGATTAAAAGAGCCTTGGTCACTAAATTCCCATTATCCTTTTGTAGAGTGTTGTCGCTTCTGTCTCGGTCATGGAAGCAATGTAATCAACCACAACTCTCGCTTTTAGTTTTTCGTAGTCTTCTCCTTT
>JAKSBQ010000050.1 GCA_022361075.1 Opitutales bacterium | reverse complement strand
AATCCCAACCACGGGAATCCCTTCCCTAGCTTTACGGATGACCATATTGTCAATACCTGAATCACGGAGCCACTGTAAGTCTGCAATCGTGTTTTTTGATCCAGGCAAAACAATCGCACTCGCGTGCTCCAGCTCGTCTATGCTCCTCACCCATCTGGCCTGCACGCCTTCATCCAGGCTCCAGGGCTGAATATCCTGAGTGTTGGAAACCCTTGGATAGCACACCCAAGCGATCAGTGGTTTGTGGCTTTGACTTCGGGAAATTCTCGATTCGACTGTAAATCCATCCTCCGTCTCCGGCTGAAGATCATAACGCATCGGAAGCACTCCCAAATACGGAGTCGAAACGTGTTTGCTGAAATATTCAGCTGCTCCATCAAACAACGTGGGATCCCCTCGAAATTTGTTCACAACCAAACCCAATCCCCTGCTCTGATCCTCCTCAGGCATGAGTTTCACCGTACCCGTTGCCTGAGCAAAAACTCCTCCTCTTTCGATATCGCAAGCCAACAGCCATTTTCCGTCTAGATATCGAATCGGCATGAGATTCACGATATCTCGCTCCATCAGGTTCAGCTCCACAGGGCTACCCGCTCCTTCCAGCAACAATAAATCACAACGACTCTTCCACCAGTCGAGAGTCTCCTGAACCGTTTCCCAGAGCGGATGAATACCCTCGTAAAAGCTCTGTGCTTTCATATGAGGTCCGGGCACCCCCAATCGAACAACTTGCGAGGTGGTGTCACCGCTAGGTTTCAAGAGAACAGGATTCATCTCGGCGATCGGACGGAGTCCGCACGCTTCTGCCTGCACCGCCTGCGCGCGTCCGATTTCACCACCTTCGAGCGTCACGAACGAATTGTTCGACATGTTTTGCGCCTTGAACGGAGCAACCTTCACTCCTTTTCGACACATCAAGGCACAAAAGGCGGTGTTCAACCAGCTTTTCCCGGCATCTGATGAAGTGCCCAATATCGAAATCGACTTCATCCGACTATTTCTCATCAAACATGCCCGACAAGATGCGATTCAGAGCCTCCAAAGTATCGCATTTTCGATCACCGATACTCCATTCGAATCTTCCGGCATCGATTTTCGACACTAAAACAGACGGTTCCACCTCCGACTCGGCCACACCAACACCAATCTTCTCCAAAGCATGTTTGGTCCACTTCACTCCCACCGAATCTCCTTCAAGACTCACCCGGTGCTTTAGCTCCGTTTTGCCTTTAAAATGTCCGCTTTCCGAATCAAACCCAAGCTCCTCATTCCCAAACACTTCAGCAATCGAACCATCCAGAAGCAAATCTTCAGGCAAACCCTTCTTCACACCAGACACACGATTCATCAACCACAATTCGTCCGAGTATTGAAGCGCTAGTTGCAGGTCGTGAGTACTGATCAACAGGGTGAAATTACACTCCTTCACCAGCTTTCGAAGGATATGCATCAATTCGATTTTGTGCATTAGGTCCAGAAAGGCTGTCGGCTCATCCATGTAGATCAGCGGAGTTTCCTGAGCTAATGCTCTGGCAATCGAAACACGCTGCTTTTCACCATCACTGAGCGTATGGATCATGCGGTCTTTTAGCAGCTCCAGTCGCACCGCAGATATCGCCCATTCCACTTTTTCGTGATCCTCCTTACTGTAACGTCCCGTCCACTTGGTGTACGGATGGCGTCCCAGCGCAACCAGTTCCCACACCCGCAAAAGTCCTGAAAAGCTTTGATTCGTAAGAACCACGCTGAAGACCTTCGCCCTCCTCGCAGGATTTCGAAATAAGGATTCATCGCCATTGTAAGCGATCTTGCCACTCATCTCGGGGATTAATCCAGTGAGGGTTTTGATGAGTGTGCTTTTCCCAGTACCGTTGGTCCCCATCAAACAGGTCAGAGAACCCGAATCCAGTGACAAATCAAGTGACTCATAAAGAGGAGCCCCACCCGTCTTTGCGTAACCGATGGAAAGATCTTCAGTCCTTAAAATCTCCTTTGCCGCACTCATCCGTTACCAAAAGCGCTTCTTAAGCTTCTTCTTCCCAGCAATATCCATATCACCACCGGAGCCCCAATCAGCGAGGTGATGGAGTTGAGTGGCAAAACCAATCGGCTACCCGGGAGTTGAGCAATAAAATCTGCCATCAGAGTCAACAGCCCACCATAAAGGATTACCGCGGGATACAAAATACGATGATCCGAGGTTTGAAACATCGATCGGCACAGATGAGGAACGGCTACTCCAATGAAGCCTACCGGTCCGCAAAATCCTACTACCACACCCGTCAGCAGCGAGGTGCTGATCAATACCCAAGTCCTCCACTTGATAATCGATACACCCATGCTTCTCGCGTAAGCCTCTCCCAGCAAAAACGCATTCATCGCCTTGCCAGCGATCCACGCCATCAATATCCCGAGCACAACCACTGGGGCAAAGATACTGATTTGATCCCAGGTCACGTGACTTAAATTGCCGTAACCCCACGCGAAAAAGGTCTGAAGTCGTTCGGGAATAGCAAAAAACACAAGCACCATCACGAGAGCAGAGGTCGCATAACCCATCATAAGCCCAACGATCAACAAGGTCATCAGGTCCACCCGGAAGGAAAGCACCATGATCAGAGTCAACACCATTGCCGAACCGAGCGAGGACGCCACGACCACGGCATAGTTTCCCGCAACTCCCATTCCACTCAGCAAAGAAGCCAGGCCAGGTCCAGTGATGAGTACCACGATGGCTACTCCCAGGCTTGCTCCGGAATTAACCCCCAGGACAAACGGGTCCGCCAGGGGATTTCGAAACAAAGTCTGCATCTGTAGACCCGCTACCGCCAAAGCAGCCCCGGCAAGAACCGCAGTCAATGCCTTGGGAAACCGGATCGACCAAATGATATTCGCCAGACCCTGATTTTCGTATTCGGATCGATCAAGGAGAATGGAACTCACTTCGCCAATTGGGATCTTTACCGAACCAAACGAAAGACTAACTCCCAGAAGCGCCACAAGAAGCAACACTCCGGTTATCCAAAAATAAAAATGTCTTCGGTGATGAGCTGACGAAAACCGTTCCACAAAAAACGATTATTCCAAATTTCGATAATAGTAAAGTTCCAGTTCCGGAAATTGCTCTGGATGAAGAATTTGGATCAAATCATGGAGCACCACATCGGGCCGGACCGATCCGGATTCAAAAAAATCACGGCCACCGCGTGCGTGAATTCTCTTGTTGTTGTTAAAAACCTTTCCATTCTTCACGACGTCCAAAGCAGCAAATCGCGCATCCTGAGAGCACAACTCCTCAATGCTGCTCGACTGTCCCGTGTTGAGCCAGTAGTCCGCTTTCAAAACGCGCTCATAAGCGACCTCAAACGCGACCGGAATCGCTCGATTACCAGCCAGATCATCCCAGAGGTAGTCACCACCTGCGTCACGAACCAAATGCGCGGCATAGGTGTCTGTCTGCCCGACATACCAGGCATCCCCCCAGGGGGCATTCAGCATGACTTTCGGTCGATCCTCAACTGACGACCATTCCGACTTCAGCTGAAGATACTTTTCTTCGACATCTGAAAAAAACACCTCTGCCTTCTCGGTTTTATCGAAAAACATCGCGAAAAACTTGATCCATTCCGCACGACCCAGCGGACTCTGCTCCATCCAGGAAGAAGTAAGGATCATCGGAATCCCCATTCTCTGAAATTTGAAAAACAAGGGAGAGTCAGTTTCACCACTCGCGCTCAGGAAAACCCCATCGGAATTCATCGCAACCACCATTTCGGAGTTCATTGCAGGCCCCATCCCGATTTCCGCGATTTTTCCCTCGTCGATCAGTCGATGGACATTCTCGTCATTTACAAATTTCTTCGATGAGAAACCCACCATGCGATCATGGAGATCCAGAACGTTGAACTTACCCAGATGGGTCGAAGAAAACAAAACCGCCCGCTCCAGAGGAATCCTCACGATCTGAGTATCTACATCCGAATTCACGTCAGTCGTTTCACCTTCGCGAAGTAAGATGTAACTCATCACAAGATCATTCGGATCACAGTTTTGATAAACTTCCATCCGAGTCGGCTCACCTTCTTCTTCAAATACCTTAAAATTCAAAGCGTGCCGAACTTCGACCGCACTCAGAGCTAGCCCCATACTCAATATCGCTAACAATGATGCCCAACTGATAATCTTTTTAATCATACCTACATAAAGTGAATAATGGATGAGTGCTGGTTAACAAAATCGCAGATGATCTGCCCTCTCGCACTACGTCGGATCGAGGACGATCCGCCCTACCCGATCTTCTGTGGATCCACTCTCAGGTAGGGCGGACTGTCCCCAGTCAGCCGCATGTTTTACGAACATCTTGTCCAGCTGCATTTTGAAACCAACACTCATCCACGTTGACGGCAATCTCGTTCTCGCGAACGAAAAATGGGGGGCGTATCTTCAAGAAAACACTTTACTGGTTTGATCCAGTAGGAATTTTATATCAGCCAGTTTTGTGTTTATTTGAAGACACGCCCAGAAGTTAAAAGTCCAAATTGATACCCGCTGAAAACGCCTGCGGAGCTCCATTGTAGCCAAACACCTCTGAGTATTCCTCATCCAACAGGTTATCCACTCTCACCCAGAGGTCAGTGGTTTCGCTCAAGCGATAAGTCACAGCAAGATCCACAGTGGTGAAGCTATCGAGAGGTCCCGACCAATCTTCACGGTCGTCCATGTAGTTCGCAGCCACACGCACGAGTAAGTCATCATTCAAGAACTCCTGATCGATAATGATGCTCGTAGAAGTCTCTGGAGACTGGAGAATAAGCGAATCCTCGGTTTTTTGACGCTCAGTGTCGGCAAAGGTCTGAGAAAGCTTGATTCGGGTATCCGCCCCCAGGTCATAGTTCATGAAAACCTCCACACCCGAGCTCACCCAATCCACGTTTGCAAAGCTGAAAGTGCTACGCAGGAATTCAACTTTGTCACTCACATCGATGTTAAAATAGGCCACCCCAGCGGTCAGCGCACCACTCTCGGAGGTCCATTCGACACCAAGATCGTAACTGGCACCTGTTTCAGCCACTAGATCAGGATTTCCAAAGGAGCCAAACAACTGGGAAATCTCAGGAGCGTCGAAACCCGTTCCATAGATCCCGCGGACACGGATTCCTGAGTCAGCAACCTGATAGGAAAAAGACGTCCGCCAAGTCGTTTCACTTCCAAAAGCGTCGTTGTCATCGATGCGTGCACCCAAGGTCACAGTAAGCGCATCATTTACATCATACACATTCTCAAGAAATAGAGATTGCGTCTCCATTTCGTAGTCACCCATCACATCCTTTGCCGTTTCACTTTCCGCTCCAACGAACACCGCGTAATTGTCAGCGATCACGATGTCATTTAGCAGTTCAAATTTTAACATCTCTGCTTCACTGTCACTTGCACCCCATCCATCGTTACGGAAACTGTCCAGGTTAGTATAAGTGACGGCCACTGACGCATTCCAATCTTCATTCAGCTCCGCATTAGCTTCACCCTTTACGAGCAGCTGCTTGTCGTGTGTGTAGTTGTCCGCAATCGGAGTGGACCAAGGTGACGGTGTGCCCGGATCATAGTCACTCTCGGAGTCGCGATAGTGAAGGACGAGCGAAAGATCGATTGTTTCGGTTACCTCAGCACCCAGACGGCCGTGCAGCACGGTGTTACGGTAAGCATCATCATCCGCCCACTCAGGTCCATATTCCTCAGGCTGTGAAGAATATCCGTCGGTCTCGTAATGACTCAGTTGAAACTGATAGTCGAACTGACCAAGATCAGCAGATGTTCCCAAATACGCGGAATAGGTCTTATGTGAACCATAACTCAGACCCGCTTGAGTGATCGTCTCACCCTCTACTGCTCGCTTGCTTTCCAGGCTGATCACACCTGTCAATCCGTTCGCACCGTAAAGCGCACTCTGCGCACCATGCAAAACCTCCACTCTCTCAAGCAACGAAGCAGGCATGTTCCCAAAATTATAAACAAATCCGCTCGCTGGATTGTTGATTTCGATTCCGTCTAACAACACGAGAGGCGCGATCGGCAATCCTCTCATGGAGATTCCCGGTGAGTTTCCCGCACCACCAGTGTTACGGATGTAAACACCCGTCACGTGGCGAAGAGTTTCACTCGCAAGTTGAGCTTGGTGAAGCTCGATCTCCTCAGCATCAAAAACGGTAACTGATGCTCCCACCTTCCCCAATGGTAGTTCAAGGCGGCTTGCTACAACCGTGTAACTCTCGAGATCTACGATCTTTTCATTCTCCTGAGCCGACAAGTGAGAGGCAATCGCCACAAAACCTGTTAAAACCCATTTTCCGATATTCTTTCTTTGCATTTGTAGTCAGTTGAAAACCCTTAATGACAATTAAATGTCATTTATACTAAAACACTTTAATGACACTTCTATGTCAAATAATTTTCCTCAGAATTTTGAAGGTATTTTGGGAATTGTCTCTATAAAGTGCTTTGAGTATCCTGCTCACATCAATTCCATTTAATTTGGCATTCTTGAGATTCTAAATTCTGTATTCTGCGTATGACCACCACCCCAGCCCCTCAGATATCTTTGTTACTCGCAGATGACGATGCGGGCATCATCACTTCTGGTAAAATGCTTTTTGAAGATGAGGGTTGGTCCGTAAGCGTCGCAAAATCGGTCGCAGAGGTGATTCGTAAGGTCGAAAAGCAGGAGTTTGATGTCGCGTTGGTAGACATGAACTACACGCGCGACACCACCAGCGGCGCTGAAGGACTTGAGCTGATTTCCAAAGTCCACGAGATTGACCCGGATTTACCCATACTCGTCATGACGGCGTGGGCGACTATCGACATCGCAGTCGAAGCTCTCAAGCGCGGCGCCAGTGATTTCATTCCCAAGCCTTGGGAAAACGACAGGGTCGTTCAAAAAGTCTCCAAAATGGCGCTGAACACCCGTTCCCTCCGCAAAGGGCGCCTTCTTCAGGCGGAAGCCGAGCTCCACCGACAAGAAAATATTCCTGACGACTTCATTGCCCACTCACCCGCGATGCAAAGCGTCATGCAAATCGTCAACAGCATCGGTCCATCCGAAGCAAATGTGATGATTCTCGGAGAAAACGGTACTGGCAAAAGCGTGATCGCGCAGTTGATTCACGGAATTTCCCATCGAGCGGAAGGTCCATTCATCAGTGTCAACATGGGCGGTCTCGCAGAGGGGCTTTTTGAAAGTGAGATCTTTGGCCATGTAAAAGGAGCATTCACCGACGCCAAGGCAGACCGAGCTGGCAGATTCGAGATCGCACGCGGCGGCACCATTTTCCTGGATGAGATTGGAAACATCACTTTAAACCAACAAAACCGTCTGCTCCGGTTGCTTGAAACGGGCGAATTCGAACGTGTCGGTTCCTCCCGCACGATCAAAACGGACGCTCGTGTGATCTCGGCCACCAACGCTCCACTCAAAGAGAAAGTCGCGGATAAGTCCTTCCGAGAGGATCTCTACTACCGGCTCAACACGGTCATCATCGACATGCCACCGATGCGGGACCGTCGGGAGGATGTCCTTCCCCTCGCCCACCATTTCCTCTCCCGTCTGAATCGCAAGTATCGCAAATCGATCCGCAAATTCAGTTCACAGGCGGAAAAAGTGCTGCTCGACTACCACTGGCCAGGGAATGTGAGAGAGATGAATCACGCCATCGAACGCGCAGTCCTCATGTGCCACACCGACGAGATCCACGCGCAGCAACTCATGCTGGAAGCGACGACTTCCAGCCCGGCAGACATCGAATCCATGAGCATGGAGGACATCGAGAAACTTCTGATCCAAAAAGCCCTCAAACGCAACGGAGGCAACGTCACCGCAGCCGCCAAACAACTCGGTCTCAGCAGAGCCACCTTCTACCGCCGTTTACAGGACTACGGAATATGAAAAAAAACAGCAGCTTCTTTCGCTTCATCCCGCTGCAGCTCCAGCTATTCATTCTCGGGATTTTGCTAGCGGTCCCGGCGCTGCTCATCATTTGGTATCTTTACACGACCAGGCGGCCCAGCGACGAACTCATGGCCGTTTTCTGGTTTGCCTACCTCCTCTGGAGCGCAGGCATTCTTTTCCAGATGTGGCGCGCCTGCCACGAGCCCTTTTACACGCTTACCAACCTCGTTCGCTCCCTGCACCAGGGCGACTACAGCCAGAGGCTCATTCAGTATCCCAAATGGCACGCCATCGGATACCTTCACGAGGAGCTCAACACGCTCGCCGACGTCCTTCAGAACAACCGCATCGCGACCATCGAGTCCGTGAGGAGATTTCAGTACCTCATCGACCAACTTGAGATCGGCGTCGTCGCATTTGATGAGCAGAAAAAGCTCACCATGATCAACTCGCACCTTTCCAAATATTTCGGCAAGCATTCTTCCGAACTTAATGAAAAACACATCAGCAACCTTTCACTGGAATCCCTCTGGGAATGCAAAAGCGGCCGCACTTTGTGGCTCACTTTCGAGCAACGCACTTCACGATTTCTAATCCACAGTTCCGTTTTCAGAGAAGATGGAAAACCTCATAGGCTCTTTCTTCTGACCGACGTAAACGCTCCTCTTCGTGAAGAAGAACGTTTTGCGTGGAAGCGCCTCATCCGAGTCCTCGGGCATGAGCTCAACAACTCCCTTACCCCCATCATCTCACTCACTTCCTCTCTGAAATCCCGTTTCCAGAAGCTCGATCTGCCTGAGCAGCAAAACGAATCCACAATGGAAGCACTCGACGTCATTCGGGAACGCGCTCTGGGCATGAATCGCTTCGTGGAGGACTATTCCAAACTCGCGAAACTCCCCGAACCGAACCGTCAGATATCTTCGCTCACTGAAATCGCACGAAAGCTGCGACAACTGATGGAGACTAACCACTTCAAAGTCATCGAAGGCCCCGATTGCGAACTTCACGTCGACACCGATCAGATCACCCAACTTTTCATCAACTTAATCAAAAATGCCGAGGAATCTGTAGATCCACAAAACGGCGAAATTATGATGACGTGGCGCCGCGAATCGACGGATGCAGTCATCACCGTCGACGACAACGGCCCCGGCATTGAAAAACTGGAAAACCTCTTTGTCCCCTTCTTCTCCACCAAACCCGGCGGCAGCGGAATCGGCCTCGTACTCTGTCGTCAAATCGCCGAAGTCAACGGCGGCTCCATCGACATCCAAAACCGCGATTCCGGCGGCTGCCGCGCGACCATCTGTCTGCCTATTTATTCAGATAAATAGAAGGTTCATTTATTTATGAACAAACGGGTTTTGCAGCTTCATTATTCTTATATTTCATCAAATCAAGGCTCTGCTGACAGCAAGACCACAATCCACTTACCCTATTGATAATTAATACCTTACAATTTTTCTTTGCATTAAAATAATACTTCCTTAAAATCCAACTTAATGCCTCTAAACACCTTTCAAATTCTCCAATATACCCTCTAAAAAGTGGGTTATAACTACTGTTGTAAAAAAGAAAATTTTTAATCCAAAATCAACAATATGAAGAATATCAAAAAAACTCTAATCATCTCCATTCTCCTATCACTTTCTTCCTCATCACTATTCGGTTATGTTGGGAATTCATTGGTTCCACCATGGCAAGCATATGTAATTAATAGCCATGCTTTAGTAAACGTAGCTACCTACAGCATTTTTCTATCAAACATTAGCGAATCAGAAATAGATATCGAGCTATTCTTATTTGATTCAGATGGAAGCATTTTAAAAGATAGCGATAATAATGAAAATACTGGTTTGTTGAGAGCTAGTGGGTATTTCACTAACTATTCTGAACAATCTGATGCCTCATTAGTGGTTAAAGTTGCAGCAGGCAAAAGCGTCGAATTAAAAGTCAATCCCTTTGGTATGTCGGGAGATCTAAATTACTGGGGGTATGGTAAGATCATTTGGACTTCAAGCGAACCAATCGATAGCGCCGTAATAGCGAGAGGCATGATTTATCGAACCTTAGGCGATGCTAGAGCAACCCAAGGAGTTCAAATAAATAATGGACTGCCGTTTTAGTCTTCCTCCATCGTAAATATACTAGCTACAACAAGGCAGAAATCGAAATCCGGCTAACGTCTCGTTCCATCCTTTGACGTTGTAGAAATAAGACAATGAACCATTTCATCGGAGTTTTGATACCATTTCTGGCACACTACTTCATCTATAATATTGCGGTTTTGTATTGGCCACTTTGTTCCCTTATGGAATGGGAAAAAGAAAGAAAAGTATTTAAAAATATAAGCCTTCTTCAGTTGGCCATTTCTTTGATTACATTCAGCATCCTCGGATATCGATGGTTTATAAAAAATGAAGGAAATATTACTGAGATGATTTTGCCGTTTGCGGTAGGAATAATCTTTCTTGTGATTCAAACGACTGTCGCATTATACTTTTTAGCCACTAACCTCTACAAAGACTTCAAGTCCTCATGATAAGTCGGTGGGTTAAACTCCGTTTCGCTCCGTTCACCACCTCGACGTTCTGAAAATAAATAAATGAATGACACCTATCAACAGTTGCTAGATGACGAATACTTCACTTCGGAAATAGGAAAACTTATTTTAACGGCAGGGAGGTTCGAATTTGTTTTTAAAAGATATCTTCATCAAAACGAGCATCTTGATGACACAAGCAAGAGAGTTGTTCTCAGACGCCTAATTGAAAAATTAAAGGAAAAAGAATTTTTGAATGCGATACTTGAGTATCACCTCAATGTTGCAAATGAAGAACGAAATTATTTCGTTCACCGAGTTGCAGAACAGTTGGCCGATTTTGAAATTGATGAGAAAGAAAAAGAAAGATTTAGACGGAGAGTTCGTCGCTTAAAGGAAGAATTCGAATTCTTTAGCAAAATATTTGAAGAAGAATAGATGAAATATACCGCAACACTCCAAAAAAAAGCGATCAAAGATCTGAAATCGATTCCAATTCAGGATCGAAAGCGCATCATCGAAAGAATTGAAGAGTTGGAGGATGATTTGAAAGGTGATGTTAAAAGATTGACCAATCATACACCTGAATATCGTTTGAGATGCGGCAATTGGAGGGTATTATTCGAAATTGAAGAAGAAAAAATTATAATTTACCGTATATTACATCGCAAGGAGGCATACCGATGAGCATCCACCCGCAGATTATTGAGAAAGAAGGAAAGAAAGAATTTGTAGTAATCCCCTACGAAGAATTCGTTGCTATGCAAGACTCTCTTGAGGACTACGAAGACTTGAAAGCTCTTAGAGAAGCGAAAGCTGAGTCCTCAGAGTATACTCCAGTTCCTCTCTCCTCTATCAAAGAAGATCTATTAAAAGATTAAAAAAATAGATCAGAACAAGGCGGTTGAGTGAATCCTGCTCACTTCGTTCGCGGCTTACCTCAACTAGACGTTAGTGTGAAAGATTTCTCAAATTCGTCATAGATATTCGGTCAAAGCAGTACTGACCACGTT
>JAKSBQ010000322.1 GCA_022361075.1 Opitutales bacterium | reverse complement strand
TGCCAATTTCCTTATCACTCGCTGCAAGCCTTTGATCTGCAGCCGTCAGAGCGGAATTTAGCAAACTTTTAATATTTTCCTGAGAAGACTCGGCTCCCTGAGTCGCAAGCTCCTGGGCAGCTATTGCCGGACGAGCTGTTTTTGCCGCACCCTTATTCGGCAACTGAGCAACGTTTGTCTCAGTCTTGCTCGCGATCAGTTCTGATTTTTGAACGCTAATTGGAGTCTTCGGCAAACTCTTCTTCTCGGTGCCAATTTGGGTAGTTGCTGCTTCGACGGACTTTGCTGTCGGTTTCGGTTCTTTACCAATATCTAAAGTTTTGGTTTCTCCTGCTATTTCTTTCGTTTTGGGAGTTGCAGTTGTTCCTTCTGTTTTAAGGTTAGGAGTTTCTTTCGCGACACTCGTAATGGTCTTTTCCTGACCTTTGAGTTGGGAATCTTCCTGAGCCACTGTTTTCACAGTTTGGCCCTTCACCACTGTTTTGACGGCTTCATCCTTCGCGATTGTTTTCACCGCGTTTTCGTTCGCCGCTGTCTTAACAGCAGCATCCTTCGTGATCGTTTTAACGGTTTCTCCCTTCGTGAAGGATTTGACCACCGTGTCTTTGACTGATTTTTGGTCTACCACCTTTTTGTCAGTAACCTGATCCTTAGCTACCGCCTTTTCAGACTTCTCTTTCACCGCGGGTTCCTTCTCCACCGGTTTCCACTGCATTGATTTCGCGGTTGTAAGCTTGGGCTCTTCTTGAACCACAGTAGTCGGCTTTTTCGTTACCTTTGCCTTCGCGGATACCTTCTTGCCAACATGATTGGCGGGGAATCCCTCACCTGACTTCTTATCGGCCACCGCCTCATGAGCTACCGAACGCTGCCCTTTTGGTTTCTCCTCTTTGCCCTCACCTCCATTCGATGTCTGGCTTTCTTTTTCAGCCCGAGTGCCGGAGTCCGCTTTCTTGGCACTCACATCGTTGCCTGAAACATCTTCCTTGGTTTTCTCGTTGTCCGAAGCCTTGCGAACGTCTTCTCTCTCGATTGTCGAACGAGGTTTTTCGTCGTTAGATTGAGCCTTCTGTTCTCGGACAGGAGGTCTTTCTTCGTTTAAAAACTGCTCAAAACGATTACGTTCCTCTACTCCCAGTGGCAACGACTCGCGCACCAAAGCAGGACTGACTTCAAGATCTCTACTCTTCGTTGCGACAACGGAACGAAGATTGATCATTGTTGCTGAATCCATCGGTTATTCGTCTTTCTCTTGATAATGTAACCTTAGTTCTTCTGACCATTCCGCTGCCTTTCTGACTTTAGTGGGATCATTCACGCCTTCTTTGGCGAGTTCCTCAAAAATTGCTGCGATGATATCAGGCTTCATGAGTGCCATGATTTTGAGCACAAGCTTCTGATCCATCTTATCGAAAATCGCTACCGTCGCCGTGGGGGAGATGTTGGAGTAGCTGGTAGCCAGGTTCTTCAAATTCTTAATCTCATTTTTGCGAACAATGAGGATCTCATCACTCAGGGTCTTATGACGACGATCGATCTCATCCTTCAGCTCTTCAAGCTCTTCACGTTCGATTTGCAGATGCGCCTCAAGATTGTTCAGAGACTCTTCTCTCTGGTCTAACGAAAACTCCCGTTCCCTCAGTTCCTTCACAAATTTATCGATTTCCTCAGTCTTAAAATACCAATTATAGTCCTCCGACCGCGACTCAAGGATCTCCTCAATATTCAAACCTTCTTCTGATTCAGGTTCGGGAAGTTTCACCTCAGGAATATCAAAATTATGAGTCATCAGGGCTCCCAAATAACCAATCAGGTGAGCCACCAGTGCCAACCCCATCAAAACCCACTGTGATTCTAGAATTTTCATGCCATTTCAGTGATTTGCATCGAAGCTCTGCGAGCATTGAACAAATCATCAGCCAAGATTTGTTCCTTTTGCATTTCAGCGTACAGATGCTCGTTTTTCTGACGTTCCTTTAATTTTTCCAACAATTCAAAATTCTTGTTTGCTTCAATGTAGAGCTCTCTCTTTTTCATCTCCTCCTGAAGCGCTTGCACACGAGAAAGTTTCCACTCGTCGAGTTTGGTTTTCGCAAGTTTGAGGCCGAGCATCAGTGACTCCTGCTGTCCCGCCACCACGGGTCGCCCTCCCCAGCTCGCCTTGATCGCGTCATTCATCGCAGCAATCTGCTCTTTACCCTCTTCGATCACTTCATCGATTTTCCTCCGTTGCGCGATGGCCTTCGAATACTCTTCCTGAGCGGCATTTAATGCCCTTTTACGAAGTAGCAACACGCTGTTGAGTCTGAAGTGAAACCGTTTCATCTCTAACTAAGGATTGCACGAAGCTGCCGGAAGGTTTCCTCCCTTCCAACTCGTTCGCCGGGTCTCTGTCTCAGTAATGTCATCAATGCAGGATATTTCGCGATGGCTCGGTCAATTTTGGGATTACTCTTGGGAGTGTACGCCCCAATATTAATCAAGTCTTCATTCTTGCGATAAATGGAAAGCAAGTCTCGTGCCTCACCGATCATGGAAACTTCCTCCTCGGTGCAAATATCGCGAATCAATCGGCTCACACTCTCCAGAACCTCGATCGCAGGGTAATGATTGGCAGTCGCTAAGTTGCGATCCAGGACCATGTGACCATCAAGAATACCCCGAACCGCATCCGAAACGGGCTCATTCATGTCATCACCCTCGACCAGAACAGTGTAAAAGGCCGTAATCGATCCCGTCTCTCCCATTCCGCTGCGCTCAAGCAGACGCGGAAGCAACGAAAATACCGACGGCGTATACCCTCTCGTTGCCGGAGGTTCGCCCACAGCAAGACCAATTTCCCGCTGAGCCATCGCCAGACGAGTCACCGAGTCCATGAGAAATAGAACATTCTTGCCGCTGTCACGGAACGTTTCTGCCACTCGGATGGCAAGTCTTGCCGCCCTGATTCTCATTGTGGCTGACTGATCGGAGGTAGAGATGATCACGACACTCTTTCTCATTCCTTCCTCACCGAGGTCTTTTTCGATAAACTCTCTGAGCTCACGACCCCGCTCCCCCACCAGGGCGATCACGTTGAGGTCTGAACTGCCTCCTCTTGCCAGCATACCAAGCAGCGTCGACTTCCCCACACCGCTTCCCGCAAATATGCCAAGGCGCTGACCGATGCCAACCGGGATAAACGAGTCCACTGCTTTGATACCGGTCTCAAAATGACTCATGATCCGCTGTCGCTTGAGAGGATTGATGTTCCCCGAGCCTTTGAAATCGACGTAGTTGGCCTTCAGTAGTCCTTTTTCGTCGAGAGGGTTGCCAAGTCCGTCTACCACCCGCCCCAAAAGGCTTTCGCCAACAGGAATCCGATACCCTTTCGGCGATGCGACCACCTGGCAGCCTGGGTGAATACCCGAAACTTCATCCAAAGGCATGAGCAGCACACTGTTTCCACGAAACCCAACAACCTCTGCCATGAACGCCTCTTCGTGGCGATCAGAGGCAATCTCACAAACTTGCCCAAGTGGCACATCAGGACCCTCACTTTCGATCACCAGTCCTGTGACATTGGTCACTCTGCCGACTTTCTCAATCGCCTGAAAGCGACTGATGTTGCGGTTCATTTTGCTAAAATTTTCTCTGACCGACCAATCCATGGGATGCGATTAAGATTTCAGTTGTTCCTCGATGTGCTTGAGTTTGGTTTCCATGGTCCCGTCAATAGACCCAAAATTGCTCTCTACCCTGCAGTCTCCAACGTTGAGTGAAACGTCTTCTAAAAATTCACAATGCGGGTAGGCCTTTCGCATGTTTTCGACGTAGGTTTTCAAAAGACTGAGATCTTTCGGGTTTAGGAAAATCTCGATCGATTCTTTGTTCGTTGGAAGATCGCTGATGAGGTCATCCACGATGGCCTTGACGGCCTCTCCGTCGATCTCGATGTCCGCCAACACCCGGCGTGCGATGTTCGTAACCAAAGCAGGAATCTCATCGAAAACCTCCTTCATGCACTGCTCCACCCGTTGGTCCATTTCCACTAGGGTCTCGCCGATCAATTGCTGCACTTCCGTTCGGTTGCTGAGAATCTGCTGATTAAGCTCATCAGTCGCGGATTGTCGGCCACGAATGTAGGACTCGTTGGTAAGCTCCTCCACCTTCGAAGCATCCACTCTTGGAGAGCCGGAATAGGCCAATTCAACTCCCCGCAGAGAATGAGAGAAAGTGATGTTTTTATACCACAACACGATCTGATCCGTCTTGGTCGATTGATACCTCGCCATCCTCTTCGAGCTTTCGCACGATTTGGATGATCTTGTCCTGAGCCGCTTCCACTTCCTTCAAACGCACGGGGCCGAGGAGCTCCATTTCTTCCACCAAAGTCTCCGCCGCACGTTTGGAAACCGCACCCATCATCGCATCTCGCAGAGCCGGGTTTGCGGATTTTAGTGCGACTGTCAAATCGCCCATATCGATCTCGCGAGCCACTCGCTGTAAATCTGCATTTTGAAGACGAAGCAAATCTTCGAAACTGAACATCTTCTTGCGAACCGCGTTCCCGATGTTGGGGTTTTTCTCCTCCAATCGACTGAGAACTGCCTTGCTGGTCTCCTTGTCCAAAGAGTTCAATAAATCCGCTACCCTTCGAACGCCACCACTTTGGTTGAAAGTCTGCTGCTCGTCATATTCGAGATTTCGCGCAAGCACACGAACCACCTTGTTCACCAGTTCAAGCGCAGTGGATTCCATCGCACCGATTCGCTCCACCACTTCTTCACGCATCTCGGGGCTGAGCATTTTAATCAACGACGACGCTTTTGAAATGTGCAGGTAGGAGATGATGAATGCGATCGTCTGCGGTTGCTCATTGCGCAAAAGATTGTAGATCTGCCTAGGCTCAAGTTGACCGATTTCCTCAATGATCTGAACCGAACTACCCACCGGAGCTACACGACCGAGGATACTGGACGCTTTAAAATCACCCTTCGCCATCTCGAGAGTCCTCTGAGCGTAGGGAGCGCCACCAAGTGTGGCGATCGAGCTCTGGCTCACGATTCCGTAAAAGTCTTCAACAACTTTCTTCTTCACTTCGTAATCGACGATCTCGAAGTTGGACATCTCCTTTACGAGCAACTCAACATCCGGATCACCGAAGTGCCTCAGGATTTCCGAAGCAACCTCCGGACCAACAACAATCAGAAACAACGCAAGTTTCTGCATCTTGCCCAATTTGTCGTATTCGATGTTAGGGAGAGCATCCATTTTTAAAAATTCGCGGTATTCAGATTACTGATCAGGGAAGGCCCAATTTTTAAGCGCCGAGCTGACTTTGTCTGGGTTTTGTTTGATCAACTCGTTTAACAATTCCGGTGAAACCGTCGGAGTCGCGTCTTTAACCCCTGCAGGACCACCTCCGATTTCCTGTTCAGGCGGCAGAATCTCCATTTGGTCTGATCCGTTCGTTGACGCATTCTTCACTAATCGGAAGAAAAACAACAACATGAAGATAGAAACACCGATTGCGACGCCATTTTTTAGCAAATCCATTACCATCGGCAACTGAGTGACCATGTCAAAACCACCCGCGACCTCCGTCAGATCAGTCGTTTGAAATTCCATCTCCTCGATGGTGACCTTTTGCTCAAGCTCTTCTGGAGTGGCATATTCTACACCAAGAGCATTCACCACCATCAGTCGAATTCGATCCAGTTGCTCCTCAGAACGTGGCTGCGGCTGCAATACGCCCTGTCCATCGTCGATAAACGGAGTGGCTAAAAAAACTGCCGCAGTGAGGCTGCTGATACTTCCCGGGTTCTTAACGGTCTCGATGACCGTCTTCGCAATCTCATACTGAGTATCTTTGGTGGTCTTGGTTTCATTTGTGCTGCTCAACAACTGATCGTCCGGCACGTTATTGTTCCCACCACCGGTATTTGCGTCCTCGCCAACTGCCGATGCGCGGGAGGTCTCATTGCTAATGATTTGATTCTCGTCAGTCGTTTCAGAGCGGACAATTTGCACGTCCGGATCAAACTGTTCCTCAACCAAAGTCTGCATGTCCATATCAAGGCCGACCGAAACACGCACCACTACGTTTTGAGGCCCCACGACCTTCTCAAGCATGCTTTCAACCTTGTTCGTGTAGTAGTCCTCAAGCGATTTACGATATTTGATCTGACTGGAAGTTCCTCCCAACGTCCCTTCATCGCTTAAAGCCTCTGAGAGCACATTTCCCCGATTATCAACGACCGCTACATCATTCGCATTCATGCTTTCGACAGCGTTACTCACCAGCGAGCGAATCGAATCCACAGCACCAACTGCGAGCGTTCTTCCTCCTGTATCCACAAACACCGAGGCAGTTGGTTTTTTCTCAGCACCGTCGATCACCAACTCGTTTTCCGGAATTACAATCAAGACCTTGGACGAACGAATGCCATTGATTTGATTGATCGTTCGGGACAACTCGCCCTGAATCGCGCGAACAAAATTCGTGTGCTGAACGAAACTGCTAATACCGAAACTTCCGGAGTCAAAAATCTCATACCCGACTCCACCACCGGAGGGTAGACCGTCGGCGGCAAGTTGCATGCGAGCGGAATAAACTTCTCCCGACTGCACGTAAATCGCTGAACCTCCATTGCGGATCTCGTACGTAATCCCCATCGCATCCACAGCTTTGGAAATCTCACCCATGTCCTTGCTGTCAAGACCCCCGTAAAGAAGTTGCATGCGGGGCCGATTGGCCCAAACGAGCAGTCCTACCGTTAGAGCTATAATCGCCACACCCGCCATGGCCAAAGAAACTCTCTGACTGGCCCCCAATTCCTTCCAAACTCTCGATAACTGCCCAAATACATCGCCCATATTCTTTACCCCTCAGTATGATCCAACCGTGTTTTCAAAAATTAAACCTGCATGCGCATGATCTGCTGGTAAGACTCCATCAGCTTATTTCTTACCTCTAACATGAGTGTAAATGAGGTGCTTGCCTCCTGCATCGCGATCATACTTTGATGCAGGTTATCGACCTCGCCAGTCATCACCTTTTTCAGCTCTTGTGCAGACGCCTTTCCTTTCGCGTCAACCTCACCTACAAGGTTCCCGATGAGTGAACCAAATGTGACTCGATCCGCTTGAGGTGCTGACCCCGGCTGAATCGCAATGTCATTTTGAGTTTCCGAAATTCCGCCGACATTCACGCGATTTTCGATCTGGCGGGCTCTCACCGCCTGCATTTGCTCGCTGATGTCCCGGATCTGGGGGAGAGCACTCGTTTCAATTCCTGTAACCATGATTCGTCTATGTATAATTGATTTGCAGGGCTTGTTTGGACAAAGACCGAGAGGTCTTCATCACCGTCAAGTTTGCCTCGTAACTTCTTGAAGATGCGATCATGTCGACCATTTCCATCGCCAGGTCGACGTTCGGCATGGATACCATTCCATTCTCGTCCGCATGGGGATGCCCGGGATTGTAAACAGTCCGAAAAGAGCTCGGGTCATCAAAAACACCATCTACCTTTACTCCTTTGAGGAGTTCGCTTCCTCCTTTTTTATCCAAATTAGTTGCGCGTTGCAGTTCACTCTCGAAAGCAACCAACTGTCTGCGATAGGGAGTGCCTTCTTCAGTTTTAGTGGTCTGCGCGTTGGCGATGTTTTGCGCAATCACTTCCATTCTTAACTTCTCCGCGTTAAGCGCACCGGCAGTGACATGAGATCCAGGTAGTAAGTCCATGATAAAAGTAGTTAGCTAGCCCTCCCAGTGATGGCTGATTTGATCTTTCCAAATGACTTGCCCATGTATTTGGAAAGAAACTCGTATTCGAGGGCGTTCCGGTTCATCGCAAGCATCTCGTTTTCGAGCTTCACGTTGTTGCCGTCAGGGCGAACCGAAGGGGTGTTGGTATCCACAGTAAGGCGGTGCTCAAACTTATCCAGAGCCTTGGTGTCCCCGTTCTTCATTGCCTCGTGCAACTTTTTCTCGAAGGCGGGATCCAGATCTACCCTCTTGTAGCCGGGAGTCTCTATATTCGCGATATTTGAAGCGATCGCCTGATGCTTCATCAGACTCTTGTCCATCAGCACCTGGGCCATCTGGTAGGCTTCTCTATCAAACAATCCTTCGATCATGCGTGCCTAAAAGCAATTCACATGCCACCACAAAACTATCAATCATTAACATTTGACTACCAGACACTTACAATACATTCACATCGTTTTTACATTCAAAAACCAAGGAAGTAGGTAATTTTTTCTCAGTTATTCACAAGTTGCTCCTTGCTAGGTTAAGACTGCATCGAATATCATCGGATTTGATGCGCGAAAATCCAGTAGCGTAATCAGGAGTTAAATGAATCCTTTCGAAGATCAGATCATCGGCTGCTGTCCCATCGTTTTGGACCAGAAATTTTTTATCCAAAGTTTCGGAAAGTCATTTCCTGATCTATTCGGCTTGCCCGACGACAAACTAGTCGGAACAGATTTTTGTGAATTATTAGCCGAAAGGGAACCCTCATGGGGACCAGTCCTAAGGAAGTTTCTGACCGAAAAGAACAGCGAGCTTGAGCTCAAACCTTCAGACGAAACAAGCACCCGCAGTTTCAGTATACAAATTCAGGCGGTCTACTTTGGGGAGCACATACACCTCACCGTTTCAATGATCGGTGCCCATGGACGACCGTTCGAATACTCGGTTAAGGAGATCATCGACGATCCTTCAAGAGTCTCTGAGCTTTTCCTTCGCCTTCAACGCACCGAATCAAGGCTCAACAGCTACATGCAACACTTTCCGGGAGTGTTCTTTTTCCAGCGCGCAGACTTTTCGTTTCAATACATCAGCCCCAATTTCGAGAAGATGCTGGAGCTCTCTCCCGATCGCCTCCTCAGAAGCGGTTCTCAGTTTCTGGGAATGATTTTAGAACGGGATCGTGATTACTTCGTAAGTGAGATCCGAAAACACAGCCAGGACTCCACTGCGTTCACCATTCAATTCAGAATTCGCAAGGCGAAGGACAACTCCACGATCTACCTTACTGATGTTCGCTCACCGGTGTACTCCGAAAACGGAATGCTCCTCGGCTATGAGGGTGTGTGGCTCGACACCACGCGCCAAACCATCGCAGAGCGCAAACTCACCAGCTCTGCCTGGAAGGAAAATCTCGCGATGCTCACTGCCGGACTCGTGCACGACTTCAGTAACGTAATGGCCGGAATTTACGCCCTGAGCGAGCTCTACCACTCCAGCATCGAACCGGATAATTCGATGTATGAGGGGCTCGGACAGATCAAAAAGAGCTCCATGGAGGCCCGGAAGCTAGTCCGACGCATCATCGACATCAATCGAGAGGAGGCGGGACAAAAAAACTATCACGATCCTAAGAAATTGATTTGTGACCAGCTCGATTTGTTAAAAATCATTTTCCCAAAAGGAACCCAGATTGAGCTCGATCTCACGGGCGAAGAAATTCCCATCTACATCGACGACATCGAATTCCGGCAGATACTCCTGAACCTGGCGATGAATTCCAAAGATGCCCTCCAAAAACAAGGGATTATCCACATTCGCACTCGTCGCGTCAAAAACGGAGAGAAACTGTTCGAAAGTGCACACGAAGATGCAATAGACGCCAAACGAGACGGCATCCTCATCGAATTTGAAGACAACGGCAGCGGGATACCACCTGTTTACCGCGACCGCATCTTCAACTCCTTCTTTACGACTAAAGAGATTCACAAGGGTTCCGGGTTTGGGCTCTACAACATTCGCCGCATTCTCAAGTCCGCTGGAGGAGAGATCAGTTTCCAAACAGAGGAAGAAGTCGGAACCACTTTTCTCATCTATTTGCCCGAGGCGGACTTCACCGAGCAACTAAACGAAACACCCGCTCCCAAAACTGCGAGTTCGCCGAAGCTTGAGCAACGCCCCATTGTGGTCGTCTTCGGCAATGAGGAAGTGTTTGAATACGATCTCATCTCCATGCTACAGGCCAAAAACTGGGAAGTGATCGCCTTTTCAAAAGTTCCCAAACTCGAATCCTACCTTGAGGACTGCAAGCGCAGCCCCAGCTTATGCCTACTCATCGATGTCGACATAAGCTCCGAACCAAGCAAGGTATGCAAATTGTTCGACAAGCTTCACCCGGACACACTTTTAGCGATGTTATCCATCGGCCGTAACATCGATGAGATCCCTGAAAACCTCAGCCGAGACCTGGCAATCATCTACGATAGCTCAATGAGCCCAAATAATATCGTACAAAATCTTGAGAAACTCATTTCTTCACCGATAAAAGTAGAATAACATAGTCTTTACAAACGGATGACCGCATCAGAAACCCCAATCCTTATTATCGACGATGAAGAAATCGTGCTGCTGGCAATCACGGAATCTCTGCTTCCCGAGGGATATAACATTGTCAAAACGACCAAACCCGAAGAGGCCCTCGAATTACTAAAAAAGCAGGAATTTTCGGTCATCATCTCCGATCACCACATGCCCGGAATGACCGGCCTGGAGTTTTTTGCAGAGGCAAACAAAATCCAGCCGATGGCTTCGAGAATCCTGATCACCGGGGTGTTGACCCTCAAGGTGGTCGTCGATGCAATCAACAAGGGAGAAATTTTCAGATTTATCGCGAAGCCATGGATTCGTGAGGAGCTCCTGGCAACCGTCTCCAATGCGATTCATCGATACGAACTTCTTTCTCAAAATACTGCACTTCAGGCAGATACAGAAGCTACCAATGCCAGACTCGCTCAAAGAAATAAGGAACTCGAAGCTCAGGTAAACGAGCTGCAGTCGACCTTACTTCAGAATGAACGAAACAGTAGTGATCAGGGATCGTCCATTGTAGATGCCCTTCAACTCACTCAACGCATTCTGCATAACATTGATCCGGAGCTAGGGCACGAAGCAGGGTTAGTGTCAACGCTATGTACAAACATGGCCAAAAGTGGAAGACTCGAGCCCGACACAGCGGACTTGCTGGAACTCTCTTCTTATTTTCCAACTCTGGGAAAAATCAACGTTGATCCTGAACGCCTCAAAGAATTTATTGAACGTCCCAATCATCTCCATTCGGACGAAATCGAGTATTTTCACAATCTGCCCATTTATTCCCAATTGCACGCCGCTTCTTTTACCCAAATTCCTTCACTGTCACGAATTGTCAGAGCTTCGCACGAAAGACTGGACGGGAACGGTTATCCCGACGGATTGAGAGCAGAAGACATCCCTGAAGCCGCTAAATACCTGGCCGTAGCAGTCTTCTACGCAGAAAGCTTACTCAGCACCTCGAAAACACTTGAACAAATCAGGAGGCTCTCCGGAACCGCATTCGACGCAGCCGCGGTCTCTCTATTTTTTGAAGTCAATTCAGGACTTAACCTGAACGTAAAAACCCGTTCGGTATCGATTACAGAATTGAAACCAGGTGATGTCATCGGCGAGGACCTGCGTTATCCATCTGGCGCGATCTTTTTACCTAAGGGATCGTCTTTGAGTGAATCTACAATCGCGATGCTCGACTCACCAGGCTCCGCAGAGCCGAAAAACAGCTACATCATCTACAACTAATCGTACAAAAAGCGCGTGTCCCTGATCACTCAAAGACACGCGCGGGATTCTATTGATTGCTTTTTACTCTCTATTCGTCGCAAAAATCAAACTGCATTGGCTCTTCCCCAAACGGATGCACAATGCCCATTTCTCGACTCAATACGTCTCCTTCAGACACTCTCAGATCTTCCTGAGTGAGAGTCCCGACAACGGGTGCAATACTGGATCGAGAAAGGAAAGTCATACCAAAATCATCAACGCCACTATCATCGGAAAAAATTCCCGAAATCATCCCAAATTTCGTTTTTTTACATTTCGTTAATGAGTAGGCCTTCGTTTTTACAATCTGTTCATAAGAAATCCGCGAAATACCTGTTTTGGAGCGACCTATCGCAAATAACGATTCGATTTACAGCTTAGGGTTGGACACAATTCAGAATTGCACTATCGTAAGCATCTTGTTTTCTATCACATTTTTACGAACTTACTTTTAGATCAGAAAACGAAGGTTAAAAATCAGCCTGTCAGTTAATGGATAAAGATAAATCATGGATCGGAGTAGATCTGGACGGGACTCTCGCTTATCACAATAAGTTCAGAGGACTCGACTACATCGGAAAACCCATTCCGATCATGCTATATCGCGTAAAAAAGTGGATTGAAAAAGGTTACCGCGTCAAAATTGTCACTGCGCGTGCTTCGGATCCTCAAGCGATCCCGGCTGTGGAGGCCTGGCTTAAAAAACAAGGACTTGAAGGGTTGGAGATTACTAACGAAAAAGACTACGATATGGTCGAGCTTTGGGATGATCGTGCAGTTCGGGTCTTGTGTAACACCGGCAACCCCATCGTCTATCCATCGGCTCTGGGGCTTCCAAGAGCGCCCCTTGCTGAGTTTGACGAGGTCTATCTCCAGAAAAATCAAAACAAAAGAACTCCCGCCTACGTAAAAGGTGAGAAAATAACCACACAGGAAAGACCTAGTGGAATAGCGGCATTTTTCTCCAAACTCTTTGGGAAAAAGAAATCCTAGATCTGCTCGACTCTCTCAATAAGAGCTCCAGAGCATTTTTAACGTCTATGGTTGTAGTCCATCAATTAGCAGAATTAGCAGAATGCAAACATCCGTTGCACATCGCGATCGGCATGTTTGACGGAGTGCACATCGGCCACCAAGCCGTGATTGAAACTTGCCAAAAAAGTGCTCGAAATACCAAAGGGAAAGCAGCGGTCCTCACCTTTTGGCCTCATCCGAGCCACTTTTTTAAACCGGAGGATCCCGTTCCTCAAATCATGACACTCAAGTCCAAGCTCTGGACTCTTTGGCATCGAGGGCTGGATTACACAATCGTCCACCCATTTAATGAGAGTATAGCTTCGATTGAAGCAGAAGATTTTGTGAAATATCTCAAGGAGTCGGTCCCGACTCTCCATACCCTCTACGTGGGCGAGAATTTCCGATTCGGAAAAGGTCGATCTGGAGACATCAATCTCCTCGGGAAGATCTCGAACGACCAGGGCATTGATCTCGTGAGTATGCAACCATGCAACTACAACGCTGAACGCATCAGTTCCACTCGTATTCGTGATTTACTGAAAGAAGGTCGATTCAACGACACCCGCCAGCTCCTAGGACATCCTTACACGGCGATTGGCGAAATCGAGTCTGGAAGGGGTGTGGGTCGGACCATCGGCTACCCCACACTCAACCTGGATTGGTCGCCTCAGCTACGACCCCCCTATGGAGTCTATGCGGTTCGTGTTTTTTCTTACCAATTGGATGGTAGCGATAGCAAAACCCTCAAAGGTGTCGCAAACTACGGGATTCGTCCTACCTACAAACTAAGCGATGATCCTGTGCTTGAGGTTCACATGTTTGGCGATCCCCTCTGGGACTCGGGAGAACGTGTGGCTGTTGAGCTCATCGAGTTTATTCGTCCTGAAAAAGCCTTCAAATCACCACAAGCATTGATTCGACAAATTGATCGGGATGTTGAATCCGCCAAAAAAGCCTTAAAGTCTAGAAGTTAGTGAGCGTAAACGATTCTCCACAAAGCAAAGATCAAAGAAGAATCCTCATTCTCGGTTGTGGGTATCTCGGCAGATTCGTCGTTGAAAAAGCTTTGAGCCAAGGTATTGCTACCGATGCACTCACACGCAACTCAGACACCTGCATACAACTCCAAAAAATGGGGGCGCAAAAGACCATTTCCCAAACACTTGCCACCTCAAACTGGCACAGTGAAATTGACCCAAATCATTACCAGGCGGTAATCGTTTCAGTAGGTTCATCCGAGAGCACACCCGAGGGTTATAGAGAATCTTACATTGATGGACTGAACTCAGTCATCCGCTGGATCGGCGATCAGCCTCTGCGCTTGATCTACACGAGCAGCATTTCGGTTTACGGCTCAAGCGATGGAGACTGGATCGACGAACAAACAAACCCCGCTCCCGAAAACTGGAGAGGTGAGATCATTCTCCAATCAGAAGAACTACTGCGATCAAAGATCGGAGATCAAGCCTTCATCTGCCGACTCGGAGGGATTTACGGACCTGGGCGGATGCGTTTTCTTCAAAAAACATGGTCTCCCGAAAACCAAGCCGAAGATGATGGCTATCTTAATCTCATCCATGCGGAAGATGCTGCAGAAGCCCTCCTGAAAATCGCTATGAGGAAACCACCGCCCGCCTCAAATATTTTCAACTTAACGGACAATACACCTCATCTACGGTCCGAAGTTTACGGTAAAAACGATTCTCCCACAGCTAAACCCTACTACACCCGTTCGAACCGCAACCGTCATTCCGCAAATCGCCGCATCGATTCCTCAAAGATTCAGGCAGAACTGGACTGGATTCCCAAACATCTGATCAAAATTTAGGAAACGAGGCACATGGCTCAAATAGTGCTATATTAACTTCAAATTCAACCGATATTAGTTAGATTAGGCTAACCATTCATAGATCCTAAGACATGCCGAAAAACATAGGTTTCATATCGACTAGATTCGCGGGCACCGACGGAGTTTCTCTGGAAAGCGCAAAATGGGCAGAAGTTCTCTGGCACGATAAACATATAAGTTATTGGTACAGCGGTCTGAACGACCGGGACCCCTCAATCAGCCACTGCGTTCCTGAAGCCTATTTTGGGCATCCGGAAAACCAATGGATCAACGAAAGGCTCTGGGGAGTCACTGAGCGGAATCGGCACATCAGCGACCGCATCTACGAATACGCACAATACCTGAAGAGCACGCTCTACGATTTTCGGGACAAATTTAATCTCGAAATTCTCATTCCTCAAAACATTCTCGCCATCCCCATGCACGTGCCTCTCGGGATCGCCATGACGGAATTTCTGGCAGAAACGAAGATTCCAGCCATCGCGCACCACCATGATTTTTATTGGGAACGCACACGCTTCTCGGTCAACGCGATCAAGGATTACCTGGACATGGCTTTTCCCTGCGTGTTGCCCAACATGCGCCACGTAGTCATCAATCAAGCCGCTCAGGAGCAGCTTTCGCTTCGCAAAGGCGTCTCCTCCCTGCTCGTGCCAAACGTATTTGATTTCGACACCCCTCCACCAGGGATCGACGATTATACAAAGGATCTGAGGGAAGTCATCGGCTTAACTCCGGATGACATCATGATCCTTCAGCCCACACGAATCGTTCGTCGTAAGGGCATTGAACACGCAATCAAAATAGTCGGTGCACTCAACAATCCAAGATGTAAGCTGGTGATCTCTCACGAAGCTGGCGACGAGGGGCATGACTACAAAGACCAGCTCATTGACTTGGCAAAAGATGAAAATGTAGAGCTTATCTTTATCGATCACCTCATTGGTGAAGTCCGCCAAACCGACATAGATGGAAATAAAAAATACACGCTTTGGGACCTTTATCCACACGCCGACCTGGTGACCTACCCAAGCACCTACGAAGGCTTTGGCAATGCCCTGCTGGAGGCGATCTATTTCAAAATACCAGTAGTGATCAACCGCTACTCCATTTTTGTCCAGGACATCGAACCCAAAGGCTTTGACCTCTGTGTAATGGATGGCTTCGTAACCGACTCTGTCATCGATCGGGTGAGGAGTGCGCTGTTCGATCAAGAAGCCCGCCGTAAAATGGTGGAACACAACTACAAGGTAGCCAAAAAACACTATTCCTACGATCTCGTTCGCAGGATTCTTCGCACTCACATTACTACTCTAACCGGAGTTGGATCATGATTAAACCCGTTTCCCGATACGAACTATCCCGCATCAAACGTCGCCTCATCACCTTGTATGGAAAAGACGGAGCAGATCGCCTCGTTGAGCGCCTCTACCAACTGATCGGTCGCTACGGCGTAGGTCTCAAACCCAAACCCATGATTTCAAGATGGGATGAGAGAGACTCCGTGCTCATCACTTATGGAGACTCACTTATTTCAGAAGGAGAGATTCCTCTGCAGACTCTCAATTCTTTTTCAAACAAGCATTTAAAGAACCGCTTCAGCGCAATCCACATTTTGCCCTTTTACCCTTGGTCGTCAGACGATGGCTTTTCAGTGATCGATTATCGCGAAGTGGATCCTGATCTGGGGGGATGGGATGACATCGAAGAACTTGCCAAGAATTTCGAGCTCATGTTCGACATGGTTCTCAACCACTGCTCCGCGCATAGCGCTTGGTTCCAGGACTTCATCGACGGAATCGAACCCGCTCGACACTATTTCCACGACATTGATCCGGAAACAGACCTCTCCCAAGTCACTCGTCCGCGCACGTCCCCGTTGCTAACCCCATTCAAAACCCGTGACGGTGAGGCGAACATCTGGACCACTTTCAGTGCGGATCAAGTCGACCTGAACTGGGAAAACCCGGATCTACTCTTTGAGTTTCTAGACATCTTATTTCTCTACCTTTCCAAAGGAGTTCACATCTTGCGGTTCGACGCAGTCGCTTTCGTTTGGAAAAAAATAGGCACCACCTGTATTCATCTCCCTGAAGCTCACGAAATCGTTAAACTCTTCCGGGATGTTCTGGAAATAGTCGAACCCAAAACCATCCTACTCACTGAGACGAACGTTCCGCAGCCCGAGAACCTCAGCTACATGGGTGATAGTGACGAAGCACACATGGTTTATCAGTTTAGTCTGCCTCCTCTGCTTCTGCACGGACTCATGTTTGGTGAAGCATCACACCTTTCCAAATGGGCAAAATCGATGCCCAAGATTCCCAACGGTTGCACGTTCTTCAATTTCGCAGCCAGTCACGATGGTGTAGGCGTTCGACCAGTCGAAGGAATCTTGAGTGAATCTGAACGCGATAAAATGATCGCTGAAGTTGAGAATAAAGGTGGGAAAATCTCTTGGAAAAACAACCCGGACGGCTCAAAAAGTCCGTATGAGATGAACATCACCTACTTCTCAGCACTGTCTCATGAAAATCAGGACCTCGGCATCGCTCGGTTCCTCTGCTCCCAATCGGTAGTGCTTTCGCTGAAAGGCATTCCAGGAATCTATATTCACAGTCTTCTAGGGACTTCCAATGACTTGGATTACATGGCTGAAACCGGGCAGAATCGCTCCATCAACCGTAGAAAATGGAAAATGGAGGAGCTCACTCCCCTGCTTAAGGATTCCAAGTCCCAGCATAATCGAGTCTTCAAGAAGATGCTGGATCTTCTCAGAATCCGCTCGCAGAACAAGGCCTTTCACCCGGACGCAAGTCAGACCATCCACGAAATTGATCCTGGAGTCATGATCATCGAGAGAGAATCGGTCGACGGATTCGACAGGATTCTGTGCGTGCACAATTTTACCGACCAAACCTTGAAGTTGGAGCACCTGGCAGGGCTAAACTCCGAATTCCGCTTTCACAATATGCCAACCGACTTAATTTCAGGTCAGTTTATCGAAAAGAAATCGGGCAACTTCACTTTGAAACCTTATCAGTTCTGGTGGCTCGTCATGACGCAGTAGTATTTCATGCATATGCATTTTTCAGACAAGATGAACAAGATTTACAGGAGGTATTGACTGATCCTCTGAAAAGATCCTGTCGATCTAGTTGATCCAGTCTAATCAGGATCATTCATCCTTCTTTTTGTTTTCTATGGAGTTGTTGTTTTGAATTGATCAAGCCAAGTGCATGACTCATTTAGAAGGGATGAGTAAAGCCCTCGAAGAAGGAACTGAACTAACGCTTGATTTCACGAAACTGCGTAAGATCGCAGAATGTGGAGAGGACGTAGTGCCTGCTGTGGCTCAAGACGTCGAAACAGGAGATGTCTTAATTGTAGGATATGCAAACCAACTCGCCCTTCAGACAGCACTTGAGGAAAAAAAAGCAACGTTCTGGAGTACCTCTCGTAATGAACTATGGATCAAAGGAAAGACCTCAGGAGATTACCTCGAACTAGTCGAAACTCGTGTGAATTGTGAGCAAAATTCCATTTTATACCGAGTTCGACTAGCAGGAAAAGGCTCCTGTCATACCAAAGATGAAAATGGAATCGCCCGGCATGGATGTTACTACCGGCGCATTGATTCAGAGGGTAAGCTCGAGTTTGTTTAGGCTATCATTTTAAAGCAGAAACTTCGGCAAATATTACGAAAAAGCCACATTTCGGTTTCAATGTTACGGTCAGGTTAAAAACCGGCTGGTTTTTGAACGTTCCATTGACAGTTTGCGTAGGTTTTGAGTTCGTCCTAACCGGTCCTGAAATAAGGGCCCACGGTTATAGAAACTGAACTAGATTATCCTAACTATGAAAACCTATCGCTACCTAACTCTAGCTATCGCTGTACTCTCAGCGACCGCCTGCGGGTTGTTCGCTCAGTCAACTGGATCCATCACGGGCAAAGTCGCTGATAAAAACTTCCCTCAGTTCCTTGAGGGTGTAATCGTAAGAGTGGAAGGCACTTCACTTGTGACATCCACGAATCGCTTCGGTGAATTCACACTCCTCAACGTTCCAGAGGGATCTCAGCTCCTTCATTTTAGCTACATCGGCTACGCGAAGGAGAGCAAATCTGTTGCTGTCTCTGGTGGTCAAACCGCAATCGTCGAGGTGAAATTAGGTGAGCGCATCATTGATCTTGATTCGTTCATCGTAACTGGTCGTTTGGTGGGAACCGCAAAAGCGCTCAATCAACAAAAGTCAGCTCAGTCTTTCAGGAATATCATCGCTTCCGATGCAATCGGAGCACTTCCCGACAAAAACGTTGCTGAAGCACTCGCTCGTGTTCCCGGAATCTCTATTGAGAGAGACCAAGGTGAAGGTCGATTCGTAGTCATTCGCGGCATCGATCCCGAGCTCAATAACATCGAGGTGAATGGTGTCAGCCTTTCGGCGCCTGAAAACGAGACGCGCGCAATCGCTCTGGACGTTATTCCCAGTGAACTGGTGGACAGTTTGGAAATCACAAAAGTGAACACTCCTGACATGGATGCCGACGCCATCGGAGGCACCGTAAACATCAAAACACGCAGTCCGTTCGGTGAAGGTGGACAATTCGTTCGCGCTAAATCTTCTTTGATGTTGAACGAACTCCGCGGTGAAGTTGGAGGAAAAGCAAGCGTTGCGTGGGGAGATCTGTTTCACGACGGAACAGTGGGTCTGACAGTTGGCGCAAGCTATGGTGAGGATAACGTAGCCTCCGACAACAACGAAGTGGATGGCCCTTGGGTAGAGGAAGATGGCTTTTTCATACCTGAAGAAATTGAATACCGCGAATACGATGTAACTCGTGAACGCCGGGGAGTGGACATCTCTCTGGAATACAAGCCAGACGAAAACAACTACTTCTACGTCAAGGGACTTTACAGCTACTTCTCCGATCTGGAAGCACGATACCGCGTAGAGCTTAAGGCTGAAGACGCAGACGATTTTGAAAATCTCACTGCAACTGGCGTGAGATTGATCGACGTTGAAGAAACGGATCGTGATGTCAAAGACCGCTTCGAAGAGCAAAATATTTTCTCGTTGGTCGCTGGAGCCGAGCAATCATTTGGAAATACCTTCATCGATTACAGCGTTGCATACTCTTATGCAAACGAGAAGGAACCTGAGCGTGTCGACACCGATTTCCGTAGTGAAACACCTTATGATGCGGTTCTTGATTGGTCAGGTGACACAGTCGATATCGTTTCCGTTGGCCCCGCCTGGGGCGATGCTGCAGTCTACGAATTCGATGGTTTGGTTGAGGAAAACAATGAAACCGATGAAACCGAGTTCACAGCACAGTTCAATATCCGCAATGACTTCAATGTGGGTGA
>JAKSBQ010000351.1 GCA_022361075.1 Opitutales bacterium | reverse complement strand
TGAGGCGGCCAACACACGTGCTATGCTCTCAAACAGACAGGCTGTGATTGCAGAACGACACCTGTGGAGCTGGAGCAACACTCATGACACGAGGTGGACCAGCACCTTTGGCACTTGAGTCTCGTCTCACTATTGTAACATATCATGGGTGCCAGCGCCCCCAGCCATGATCATGCTCATAATTGACTGTCTAGACACCAGCTTAATGTTGTATGGATGGCTCTAAACAAAAAAAGCCTAAAGTCTAAAGATCACCTGCTTTGGCTAGATGACATGGTGACATCAGAAACTATCAAAGAGTGGTTAAAATCAAGGAATCTACTGTTTTCTCTGGAAAGAAAGATGAGGACGTCATCTTGTGGACTCAGAAAATGCAAACCTACATCGATAGCTATGACATGAGTGAGAACGAAGCTATCAGATGTATCTTCATGAGTCTTGATGGAGTGGCGGCCTACTGGTTTCAACAAGAGAGAGTTAGATTCAACACTGCCACAGAAGCTCTCAGAGCGTTGAGAGACAACTACATTGACGAGGCAAAAATCAGAGAGGCAGAACACGAGTTCTACCATGTCAAACAAACTGGTTCACTGTCAGAATATTCACTGAAGATCAAGAAGTTAGCCATTATACTGGCAAACATCCATTCTGAAGAGACCATCATGAGGCAGTTCATCAACGGACTCAAGCCGAACAACAGCAAGTTGATACTACTGATGAAGCCAAAGACACTTAATGAGGCCATCAAGTATGCACAAGAGGTCGATCTCATGGATCAAAGAGAGAAAGGATGGATACTACCAGTCAAAGCGACTCAACCAACTACAGCGAGACCAACTGTGGTTACTTCAGTACCTGCAAATGACCCTATGGACATTGGAGCTATTAGAAGCCGAAAGTATCAGAGCTTCAAGCCCAAAGGCCAACAGAAGCCATTCTTGAAGAAGGACACTTATGAAAACAAGTCATTCTTCACCACAACGAAGTGGCCTACTACCAAAGGTGCCATATGTCACTATTGCGGTAAGAAGAACCATACTGCTGCTCAATGTCAGAAAAGACGACAAGACTTAGCCAAGAAGCCTTTCAACAATAAAAGGCAATACCAGTATACTTCGTTTGATAGAAGTAGCATGGATTTATCAACACTACACCTCAACATGCTGGGGAACGTTGAGGAACCTTCAAAACTATTTCTCACAACGGGACAAGTGAGAGGAGTCACTGTAACAATACTAATCGATTCTGGAGCTGCTCACAACTTTATAAGAGAACAAGTGGTAACAAAACACAACTTCGACTTTGAGGACATGCCTCAAAAACAGATAGTATTTGCAAACGGAGACAGATACAATGTCAGACACTGTCTCACGACTCGTTGCAAGATTGGGGACTTTGCATCTCCTACTACATTTGTGGTTGCACCCATTGCATATGACATCATCTTGAAAATGAAGTGGTTACAAGACAACAATATGCTCTTGGACTGCACTCAAGATATTTCTATGATCAGCTA
>JAKSBQ010000119.1 GCA_022361075.1 Opitutales bacterium | reverse complement strand
GCCCGCTCCAAGATGAGTAATTCCAGCCGCACCCAAAATTGGATACGACTAGATTCGAGCACGCAAAACGGCTCGGTACCCTCCGTGTTTGGAAACGGAAGAATGGGCGCAATAGTAGAAGGGAATGTGCGCCACGAGAGAATTATTCTGAAAGAAAGGCACATGTGGCGCAGTGCCACGAAAGTGGAGAATTCTCCTACATCTGATAAATTGCCCGAAATCCGTGCAGCTCTATTGGAGGGTGATCACCTAAAAGCTGAGAATCTCTATCATTCTCAGTTCGCAGGGCCGTCGGTTTGCCCATCCACTCACCAAGCATTGGGGAGCATTCACCTGTTTTTCCCTTATCATGAAGAATCTTCAACCCAAGACTACAGCAGAGTTTTTGATGTCGATAAAAACCAGCTGAAAATTAAATACACTCAAAATAAAGTTAAGATCCAGATCACCGCATTCTGCTCTGAGGAGCACGATCTAGTGGTCTATCGGGTTGAATCAAAGGAACCCAATGCACTAAACTGCTCCTTGTCACTGGTCCCCTTGCCTGGAGGCCGGGTGATCCCCCATCAACCTAATCGAATTTTTCTGCAGGGAGATCACACAGACCTAAGCTATCTGATGGGGGTCAGACTCGCATCGGAGGACGGTGTAATATCCATGAACCGCGACAGGCTGGTTCTGGAACAAGCAACCTCATTTCACTTAATTTGCGGTGCTAGGACTAACCGGGAGTCTAGCGAGTATGAAGAGCAGTTATTAAAGGAGATGGATGTCGCTGCCTCGTCACGATTCGATGAGCTCCAGCAAGACCACGGACGTCGGTCTCAGCAACATCGCGATACCGCCAACCTCTCCATTCACTCCGTGTCTCCAGATGGAGAAGGTAACAAACGCTTCAAAAAGAATCTCGAAAAGAGGAAAGAAGACCCCTCCTATGAAAACGGAGATCTCTGGTCACTGTTTTTTAACTACTCACTGTATCTTAACAAAGTTGGGTGTGATCCCAAAAGTGGTTTTCCGTTCCTGCACGGTAGCAGCAGCGGGATAGATCAGGCAAAAATCGACTTATCGATCGACTATCCTGCACATCGCCAATGCCGGAGAATAGGTGCCTCACACAATGAGGAAAACCGAATCCGCTCCCTCCCTTCCTACCGGGAGACACCATCTCATCAGGAAGCAATCAATCGTTGGAACTCCCAAGGTATCGTTCTCTATAACATTTTTGATTCCGTGCATTGGCATCACTTGGCGGCAGGTGGATTTAACGCCTGTTGGCCTTATGGAGGATTCGTTGCTGCTCACAATCTTTGGGCTGAGCACGCAATCATTCCTCTTGATGAAGAAGATGCGGAGGCGTGTACACGGCTTTTCGATCAGTGTTTTCAGTTTTTCACAAAACACCTGTTCTCCGACAGCCAGGGACAAACACACTGGGGTCCTTCTGAGATTCCAGGAACTTCTCCTGTTTTGGAAGGCCATTCCCTGGCACTTGACCGCGTTGGGGACTTAGCCATTCTTCACCAATATCTCGACGACTACGAAGCCTTGGTCAGCGAGTTTGAATTAGACACATCGCTCACCACACAGATCCACCAGGCACGAAACCTTCTTCCCAATTGGAATTCGATTCTACAAAAAAATCTTGAAGATCCTCATTACCGATTTGAGTGCTTTTCTCATGATCTGATGAGCTCTTACATCGACCACGCAGGAAATTTTCAAGCCCTAGAAAGTTCCAATCTTAAAACAGCCCGCAAATATCTTCGCGAATATCTCAAAAGAAACGATCAAGAACTCCCGCTTATCGAAAAGACTAAAATCGCTCTTCTATGGAATCGTCTCGGCAAGGAAGACCGAGCTTTCGAATTAATAGAGGAAGTGATCATGCGCGGAACCAATCTTTCATTTCTAGCACTAGACGCTAAGCAACGTGCGACAATCCACCACCTCGTTACCACCTTCATAGCCGACAACGTCGCCCACTTTGCAACCGGACAACTCAGGTTGCTTAAATTCACTCCAGCATCTTGGAGCCATGGAAGTTTTGAAAACTACCTCCTTCCCAACCGATGTGTGCTTTCATTTGATTGGTCAGACGGTTCACCACGAAACATTGAGCTGACCCCCCTCTGCGACACAGAAATGGAACTTTTTGTTCCTCTCAAAATGGATTACCAAATGGAAACAGTCGGGAGCAAATCGAAGGGAACCATTCGCAAAAAGGGTCTGAAATTGAAACTCCGTAAGAACAAACCCATTAGCATAGCTGTTTACGAATAATCGCTATTAATTTTCCTTAACAAAGGGATTGTATTTACCGATCTCTTCTAATAATTTCACGTTTTTGTTAGAGCTATGGCAATCAAAGTAATTCTTTACAGACGGGTTCCCGCTGAAAAATCAAATGACTTAAAACCTCTCCTGCTTGAAATGCGCTCACTTGCGATGTCTCAGCCAGGTTATGTTTCGGGTGAAACATTGATGAATGCGGACGATCCCGAAGAGTATATCGTAATCAGCACTTGGTCCAATGAAGATAATTGGAATGAGTGGCTTAAGAACGAAGTCCGCATGGACATTCAAGATCGAATCGACCAGTTGTTGGGTCGACGAACGATGTATCAGGTCTATTACAACGCGTAATTAACCGAGAATAATACAACAGATCTTCACTCAATGTTTAAGCGACAACTTGATTTGTCGTTTTAACAGGATTGTGTAGCGAGTGGAAAAAAAGGGGAGCAACAAATTTAAATTGATAAGACTATGAGTCACATGGACGATAAAATTAAGGCCCTGATGAGCAAACGCCGTGAGGCGAGCCTAGGGGGAGGAGAGGAGCGCATCGCGAAACATCACGCAAAGGGTAGATTTACCGCGCGCGAACGCATCCAAATGCTCTTGGACGAAGGAAGTTTTGAAGAGTTTGACATGCTCAAAGAACACCGTTGTCAACATTTCGGGATGGCATCCAAGCAATTCCCTGGAGACGGGGTAGTTGTTGGCTACGGAACGATTGAAGGACGCCTGGTATACGTCTTCTCTCAGGATTTCACCGTATTCGGAGGCTCACTCTCTGAAACATTTGCGGAAAAGATCTGTAAGATCATGGACATGGCCGTCAAAAACGGCGCTCCGGTGATTGGTCTAAACGACTCTGGAGGTGCTCGTATTCAGGAAGGTATCGAAAGTCTGGCTGGTTACACCGAGATTTTCCAGCGCAACGTAATGTCATCGGGTGTAATCCCACAAATCTCGGGAATCTTCGGTCCTTGCGCGGGCGGTGCAGTTTACTCACCGGCTCTGACGGACTTCACCGTCATGGTCGAAAAGAACAGCTACATGTTCCTGACCGGGCCGAAGGTAGTAAAAACCGTTACTCATGAAGATGTAGATGTCGAGGGTCTTGGCGGAGCTTCTATCCACACTACCAAAAGCGGGGTTGCTCATCTAGCTTACCCGAATGAAGAAGAAACGATTCAAGCCATTCGTGAATTAGTTTCCTACATCCCACAAAACAATTTGGTAACGACCCAGAAAAAGGAAACTTCAGATCCGGCTGATCGTGAAATTCCTGAGCTGAACGCAATCATCCCTGAGAACCCAAATCATGCCTACGACATGAAAGAAGTAATCAAGCTGACTGCGGATGATGGCGAGTTCATGGAGATTCAACCCGACTATGCGGCAAATCTGATCATCGGGTTCGCACGTTACGGAGGCACTTCAGTGGGTATCGTAGCCAATCAGCCACAGGTGCTTGCAGGAGTTTTAGACAACGATGCGTCCATCAAAGGCGCACGTTTTGTTCGCTTCTGTGACTGTTTCAATATTCCGGTCGTCACTTTCGTCGACGTTCCCGGATTCATGCCTGGCACGGTTCAGGAGCACGGTGGAATCATCCGCAACGGTGCGAAACTTCTCTACGCTTACGCCGAGGCGACTATTCCCAAAGTGACGATCACTACTCGTAAGTCCTACGGAGGCGCTTACTGCGTGATGAGTTCGAAGCATCTCAGAGGCGACATCAACTACGCTTGGCCTTGCGCTGAGATCGCAGTGATGGGAGCCAAGGGAGCCACTGAAATTCTTTATGCTCGCGAGATTAAGGCTGCTGGAGACAAGGCTTCTGAAGTGACTACTGAGAAAGAAGCAGAATACACTGAGAAGTTTGCAAATCCTTACGAAGCAGCAAAACGCGGTTACATCGATGACATCATCCGCCCACTTCGCACACGACTCAGAATTTGTAAGGCTTTGGATATGCTTGAAAACAAGCAGGACGCTAATCCACCCAAGAAACACGGAAACATTCCGCTCTAATCATGGATATGGAGGAAACCAATACTGTCACCGAAACTTCTGCAGCCACAGAAACACAGGCTGTGGAAGAACAACCCTCCATGGGTTGGGATAACGTCATCGCAGCAAACGGCGTGGAGATCTCCTTTGTGGGGATGACCATCGTTTTCATCGGGTTGGTGCTGACATTTTGTTACATCTCGCTGCTTCCCAAGCTTCTCAATCGAGAACCCAGAAAAGCTTCCGAGAAAAAACCAGAAATTGCACCAGCAGCAACTTCCGCTGAAGACACATCAGCTTCCGATATCCGGGCCGCAATCGCTTACGTGATCGCAGCTGAACTGGAATACGAAAAGATGACTGACTATCACAAACTTACGATTCGCCGAGACGAGAACCAGCAGGTTTGGGGCGTCGCCGGTAAAATGAGAACACTTGCAACCCGAAAAATTTCAAAAAAATGAGAACTTACGAACTCACGATTAGCGACAAAGAATACAAGGTAAAGGTAAAGTCCTTCAGCCTTGACCATGCCGTACTCGAGATCGGCGAAGATACTTACGAAGTAGACGTCAAAAACGTTGGCGACGACCTAGCGGGTCGTCCTGCGCCACGTGCCCTTCCCACTTCCTCTGCTCCAACGGCAGGAGGAGCATCCAAGACGGCTGCTTCTTCATCAAAACCAGCCGCAGCGTCAGGCGGTGAAGGTGCAGTAACTGCCCCCATTCCAGGAGCGGTTATGGAAGTCTTCGTCAAGGAAGGTGACGAAGTAAAAGCCGGACAACCTGTCGTGAAGATGGAAGCGATGAAGATGGAAAATATCATCAACTCTCACATCGACGGAACTGTTGCATCCATCAGTGTCATCGCAGGAGATGCAGTCAGTCAGGGCCAGGAACTGGTAGCGATCAGCTAACCTACAATCCATCATATCAAATGGACACATT
The DNA here is from genome assembly GCA_022361075.1 of Opitutales bacterium. Lineage (GTDB taxonomy): Bacteria > Verrucomicrobiota > Verrucomicrobiia > Opitutales > JAFGAQ01 > JAKSBQ01. The sequence goes on along the minus strand of JAKSBQ010000119.1, from coordinate 10,508 downwards.
TTTTGAGTTTTTGAGCACTACCGGGTTTGCCAATCTGGATTGGAAAAACGGGGTCATGATCCTGATCGCATTCACATTCATTTACCTTGCGATCGCACACGATTATGAACCTTTGCTGCTGGTTCCAATCGGTTTCGGAATCTTAGTCGGTAACATCATTCCCGTTATCCCGGGAATGAGCCTTGGCTATCTCGACGAGGGCAGCGTCATCAATATTCTCTACTATGGAGTGGGTCAGGGAATCTATCCGCCGTTGATCTTCCTTGGAATCGGAGCGATGACAGACTTCTCTACCATGCTTTCAAATCCTAAGCTGGTATTGCTCGGAGCAGCCGCTCAGGTAGGTATCTTCCTTACTTTGATCGGAGCTTTGTTCTTAGGTTTTTCAGGAAAAGAAGCAGCCTCTACCGCCATCATCGGTGGTGCTGACGGACCTACTGCGATCTTCCTTTCTTCGCAACTGGCCCCTCACTTGTTGGGAGCAATTGCGGTGGCGGCTTACTCCTACATGGCGTTAGTACCTGTGATCCAGCCACCGATCATGAAGCTTCTTACCACCAAGAAAGAGCGTCTGATGCGCATGAAGGCTCCTCGAGTGGTTTCCAAAAAAGAGAAGATTCTTTTCCCAATTGGTGCGTTTATCATTTGTGCTTTGATCGCGCCGGGATCGATTCCTCTAGTCGGTATGCTTTGTTTTGGAAATCTACTGAAGGAGAGTTGTGTGACCGAACGTCTGGCCAATACTGCACGTAACGCTTTGATTGATACCGTGACTATACTCCTCGGTTTCTGCGTCGGAGCGTCCACACAAGCAGAATACTTCCTAACATTGGATTCCATCAAGATTTTCGCCTTGGGTGCCGCTGCATTCGCAATGGCAACGGCAGGAGGACTTCTCTTTGCAAAATTCATGAATCTTTTCCTGAAGGAGAAAATCAACCCACTCGTGGGCGCGGCGGGAGTATCAGCGGTTCCTGACTCCGCACGAGTCGTTCAACACGTGGGACACAAGGAAGATCCAAACAATTTTCTGCTCATGCACGCCATGGCTCCGAACGTCGCCGGCGTGATCGGTTCTGCGATCGCTGCGGGGGTGCTTTTGGGCAAATTCGGAGGTTTTAACTAAGCCTCCTCCAAATTTTAAAAAAATGGCCGATCTCATTTCTGAGTCGGCTCCAAAAAAAAGGGCGATGGCTCCTCCAACCATCGCCCTACTATTCCTATCTTCTATTAGTCTCCCCAATACATAGACACTGTATCTAATCTGACTAACGACTCATCGTTTCGTTCGATTGCATTTGTTGTTTTTTTTGTAATTTTTCTTTTGTGTCTAACATTCGACCATCACGTGCGATAAGGATCTGTTTTACTGCTGTCGTTTTTCTGGCAACAACTTTAAAAGGTATAACAGAGACCTTTACTACCGAAGATCCGTCGGGAAATCTCCAAGGTGACCCTTCTCGGACATACTTAGATATCGTTCAATCAAATATCGAGAAGTCGGAAACTCATTGGAATATCCTCATTAAAACGGAGAAACCCCTCCCCCGAAAAACCTATTTTTTAGGATTAGGGGTTCGGTATGAGGTTCGGTTCCTCGTAAGCTTGGAGCAACCCGCCGTCGTCACATTCTTTCTTCACTACAACGAAGACGGATGGAATACTGATGTGGATTTTGACAATCAGAACTACCCCGATCTCCAAGTTTCGCAAAGTTTCGATCTTACTCATTTCTCAAATACAATTAAACTTTCGATTCCTGCTTTTTCCGACTCTCCCGATATTTCATTCGTGCAAATCACTTCCAGCACAGCTCCATGGCCCAAATGGAAGCCCATCACTTCTCATCCCGTGCTGACAATCTCTGTGGAATCGAACAAGGAAGCATCTCCCGATTGAGGAGTTTACTGCCCATCACTTTCAAATGAAGAATCCTATATTTCGTATTTCTGCATACCTTTTTCGCTACAAGAGCATGTTCGGGCTTACTCTTCTGCTCGCAATCGGTACCACTACGTTTTCACTATCGGTGCCCAAAGTCATTCAGCGTGCGATCGATAAAGTAGTATCCTCATCTGATTACGAAATTGCGATCCATGCGGCAGTGATCATGTTGGTGTGCTATTTTGGAAGGGATTTCCTCAACTTTCTTAGAATCCGCGTCAACAACACCCTCGAACAACGCGTCCTCATCGACATTCGCAAAGATCTCCATGCCAAATTGATGGCGCTACCCATTTCCTTCTACGATCGACGAAAAAGCGGAGACATCGCTTCCCGCGTGATTGATGATGTCAACAACGTCGAAAGAGCGCTTCTGGACGGCACGGAACAAGGCGTCACTGCACTTCTCATGATTGTTGGTGTAACGACCATGCTTTTCCTCATGAATCCAATGCTAGCCGCCCTCATTCTCGTCCCCCTTCCAATCGTGATTTTCATGGGGATCAATCATGCTACAAAAACTCGCATCAACCATAAGAGAGTTCGGGAAACATCTGGGGAAATGAACAGTCTTTTGGTCGAAGATATCCAAGCCAATCGGCTCATCCAGTCATTCGCACTTCAGGGACGTGAATCGGGTCGCTTTTCCAACATCGCACATGAGCTCCGAAAACGAACACTCAAGGTCATGTGGAGATGGTCCATTTACAACCCAAGCACCACTTACATCTCCAGTTTCGGATTAGTGGCCGTCGTCGGTTACGGGGGCTACCTACTTTCCAATCAGCAGATCACCGCAGGGGAATTCGTTGCATTCTTCGCTTATGCGACCATGGTTTACGAACCTCTCGCACGACTCCACCAGCTCAACCACATGCTCGCTGCGGGTAAAGCGTCGGGAGAACGTGTATTTGAAATGCTCGATCATCCGGTTGAGATCGAAAATCCCGAAAAACCGCAACCTTTTGTAGATTCTGTAAGATCGATTGAATACAAAACCGTCGACTTCGCCTATCCCGAGCGCCCGGAAGTGTTGCAGCAGTTTGGCCTCAAACTCAACGCTGGCGACGTCACGGCTTTGGTCGGCCACACAGGCGCAGGAAAAAGCACTGTCGCAAATTTGCTTCTCCGCTACTATGACGTGACTTCCGGTGGAGTCGAAATCAACGGAATCGATGTTCGTGATTTCGCTTTGGAGGATCTTCGCAGTCACATCGCTTATGTAGCGCAGGAGCCTTTTCTCTTCGATGGGAGTGTTCGGGATAACATGCTTCTTGCGAACGAAAACGCGACCGAAGAGGAGCTCATAAAGGCCCTCTCCTCAGCTAAGGCCTGGGGATTTGTGGAAAAGCTTCCCGACAGTCTGGACACTCTGATCGGCGAAAGAGGAATCCGGCTCAGTCAGGGTGAAAAGCAACGCCTGACCATCGCTCGCATCATGCTCCGCGACCCACAAATCATCATTCTCGATGAAGCGACCTCCAGCGTGGATACCGAAACCGAGAAGCAGATTCAGGAAGCCCTTGATGCCCTGATGAAGAATCGCACCGTGCTCATCATCGCACATCGGCTTTCCACGATTCGTCATGCAGATAACATCGTCTGCCTCGAACACGGAAAAATCATTGAGCAAGGAACTCATGAAGACCTACTCCGACGAGATGGGCAATATTCCAAACTTTGGCAGATTCAAGCAGACGTCATGCCTGCTGAGTATGCCTAAAATCGATAAATCCCATATCCGTATGCAGGTAACGAGACAGGTGCCCACGCTTTGTCTCCGTCAATGTGAATTCTGATCTCCTCACCCGTGCCTACGACTGTTGTGGCGCCATAAACACCACTAGTTAGGCCCCAGCCTTCAATGAGTTCTGCAGGGATCTTGAGGGACGCACCGTCGGTAGTTTGATCCGACAAATTCACTACAACCAGAAGCCTTTCCCTGTCATCCCAACGCAAGAAAGCAAACCACTCTTTTGGATAAGTCTCGCTGAGCGCCAGATTGTAGCGATGGATTTCTGCGAAATCTCCTCTCAACGCCGGTTCTCTCGCCGACATGAGCAAAATTTTCCTGTACTCGTCACGCAATTTTTGCTCAGGCTCCGACAAGGCTCCGCCATCAAATTTTCCGCCATTCATCCACCTTTGATGCGAAGGCACTCCAACGTAATCAAAAATGCTCGTGCGTGTAGGATCACCAAATCCTGGTTCCTCGCTTCCGTCCTCTCCAACTTCTTGTCCGAAATAAATCATCGTCGGCGCCGATGTCAGAGCAGTCGACACCACCAACATCGGAAGTCCCTTAAACGGATCTCCCGCAAAATCAGGGGAAGCGATGCGTTGTTCATCATGGTTTTCCAAAAAATGGAGAAGATTGTGCCCTATATCTGCAAATTGCTCCTGAATCTCCGCGATTCGAACAGTCTCAGATTTGCCGTGCAAAATGTCCTTGAGTGTGTCGTAGAGGTCCACCTTGTCGTAAAGGTAGTCCATTTTCCCGATGTGGATGTAATCTCGGTAGATCGCTGGCTGATAAATCTCCGCCAGGAGGAACGCATCCGGATTCTTTAATTTGATCGACGAGTTGAGAAAACTCCAAAACTCCACCGGAACCATCTCCGCCATGTCGTAGCGAAATCCATCTACACCCTTATCGAGCCAAAAATGAGTGATGTCCCGAAATTTGTACCAAGAATCGGGTAACTCTCTCTCCTCCCAAAACTCCGCATGGGCCTCGATCGATTTTTTCGCATACTCCTGCGGCAATTCCGGGAAATCGTAGCTTCCATCCGGGCGCACTCCGTAGTTCACCTTCACCGTCTCATACCAGTCTCCAAAATCGGGCTGCGCTTTTCTCGCACCGTTTCCTGTCCACTTCGCAGGATTTTCTTCGAATCTCCCATCGGTAAGCGCATGCTCCTCACCTCCGATCGGCTGATAATCGTCTGGAAATACCGGCACTTGAAAAGGCTCACCGGGGATGTAATAAAAATTGTTGTCTTTTGCATACTCCAACGACGTGTCATCTGATGCACCGAAGTCTTCGACACCCGCTGGTCGATTCAAACTCTTATATCCCCGTGCAACGTGATTCGGAACAATATCGATGATTACTTTCATCCCCGCGTCATGAGTACGCTGAATCAGTGCTTCAAACTCCGCCATTCGCTGGCCAGGGTCCACCGCAAGATCAGGATTCACATTGTAATAATCTCTCACAGCATAAGGAGAACCCGCTCTGCCTTTCACCACGTCCGGATCGTCATTTGAGATGCCATATTCGGTATAATCTCGAATCACAGCATGATGAGGTACGCCAGTGTACCACACGTGAGTAATGCCCAAATCGCGAAGTTCAGCCAGGGCTGTATCGGTAAAATCGGCAAATTTCCCGACCCCATTTTCTTCAATGGTTCCCCAAGGTTTGTTGAGAGTCTCCTTGTTACCAAAGAGGCGTGTAAAAACCTGATAAACCACTGGTTTTTCTAAGATTTCTTCTCTCGCGCTAGCTAACATCGAAGCCACAAAAGTAAGTATAACGGTAATGCGAATCGTTCTTCGAAACATATTTTGAATCGGTTTAAATTATTTGGAAATCTGCACGACAACCTGATCGGCTACTTTAAAAGGAACACTGAGCAAGTGGCTATCTGAGTCGTAGTCGAAATTCGTTTCAGAAGTCTCTCCGTTGATCGAAACCTCCAAAGGAGTGGATCCCCAATTGTGAATTTTCAAAACGACGTGTGTTTCATCACCGTTTCCAGGGTAGGTGTGAGACCTTGTAATGGTAGCAGTAAGACTTTTGTCTTCATTCGAAACTTTCACTTCCATCCATTCATACTCCCCTTTTTCAAAGGCATTTGGAGTTTTGCCATCGTCCTCGTACACGCCATCATTGGCCGTTGAGATCGTTTCGTCGTGATAGTAATTGAGAATCAGCTGATCACCGGGAAATGAATCCAAAGTCTGAACTTCTGGAATCATTGGAATAATCGCCCCGGCTCTCACAAACACCGGAATTGTCTCGATGCTGTGCTCAGAAAACAGGGTTTGCCCACCTTCAAAACGTTCGCCAGTCCAGAAATCAAACCATGCCGATCCACCAGGTAAATCCACCTCGGCTCCCTCTACTCCCTTTTCAACAATCGGAGTTACGAGGAAATCGTCTCCCCACAGATAGGTCTTTGTCTCTTGGATTTGATCAAATTCATGCTCCTCGAAGAACAAGGGTCGCATCAAAGGCATACCGTTCTGAGAATTCTCCCACATCACCGTGTAGAGATAAGGGGTCAGTGAATAACGAAGTTTGATAAAGTCTCGAACAATGCGCTGAGTCTCCTCATCCCAGTAAATCGGCTCTGCAGGAACAGTGTCCTGCGCGTGAGTGCGATAGATCGGCTGAAAGACCCCGTACTGTAACCAACGGGTGTAAAGCTCGGCATCTTCATAGTCCCCTGCAAACCCACCCAAGTCTGAATGGATGTACGCCAGCCCTTGAAGGCTCATTTGTAATGCGATTTCAACTTGAGACTGTAGCCCACCCCAAGTCCGGCTCACGTCTCCAGTCCAAGGAATCATACCGTAACGTTGAGAACCGACAAATCCCGACCGCATGAGAATGACCGGTCGTTGATTCGCAAAATCCCTTTCATATCCGTCAGCAATGAGCCTAGCCCACTCGTGGCCATAGAGATTATGAACTTCAAGAGCGCTTCCATTCACATGGTAAAGATCATCGGGATGCACCTCCGGTTCTCCCAGATCTCCCCACCAACCGTCGACGCCAGTAAGCGTATGGCGCTTGTAAACACTCCAAAACCAATCCTTAGCCTCATCTTTGAAGATGTCGATCAGTCCGGTAGTCCCGAAATAAAAGTCGTAAATATAGGGTTCACCGTCAGCGGTGGTTCCGAAATATCCGTTTTCAATGCAGATGTCATATTTCGAACTAGTGTTGAGGACAAAGGGTTCGGTGATGAGAATCGTTTTCACCCCCTGGTCTTTGAGATTCGCCATCATTTCAATCGGCCTGGGGAAGTTTTCGAGGTCCCAATCCAGATTCCCCATGTGTCCTTTTAAGTCCGGGCCAAACCAGTAGACGTCGAGAACAATGCCGTCCAAGGGGATATCAGCCGAGCGATACCCTTCAACCACGGACTCGACCTGCTCTCTTGAGCGGTAACCCATGCGTGAAGAGATGTTTCCGAGTACCCATCGGGGAGGTAGTGGTTGATTGCCTGTCACCTGAGTAAACTCATCCATGAGGTTCTCCCAGTCGTCACCAGCAACCACGTAGTAACTCATGCGCCCTCCAACCGCATCGAACTGGAGGATATCTGGTTCCGTAAAACCGAGATCCATCCATCCTGAAGCACCGTTGTCAAATACAAGAGAATATTGCTTGGACGAAATCACAACGGGCATCGAATAATACATGAGTTCCGCCTCCGTCTCGTAACCGTAGGAAGGTTTATTGTAAAGCTGTAGACGATGCCCCCTTCTATCCATTCCAAGGGCACGCGAACCCCCGCCCATGAGCTTCTCTTTGTCATCGAGGAAAAACCGAAAACCTGCTACGTTTTCTTGTCTAAAAAAGCCTTTTTCTTCTTCGATGATCGATTTGCCATCCTTCAAAAATGAGATACGCATCGGGCTTTTCTGGATCAAAGCTGTCAATTCGGGAGTAGAAAACTCAATGAAATGACGCTCCATTCTAACACTTACTTCCACACCAAGCCCCTCTGTAGTCGAAACAGACTGAGGCTGTGGTTCGGCTCCAAGCTCCAGGAACTCCACTTCAATCGCTTGGTTTGTAAGCGCAGTCAGACGAACCATTCCATCACTAACCTCAAGAGTTAAGCGATTGTTCTCAATTTCCGCCGAGAACACTTTCCGCCCAGATTGCCAGGGCAGGGTCGAACAACCAGCCAGCAATACCAAAAAACCGAGCGCTATAATGGTTGAAACACGCCTAAAGGCACCTTTTCGAAGCATCATTCCTGGCCCCTATTCAGTAATCTCGAAGATAGTAGGCTCCTGCACCGGTAACGATAAAGCCTCTCCCAACGAAACACTTGTCCCCGTCATCACATTCGTCGCCTGAGACTTGTCGTTCAGGAATTTCCCAAACCGAGTCAGATCCAGCAGGTAGTTTTCTTTATTTTTGTTCAAGATCACCATCACAGTTTCGTCCTCGGTGTATCGAAAATAAACGTAAACCCCGTCCTTCGGAGCGTAGTGAGTGAGCTTACCTTGGTGTACCGCTGTCGCGCCTTTTCTCCAGTTGAGGAGCTTTTTAGTAAATTCCTGAGCGCTCTGTTGGTACAAACTCAAACCCCTGCCGGTAAATCCATTGATCGGATCGCCCTGCCAGCCTCCTGGGAAATCTTTGCGGATGTGTCCGTGACCGTCACTCTCGTCATGAGTCATCAAAATCTCATCTCCATAATAAAGCTGAGGGATGCCTCGAGTGGTTAAAATGAAGGCTAATCCATTTTGATACGCGGGATAGTTTTTCTCCACATCCATGTAAAAACGCGGCATATCGTGATTCGTAAGAAAAACCATGTTGTTCGCTGGATCCGGATAAATGTGGTCAGAACTCATCATTTCGTACAACACGTTCCATCCTGTGCCCCAGGTCTCTTCCTCCTTTAGCGCTCTTTCAAGGGCATCTTGGACTGGAAAGTCAATCAACGAAGGAAGGTGCCCCTCATAGCCGTCCGGATTTACTTTTCCCTTTTGCCAGTAGGACAAAACGATGGGATTCAGGCTCCATTCCTCACCGGTAATGTTAAAATTGGGATACTCAGCCATCACTCTTTCACACCATTCAGCCATCGCGTATTTGTCAGGGTAAGGGTAAGTGTCCTGCCGAATGCCTCCCAAGCCAAGATATTCAATCCACCAAATGCTGTTTTGGATCATGTAGTCTTTGAACAGAGGATTTCTAAGATTGAGGTCCGGCATTGCCTCAACAAACCACCCTTCCGTCATGAGCTTTTCATCTTCTTCGGCCGCATAAGGGTCCTGATGGGTGGTTCGGCGGTGGTTGGTGATTTTAAAATCCGAAGCGTAATTAATCCAATCCTTTGTCGGCATATCGGACATCCACCAGTGTTGGGACCCACAGTGGTTAAAAATCATGTCCATTACGATTTTGATCCCTCTTTCCCGCGCTTCTTCAGCAAGCTCGAGGTAGAGTTCATTGCTCCCATAACGCGGATCCACTTTATAAAAATCAGTGATTGCATAACCATGGTAGGAAGACTCAGACATGTCATTTTCCAAAACTGGATTCAGCCAAATAGCCGTCACCCCCAAATCGGCCAAATAGTCGAGGCTGTCTATAATTCCTCTTAAATCTCCCCCGTGGCGACCATAAGGTTCACTGCGATCTACTGCAGTTTCTCTCATTCCTGGAACTGAATCATTAGAAGGGTCCCCGTTTGCAAACCGGTCAGGTGTAATCAGGTAAACCACGTCATGAGTCTTAAATCCCTCAACTTGGTCCGCTCCTTCCACACGTTCCTTCAATTCATATGGAATTCGTTCGGTTTTGCCCGAATACCTTAAATCGATATGAAACTTCTGAGCCTCTGCTTCGGCATCGATCGTGAGATAGAGAAACAAGTAGTTTGCGTTACTGACTCTCTCGATGGACGCGATTTGCACAACATCTGTGTCTAAAGTGACTTCCGCAGATCCGATGTCGTTGCCCTGAACAAGTAGTTGTAAGGTAGGATCTTTCATTCCAGCCCACCAAAAAGAGGGTTCCACCCGGGTGATCTCCGCACGGGTGAGGCTTACCAAAGTTAAGAAAAAGAGTAGCTGAGTTGCTCGTTTCATGGCTTTTACTGGCTTGAATTTAGGATAACAAAAAATCGAGAGTTAAAAAAAGCAGCCACCGGGCAAGACAGTGGCTGCTGTATAAACTAAGAACTATGTATCATTAGAATTTGTAAGAGATACCCAGGGTATACTCCGCACCATAAAGCTGGTAGTCCTGGACCAAACGATCATCTGTATCGCCTTGAGTCGCAAACAGAGGCTCATCAGTCAAGTTAGAGCCCTGAAGGGTCACTGACATTCCCTCAAGCATACCTTCCTGAAAGGAATAACCGATCTGTGCGTCGATCACTGTTTCAGCCTGTAGGTTTCTAAAGATCTCTCCGCGAGGGCCAAAGGTGGAAATGTCACCTCGATACTCGGAACGGTAACGAGAACTCACACGAGCAGAGAAACCTCCCTTTTCGTAATAAAGGGTCGCATTAACCACTTTTTCCGAAAGACCTGGGATTTCCTGAGTTGAACCAGGAGTTGGCTCGATGGAGCTTTTAGTCAAAGAACCGCTCAGGATTAAACCAAAACCTTCCAAAGGATCAGCAATAAGTTCACCAGGAACCGAAATAGTAGCTTCAAGACCGTAAAGCTTACCACCATCTCCATTGACAGGAACTGTCCGGAAACCCTGGAAGATCGCAGGAACCAAGTTTGAATTGGTATCAAATCCGGTAAAGTCCGCCAAAGTGCTCTCATTGTAGGTATAGTTTACAAGATCTTTG
>JAKSBQ010000181.1 GCA_022361075.1 Opitutales bacterium | reverse complement strand
TCCTGCAGTAATAAGAATATTAAGACCCTTAAAATCATTCCCTTTAAAAATCTCTTTTTTTATCTTTTCCACAACCTCCACAGGCTCGGGTGCTCTGCCCGTTCCCATTTCTCCACACGCCAGAATGCCTTCAGACGGATCCATAAGCAAATATCCGTTTTCTTTAAGAGTTTTTATATTTTTCTGGACAATAGCATTAGTATACATTTTAGTGTTCATGGCAGGAACAAAAATTGTATTGCATTTTGCCGCCATAATAGTTGTTGACAGCATATCATCTGCAATACCATTTGCAATCTTGCCTATTATATTTGCAGTGGCAGGAACAACGACGATAATATCTGCTTTCCTGGCAAGGGATATATGCTTTACATCCCACTGGAAGTTTTCATTAAACATTCCTGTAGTAACAGGCCTTCTTGATATTGTGCCAAATGTATGGGGAGCTACAAATTTCATAGCATTTCCGGTCATAATCACATCAACCTCTGCCCCAAGCTTTTTCAGCCTGCTAACTACCTCAACGGCCTTATATGCTGCAATACCGCCGCTGACTCCTAAAACTATATTGCGGCCGTTAAAAAGTTTTGTGTCACACAATTTAAATACATACCTCCTGTAGTATTTCGCCTTTTTCAAAACAACTGCCCTATCTTCCGTTTATCTCAGATATACGGCTGCGGAAGCCGAATCCTGTTTTCAGGATTATTTAATTCCGCTTTTCTTTCTTTCATATTTTATTTTACCTTCAGCAATTTCACAAGTTGCAATAGTTACGGGTTTATCAGAATCGGTATATGTAGTTTTCTGTGCACCATCGCAAATCTGCCTTGCCCTCTTGGCAGCCTCAACTACAAGTGTATATTTGCTGTCGGCCTTTTTCATAAGCGTGTTTATTGATGGATATATCATTTAAGTCCCTCCGCAAAAATTTTAATTATATCAAACTAATACCAATAAGTATTAAGCTTTGTAACATTTTATCGCCGTACTAATACTTAATTTATTTAAATTTACTTGTTCGAGGCATTCATCACCGGCCAGTATCACCTTTTATTTACAATAAATGCATCTTTTCCAGTCTTTCCTTATTTCTCGCCGTCTTTAGCTTTTCGGCTTCCATTATATGAATCACATCATCACATGCTCTGTCAAGCTTATCATTTATCACCAAGTAATCATACTCGTCCACCAGTTCCAACTCTTCTACCGCCCGCAGCATCCTCTTTTCAATTATATTCTTATCTTCGGTTCCCCTGCCCTTTATTCTTCTCGCCAGCTCTTTGTGTGAAGGAGGTACAATAAATACAAGAATACTGCCGGGAAACCTCTCTTTAATTTTCAGTGCACCTTCAACTTCAATTTCAAACAAGACGTCATGACCATTTTCTATGGAATCTGAGATAAACTTTTCAGGTGTCCCGTAGTAATTCTCACAATACCTTACCCATTCGACAAACTCGTTATCCTTAATCATTTTTTCAAACTCTTTTTCACTTTTAAAAAAGTAATTTATACCATTAATTTCCCCGTCTCTGGGCTTTCTTGTAGTTGCCGAAATAGAAAATCTTATGTGGGGCTTTTTTTGTTTTAAAAGTTTTGTAAGCGCTCCCTTCCCTGTACCGGAAGGTCCCGATATAACAACAAGAAGTCCCCTATTTACATTCTTTCCCATTGAAAGATGTTCACCTCAAACAATCATATTTTACTTATTACGTATAAAAACTGCCCGTTCTTCAATATTACTCATCTTCTACATCATCAACCTCTACCGAGTCTTTAAGGTTTAAGCGGTGAGCAACGGTTTCAGGCTGGACCGCCGACAATATTATATGATCACTGTCGGTTATTATAACTGCTCTCGTTCTCCTTCCATATGTGGCATCAATAAGCATACCCCTGTCTCTTGCTTCCTGAATAATCCTTTTAATAGGTGCAGACTCAGGACTTACAATTGCAATTAACCTGTTTGCGGATACAATATTCCCAAATCCAATATTAATAAGTTTCATTCCTTAAGCCTCCTTTAACTGTTATCCTTTTCGACTCACCTTTTATGGCCTTTAAGTAAAACTCCCCTTTTTAAAAACAAGCTCACTCAATATTTTGCATCTGTTCTCTTATTTTGTCTATTTCCGTTTTTATTTCCACAACACATTTGGTTATATCTATATTGCTGGATTTAGAACCTATTGTATTTGCTTCCCTGTGCATTTCCTGTATTAAAAAATCCAGTTTTCTTCCCACGGGTTTTTCTGTTTCCAGGGTCTCGCCCATCTGTTTTACGTGGCTTTTCAATCTGACTACTTCTTCATTTATGTTACTTTTTTCAGCAAAATATACAACTTCAGTTGAAAGTCTGTTTTCATCAATAGTTTGCTGTTCCGTAAGCTCCTTT
>JAKSBQ010000067.1 GCA_022361075.1 Opitutales bacterium | reverse complement strand
GGCGTAGTATTCGTTTACAATAGCTGCCAGAACACCTGAATTTGTATTTGACCAGTCAATATTAAATTCAATACCTTTGACCGTAGCAATCGTAGCAACTGAACCAAAATTTGATGCCTTTAAAAGTATACCATCAACTTGCAAATCTGCTGTAATATCAAACCCAACATTATGTGTCCAGTAACCCGCACCGGCAACAGAAACCAACACCATTACCAAATACACCATCAACAACTTTTTCATCTTACCTGTCCTTTCCAAAAAAAATCAGATTATAGTAAAAAGTAACAAAACAAATTAAAGCATAATGTATTATTAGAGTAATTTACTTCTTTTTTTATAACAAATATCCGGAGGCAGCTATAAAGCTGCTATTCGCTCTGGTTTATTTTTTTAAAAGAACAAGTTCTGGATTGATAAAAACGGCCCAATCCTCACTTGGCGTATCATCTGACTCTGTAACGGCCAGGGAAAGAAACCTTGTACCAGGTTCAAGGCTTAAATCAACGACTACCCGATCAAAATCACTTGGGACATTTTCTTTTAGAAACAACTCTACACCATCGGCCAACACTCGTAAATCAACTTTATGTTCTTTTTCACCATAAATGGAATAGTGTTTCCTGAAACCATATTCAAAACTCAATGATGATACTTCTATCTGGTCATCAAAGTATTGCCTGATCTGCTCTAAATCAAATGTTATGCCAATATTAGAATGCATATATATCGCTTTATTTTCAGATTCCGGGTCATACGGCCTGGTATATCCATCTTCATTAGAGCTTTTGTCATACGGGTGGCTCCTCAAAGATGTCCAGGCAACCCCTGATGTATCCGGAAAACTTAAGCAGAATGTTCCGGTTGAACTAATTACAGATTCCTGACCTTCGCCTCCATCTGGTACAAAAACAGAATCTATAAACATAGACTCATCAACCTCCCGCAAAGGGAAATATGAGCTTTCATACGCATATTCGTATACCGGTATGATAAAATTACCGGTTAATGGGCAAATGCATTTATCAGCTCGACCGGTGCCAAAACCATTTCCTCCGGCAACCATATCTGCTAAAGACAGGCTTTTGCCACGCCAGATATCCTTAGTTCTGGAGTTGATATATCTTGCAAATCTCTTATCATCGATAGGAACAGAGTACAACTGACCACTTTCAGCTTCAAAACGAAAAGCTTCATTGGTATATGCTGTTCTGGATGACATGGTTTTACCATCCTTACCGGCATAAACCTGAACCTTTCCTTCCAAAACATGAAGTTCGGAAGAATTACTTTCAGTTACCTCAATCCCAAACTCTGTGCCCAGATCAATAAATCTGGTGTGCGGAGTATCAACAGTAAATCCCTGACCTGTCTCTGATACATGAGCATACACCTTACCATATTCCAGAAATATACCGGCACGAGCTGCCTCGAACCTGGCAGGACCTT
>JAKSBQ010000189.1 GCA_022361075.1 Opitutales bacterium | reverse complement strand
TTCTGCAGCCGCTTTCAGAAACTCCGGTTCAAACAACAAACCGTTCCTTGCAATTACCACAAAGTCCGCATTTGAAGACTCTAGCGCATGTTTGATGGCAATGCTTGGATTATACTCCAGAAACTCAATCTCGTTGGCCAAACCTGACGATTCATCAAACAAATCCATGGTCTCCGTTCCTGATGGGTGTAAGACTACGAACCGTTTTTCTTTCTTAGATCGACGGTGGGTCTTCTTCGGAGTTGGTTTGTAAATCTCTTCAAGCGCAACATGATCGATTACCTCAGCTGGATCACTGAAAAGTGATTTTAGGAATGCCGTTTCCTCATCCTGATCCCCCAAGGAGTCGATCCACGCCCGCAACTCTGCTCTTTCATACTGTTGAACAACCGAACGCGAATAACGGGGACCAGACTCCTCCGCGAGTCTCGCAAATGGTGTGATCCTGGCCTCTGAATGACGAAGGATGTAGGACTCCATTTCGAGGGAAAGCGCATCTTCAAACGTCGCCCCACCCTTGGCAAAGCGAGGCATCATTTTTCCAAGACTGAGAACGTTGGTAACGAGTTTGGTATCCGGAAAAACACCTAACAAACGCTTTGCACGGATCGTGCTAAACCCACTGCAAGACCAGAGGGGAAATTCGATAAGATCGATCATATCATCAGCTGCGATCTCAAGCAATCGGGCCAACAAAACATCTGAAACGGCCTGTTTGGAGCTCAAATAACTCTCTCCGTCAACCGAATCGATTCGCTCGATCGCAACCATGTTCAAAGAAGAAAGAGCACCCAAATCTACGGATGAATCCGTCAAAACACCTACTTTGTGTTCTTTTTCGACTAACTCTGGAACAACCGATGTGAGGTAGTTGAGGTATAAATCCTGAAATTTTCCGGCATTCCCGCCGAAAGCAAAAACGATATTCATAAAAAGCAATATGTTCTGGAGCGCAGATTGTTTCAGGCTCAGCCCCTAATTTCAAATCCAAAAACGATAGCCCATTTTTTGACAGTAATTTTCAAATTTCCTCAAAAATCCAGTCTCCTGAGCATCTTTTTTGTTAAACTTCACTTCACAGCTTTAAGCATCGTCCGAGTATCAAAACATGGCTGTTACTCTGGATTCCGAGCAAAAGGACTCTGATTTGCTTAAACTGATTGATCACTATTGCGACATTTTACTTGAGAAAGATGAAATATGCCTGATTACCGACTCTCAATCTAAACTCCTAAAGATACAGGTTCATTCGTCACTGCAAGACATCGATCCGAGTTCGACAGATCGGTTCAAAACACTCAGTGAAATATTTCCGAACTCTGAGTCGCTGATCGAACATGCTCAAGGATGCATGCTACGTACTCAATGGGCTCCTTCTCATACTTTTTGCAATGCAATGAACGGCAGATGCAGACCAACTGCCCCACTTGAGATTCAGCTCTACCCGGTATTCGCTTCTTCTCAGGTTGAACCATTGCTCAATTTCACAATCCGGCTAGACGATGCACAGGAGGAATCCGTTCGTTCTTCCAATTACCACAATCCTGAAAATCTGAAGCATAGTTGGTGCATCATTGATCTCAGCACTGGCATCTATCTGGACTCAAACGACAGCTTTGCCAAAATACTAAAACGCGACCAGAAAGAGATCACTTCATCACTGGTTCAGGAAATCGGAGGTAGCGATTTACTCCTCCAGGCCAACATGCATGCAGACCGCAGACGTTGTTTCCTTTTTCAAGCCCCCATCTCCGGATCAGATAAACACTGGGTAGTTTCAAAAAACGTTGAACTCAATGGCCGCCACTGCCTGGAACTTCACTTCTTGCCTATTTTGCCAAACGCAACCGAAAACTCTTCGCGGGCCCATATGGCATCCCAAGCGATTCATCAATGGCAAAACCGTCCTGAAAACATACTCATCTGCGACGACAACGACTTGTTACTCGACTGGTGCACAGAGTTGATGGACTACGCACGCCTTCCCTATCAAAAAGCTAAAAATGGAAAAGAAGCCCTGGAATGGGTGGAACGATCCCCCTTCGACGCCATCTTGATGGATTTAAACATGCCAATCCTAAACGGTTTCGACACCGCCAAGATAATTAGGGCCGCCCGACGATCCTACTCCAACATGCCGATCATCGCCATGACGGCTACCGCTTTCACTACCTGGGAACAAGAGAAACAACTGCAAAATTTCGATGCACTTCTTCAAAAGCCTTTCGACATTCAAGATATTCGAGAAGCCATCGATCAAGGCATCAACAACTCTCAGAATCGAGCCTCCAGCATAGGCACGGACAGGACAGCTCCTCGCATCCGAAATAAACCTAGGCGAAGCGCTCACGTCGCTGCTTGATCTCTGCAGTAAACTGGATCATGTTTAGGCTTCTCCTTCCAAGCGGAAAATAATCAGTCAGCAAATATTTCATGACCACTCCGAACCCTAATGCGCATGTAATTGTCGTTGATGACGAGTCGATCAATCTGACGATCATGAGACTTACGCTTGAGGAGAAGAATTTTAGGGTCACCACTTTTTCAAGCGCGGAGTCCTGTCTCGCCGAGCTAAGGGGCAGTAATTTACTGAATTACGACTGCATGGTGACCGATCACAGCATGCCGGGTATATCAGGTCTGGAACTGCTTGAGGAAATCAAGAAGCTGGATCCGACCCTAGAGGTCATCATGGTGACTGGAGAAAACGAACGGATGATTATTAAAGAATCATTACGTAAGGGTGCATTTGATTTTTTAGACAAACCGCTGGATCCCAACAAATTCCACTCCACCGTTCAAAATGCGATCAAAGCAAGTGCTATCCGTCGCAAAAGAGACGCAACGGAAGCCAGCCTGGTCGCTGCGAGGTCCACAGGACTGTTCGCGGAATTTAATCCGGATAGTGTCAGTCTTCCCATTGAACGAATCTACACCCCGAAACACGAACTCGGAGGTGATTTCATCGACATCACAGAACACAACCCGGAGCACCTTTCCATCGTGTTGGGCGACATCTCGGGGCATGACATTCAATCCGCGCTCCTGAGTAGTCACTTCCTTGGAACCCTCTACGGACGGCGATCCATCGAATCTCCGCTAAAAGCAGATGAGCTTCTCAAGGACTACAATCTTTTCCTGATTCAAAAAAGGCAAGAACGCAGTAGCGCTGGCAGTATGTCAGTCGGTAGCTCGCTGAGTGTTTGCAATGTGGAACTCATCAATCGAGAGGTCCGAATCATAAACTGTGGGAATCCCCCCGTTTACCTGCAGAAAAAAAACGGTAACATCCTCAGAATTGCACCCCGGTATCAGCCACTGGGCTGGTTTGACATTGGGGAGTTCGAGTCCCAAGTCATCGACGTTGAAAACATCCAGAAAATGGTACTTTTCACTGATGGCATGGTCGAGCATGCAAAAAAACACGAATGTGACATTTTGAGCTTACTCCATCACCTAAATACGCTCAACAAATCCGACCAACAAGAATTTCTTCTCACGGCAGAGGACGACATTCTTTCGACCACAGTCATCATGCATGAAGATGAGTCAGTCGTGCTCCCATTGGTCTACAATGAGTATTCCGGAAACGAGCAAAGCAAGATCGATCGCTTTCAAAAATTCTGGAGAAACAGCATCCTATTGGTATTAGAAAATATCGATAATCACTTACTCCACCGCTTCATTCTGGCTTGCCGAGAAGGAGTGATCAACGCGCTCAAACACGGTTGTGGTGGCCGACCCGATTGCATCGCAAGTTTTGAAATCAGAGCGAACCTTCAAAATCGTGAACTCGAAGCCGTTATCAAAGATCCAGGTGAGGGGCATGCATTTGATTACGTTCAGAGAGATGCCAATTTCAAAGACATGAATCCGGGTAGTTTGGGACTCGTGCTGATTTCAAAACTAGTAGACGAGATGGAACTGCTGGACAATGGAGCTACCATGAAGTTACGACTGAGAGTTTGAGTCAAATTCCCCTTTCTGCTATTCAGAAAAAATGCCTATCTCTTCGATCAATCCCTTCAACCAAGAAACACACTCTCAGTTCCCCGCCTACGAGGTGGACCAAGTCCTCCACATCGTTGAGCAAAACCGACTTGATCAAAAAAGGTGGAAGGAAATTCCGATTCAACAGCGTAGCCTCAGCATCTTGAAGGCTTCTGAAGCCCTCAGGCTCAATACCGAATCCTACGCTCGCATCATCACTGAAGAGATGGGTAAACCTATCAAGGAAGCCAGGGCAGAGATCGAAAAATGTGCAGTGCTCTGCGACTATTACGCCGAAAACGCTAAACGGTTTTTGGAAGCAAAAGTGGTTCAAACCGATTACCAAAAGTCCTTTATCGCCTACGAACCTCTGGGAACAGTCCTCACAATCATGCCATGGAACTTTCCCTTTTGGCAGGTTTTTCGGGCCGCTATTCCCGCAATGGCCGCTGGTAACGGAGTTATCCTCAAACATGCTTCCATCACACCTAGATGCGCCCTAAGCATTGAAGCTCTTTTCCAGGGTTGTGGGTTTCCTTTTCACCTTTTCAGAACTGTTTTGCTACCAGGAAAGGACACGCCTTTGCTGATTGCTCATCCCGAGATTCATGCGGTCACTTTCACGGGAAGTAATGAAGTGGGTGAAAAAATCGCCGGGCTTGCCGGTACGCAGGTCAAAAAAGTCGTGATGGAACTCGGCGGGAGTGACGCCGCGGTGATCCTGGCTGATGCTGACCTCGGATTGGCGGTCGAGCGAACTGTGCAGGGCCGCATGTTAAACGCAGGTCAAAGCTGTATTTCCGTCAAACGCGTATTGATCCATCAATCGCTGGCTGAGGATTTTCTCAGGAAGGCACTTCAAATGATCACTAAGTTAAATTGTGGCGATCCGATGCAAGAGGCCACCGACATTGGGCCGATGGCGAGCTCAGAGGGTTTGGACGAGGTCAAAAGGCAAGTATCGGAGAGCATCAAAATGGGCGCCGTCTGCATGGCTGGAGGCCAGGCTTTGAGCAACAACATCTACTCACCCACCCTGCTGGCTGGAGTTACTCCCGACATGCCAGTCTGGAAAGAAGAATGCTTCGGGCCCGTAATGTGCGTCTCGGCGTTTGAAGATGAGGAAACTGCGATCCATCTGGCAAATCAAAGCCAATGGGGATTGGGATGCTCCGTCTTCGGAAGAAATCTGGATTCCGCGTTGGCAGTCGGCAAAAAGATCGAATCCGGCACCTGTGCCGTCAACGATTTTGTCCGCTCGGACCCACGAGTTCCCTTCGGAGGAATCAAAAAAAGCGGCTTTGGGAGAGAACTCGGGGTTGAAGGACTGCACGAATTCGTCAATGTGAGGACTTATCATCTATCAACATGACTTGGGAAATTCTATTTGCGATTGCATTACTTATCTTCACTTTGACCAGTTTCGTCCTGGAAAAGGTCTCCAGTGATGTCACTGCGATCATCGCGCTATCCATCGTTCTTTTGGCGTCGGGACTCTTTCCCGGAGCAAATCTCCCGCGCTTTGATGACCTCGCACAAGTGTTTTCCAATCCCGCTCCACTCACGATTGCTTCTATGTTTATCATCAGTTCAGCGCTGAACAAATGTGGAACAATCGATCAGATTTCGAATTTCCTCACACGCTTCAAAAATCTTGGCTACGTTTGGGTGATCATCATTCTGGTATTCACCGTTGGTTTCGCTTCTGCATTCATCAACAACACTCCGGTAGTGGTTATGCTCTTACCCGTGATGCTAAGCCTGGCGAAGTCGATGAAAATCACGGCTTCCAAACTACTCATACCACTTTCTTATGCATCCATTTTTGGAGGAACCTGCACCTTGCTGGGAACCAGTACCAACATCCTGGCCAGTGGAATGATCCAAAAACAGGGCTTCCAGCCACTCGGAATGTTTGAAATCACCAGTGTTGGTGTCCCTCTCCTGCTTTGCGGAACCATCTATCTTGCTGTATTCGGGAAGAAGCTTCTTCCACATCGCGAAACACTGACCTCGATTCTCAGTGACCAGGAGCGAAAGGAGTTCATCACCGAAGTATTCGTGAAGGAGGGATCTAAAATTATCGGTCAAACGGTGAACAACTCGGAGTGGTATCGGAAACACGGATTCCGGGTGATGGAAATTATTCGCAACGGCGTCGAACTTGGGGATCTCGCCAAAAACACACCGCTCAAACAAGGAGACCGCCTGGTACTCTCCGCCAGACCTTCGAGTTTCGCAAAAGCAAATGGCCTAGCGGCTCTTCAGCTTGAAGATGAATCCGATACGGGCTTCTCCACGATTTCGGCTCATCAGGGTTCAATCGTAGAGGCCGTTCTCGCACCCAACTCCAGCATCATTGGCAAAACGATCAATCAAATCAATTTCCGCCAACGCTATCGAATGGTGGTTCTCGCAATTCACCGAAGAGGACGAAACGTGCGGGACCGCGTCAATTCCCTAAAATTAGAACTTGGTGACACATTGCTTCTCATGGGTTCCGAGGAAGCGATTGAGCACCTTCACGAAGGAGATGATCTGATCCTTCTGGATCGTCCGCCCGTCCCAGGAAATGCGATGAGGCGTAAAGCTCCGATCGTGCTGAGCATTCTCGGGGGAATCATCCTTGCATCGTCCATGAATTGGATGCCCATCTTCGCTGCTACGATTATTGGAGTCGCTCTCATTTTCATCACGGGATGCCTCCAGCCAAAAGAAGGATACGCGTCGATCGAATGGAGTTTACTGGCGCTCATCTACGGAATGCTGGCGCTAGGTATGACCTTGCAGGTAACTGGGGCATCAGAGTGGATTGTCGGCTCCTTGACGACCGTCATCGAATGGGCGGTAGCCGAACCTATGCAACCGATCGTCGCTCTAATCGCGATCTACATATGCACATCCATATTCACCGAAATCCTTTCGAATAACGCTACCGTGGTCATCATGATCCCACTGGCGATATCCCTTGCTCAAACAATTGGTGCGGACTCTATTCCGGTCGATCCCAGACCATTCATCATCGCAGTCTGCATCGCTTCATCCGCAAGTTTCTCCACACCAATAGGTTATCAGACAAATACTTATGTCTACAGTGTGGGAGGATATCGTTTTTCCGATTTCTTCAAAGTCGGGATACCGCTAAACATCCTGTATCTGGTCGCATCCTCGTTTCTTGTTCCAAGAATCTGGCCATTTTACCCGTAAAGTTGTTTCGGCTCTTGACTGTCTCTAAAATCCACTCGTCGAAGGTGATCGTGACAAGCCTGAAGAGCCCGATTCATTGACATCCGAGTCAACGGTTTGCTCAGGTAATCGTTCATCCCGACTTCGAGGCATTTTTCTCGATCGCCCTTCATCGCTTTAGCAGTCATCGCGACAATAAACACCTGCGAATCTCGGACCTCGATTCCCTCACGGATTTTGCTGGTGGCCTCGTAACCATCCATTTCGGGCATCATGCAATCCATGAACACACAATCGAATCGCTTGTTCTTCAATTTTGCCAATGCAATACGACCGTTATCAGCAGTGTCTACATGGTGCCCGAGCTTACGTAACAGAATCGTCGCCAATTTCTGATTAGTCAGATTATCTTCAACCAAAAGAATATCCAATGGCTTCTGTTCCTCGTTGGAAGAAATCGTTCCCTTGGCGAGAGCCTCAGGAACTTTTACGATATGCTTGGAATTGATTTTATCAAAAACGTAAGACGTCCGCACAGGCATGATGAATGTTTGATTCAACCCGTGAAACTCCTTTTCCATGCGATTGCGATCACTCGGCTTAACCAGCAGGATCAAATTTCTCATTTCAAAATTATTAAGCTCCAGTCCCTTCTTAAGTTCTTCGACTTCGTGATGACTGAAATCCACCGTATCGAGAATCACCCGCGAATACTTTAGACTCAGATTTGAATCACTAAACATCTCTTTGGGTGATTCAAACACGCAAAACTTAGAATCGGGTCCCATCCAATCCTTTTCGGCAATCTCCCTAAAGTTCTTGCTTTGGCTTATGAAAATGACCAAGCAATAATCTTCTTCCGTTTCGCTGAAGTCCTGCTTCCATTCGGAGACGCCCTCATTGAGGGGAAACTCGCATGAGAAAACCGAACCGACACCCAACTCACTTTGCACACTAATTTCGCCTCCCATGAGATCAGTTAGGCGCTTACAGATTGATAACCCAAGCCCGGTGCCGTCATGCCTGCGTTTCGTAGAACCGTCGACCTGGATAAAGGGTTCAAAGAGCTTCTCCTGGTGGGCCTCAGCTATACCCACGCCAGAATCCCTCACGTGAAAACGTACGATTGGGATCGACGAATCGGGCTTTGTTCCATTTTCCACCTTCAGGATCACCTCACCCTCCTCTGTAAATTTAACTGCATTCCCCAGAAGGTTCACCAGTATCTGCTGAATCCGGACCGCATCTCCAACGTAGGAATCATTCAACGTTCGATCCACATCAACTAACAAGCGGATAGGTTTCTTATTTGCGCGCGCGATGACTTGCTGGATGCTACCATCGATTACATCCAGCAGATGAAATTCATCATGGTGAATATCGATTCGATCCGCCTCAATTTTTGAAAAATCCAAGATGTCGTTGATGATCGTGATCAACGATTCCGCACTGTTCATGACGGTCTGAGCGAAAAACCTTTGTTCATCGGTGAGACTCGTATCCAGCAGGAGGTCTACCATTCCGATTACCCCATTCATAGGCGTGCGAATCTCATGACTCATGTTGGCCAGAAACTCTGACTTTAAGCGGGCTCCCTCCAAAGCGGAATCTCTAGCCTTTTCCAATTCGAGATTCAGCGAATTCAATCGATTTGCTGAATAAGCGAGCTGCTCGTTCTTTCGGGACAGTTCCTTTTCATGCCCCTTAATCGCGTCAAGCTGATCCCCAAGCAACTCGTTTTGAAGCTGCACCAGACGATGAACAGGAATTAAACCACAGAAATTATTTTCGCTATCTATGACCGCGATATCGTTATAGTAATGCTCCTTTGACCGGGTAAAAACGAGCTTGAAAGTCTCGGGAATGGAAGTGTCCACGAATACACTCAAAGAATCTTCCAGTAAATAGTTCTCGATTTTCCTCTTCCCATAAATCTCGAAACCATATCTTGAAGACATCATCATCCCGATGTCACTGCGCGAGCATATCCCAATAAGTTTGCCCTGATCAGTCACGCCCATGTACCCGTCTTTGCAAGTTTTAAAGGCTTGTTGCACACTCTCCAAAGTGCTTCCCGCTTCCACGAACCTCTTGGATACAATGAGATCCGCCAAATTTAGAGAAACATCTGACTTATCATTGCCCATTATCGAAAACCAAGCGCTACTAAAATCATTTGAGTAATAAACGGAGGAAACATCTATTCGCTGAGCGAGTTTACTGTTACATAATCGTCACAAAAGCCTTAGTGGTTCGAACCAAGTCATGTATCGACTTCAGGCATAGATATGCCCTACCTTTTTACAACAACTTAATAGCTTGATATCGAAGGTTTTACACAACTGTCACAAAAGCTCGGATGTACCCCAAATGAGAACAGATCCACTCCAGAAACAAAATTTACCCGAGAAACAGACACCCTATTCAAATGAAGAAAATCCGTCCGTTTTCAAAATCTCGACGTCCACACTCTCACCAACCACCAACATCACTTCCAGATCCGCAGGTAGCCCCTCTCCCATACCCGATTCACCCAGCACACTCAACGCCGTCGCCCAAATGTCTGACCTCATCGCAGATTTCGAAATCACAGTCACTGAAGGAACATTCTCGGTTGGAGATCCGGACCTTGGATCGAGAATATGACTGTAGCGATTACCTTCGATTTCGACAAAACGCGCATAATTTCCACTGGTGCAGACCGCATATCCACCATCCAGGTTTAACGTCATCATCCCTTCATTTCGAAAAGGAGAAGCGACTTCGATTTTCCAACGTCCCTGATCCCTGCGCACCGGAGTTCCCTCTACTCTAAGGTCTCCCCCGATTTCCACAAGTGCTCCTGCCGCACCGAGCTCCATCATTCCTTCGATCGCCTGATCAATTGCATATCCTTTCGCGATTCCACCGAGATCCACCCTGGCCGTCGAAGAGTGCTTGATGATCCGCTTTTCTGGAAGGATTTTGATGAACTCCCAGGACGACTGCACTCGCGCTTCTTCAATTTCCTGCGCGCTTGGCAACTTTCCGCTCTTTCCAGCGGATTTCCAAAGACTGATCAAAGGCCGACAGGTGATGTCGAACGCACCTCCTGTTTCTAAAAAACCCTCATAACCTGCTCGAATGACGTCGGCATTCGTCTTTGAAAGTTCAAAAACCTCTCCTCCATTCAGACGATTGAAAGTCTCAACTTCGGATTCTTCAATCCAATTGCTCGCCAAAGACTCAATGTAACGAATTCGGTATTCGGCTTTGTCCAAAAGTTTCTTGGCCGCTTCATGCTCGCGATAATCCATGACCACAACCAATCGGCAGGAAGTACCCATGATTCCTTCGGGTGCTCTTTCAAATGCCTTTAGCTTCGAGTCAGCATCAAACTGCGTTTTCCAAATGGAAACTCCCACAAGAGTCAGTGCACAGATGATAGATGCCCAGGTAAGGAAACGCGTCATGAACTCAACAAAATTCCCGCCTTCACGAACTGTAAAACAAAAAGAAACTTCTTTGCATCCAATTTGCCTCAATCGTCAAAAATTATGCTAATAATTCTTATCAACCTAAGAAATTTTGCTAATCAATAGATCAATATTGACTTTGAGTTTCGAATCCGGCTGTATTTCCGCTCAATGGCTTGTTAAAGCCGATCTGAAAACTGAATAAAATTAGAATATCATGGGAGCTTTAGATATCGTAAAACCCGGCATCGTCACAGGTGATGATGTAACTAAACTTCTTAACTACGCTAAGGAAAACAACTTTGCTCTTCCTGCGGTAAACGTTGTAAACAGCGGCTCTGTTAACGCGGTACTCGAAGCTGCAAAAGAAGTAAACTCTCCAATCATCATCCAATTCTCCAATGGTGGAGCAATTTTCAACGCCGGTAAGGGATGTCCTGCAGACAACAAGGACGTAATCGGAGCAATCTCCGGTGCTTACCACGTCAAAGCAATGGCTAAGGCTTACGGAATCCCTGTAATTCTTCACACCGACCACGCCGCTCGTAAGCTGCTTCCATGGATTGATGGTTTGATGGACGAAAATGAGCGCCACTTCGAACAATTCGGATGCTCTCTTTTCTCATCACACATGATTGACCTCTCTCACGAACCAATCGAAGACAATCTTTCCACTTGTGAGGAGTATTTCCAACGCATGGCAAAGGTAAACATGACTCTCGAAATCGAGCTTGGTGTTACCGGCGGTGAAGAAGATGGTGTAGACAACAGTGACGTTGATAACGCTGCGCTTTACACTCAACCTTCAGAAGTTGATGAAGCTTACTCTCGCCTCATCAAGATCAGCCCGAATTTCACAATTGCAGCGGCTTTCGGTAACGTTCACGGAGTTTATAAACCAGGTAATGTTCAGTTGACTCCGACAATCTTGGACAACTCTCAGAAATACATTCAGGAGAAGCACAACACAGGTGAAAAGCCAGTGAACTTTGTGTTCCACGGCGGTTCCGGTTCAACTCGTGAAGAAATTCGCGAAGGAG
Organism: Opitutales bacterium; assembly: GCA_022361075.1. Taxonomy (GTDB): domain Bacteria; phylum Verrucomicrobiota; class Verrucomicrobiia; order Opitutales; family JAFGAQ01; genus JAKSBQ01. The sequence goes on along the minus strand of JAKSBQ010000189.1, from coordinate 226 downwards.
TCAGCTACGGCGCAGTTAAAATGAATATCGACACTGACACTCAATGGGCGACTTGGGAAGGTGTTCTCAAATTCTACAAAGAAAACGAAGCATACCTTCAAGGCCAGCTGGGCAACCCAGAGGGTGCCGACGCTCCTAACAAAAAATTCTACGACCCACGCGTATGGTTGCGTAAGGGTGAGCAGTCTATGGTTGAGCGTTTGAAGCTTGCTTGCGAAGATTTGAA
>JAKSBQ010000463.1 GCA_022361075.1 Opitutales bacterium | reverse complement strand
GTGGCTTCTTTTCTCTTTTTACTTTCTTTCAAGTGCGCTTTGACTGCTCAGTCAAATGGGCTTTGACCGTTCGTTCAATACCCCTTTGACAACGTGGTCAGTACTACTTTGACCGAACATCTATGACGAATTTGAGAAATCTTTCTCACTAACGTAGTATTACAGTGAAGAGCAAATATACGTATCACTCCGCGAATCGTAGTTAGAATCTCATTCCGCCCATCGCTCTACAATTTGATTAAAATGTGGATTTAAATAAACCCGTTTAAAAATGCATGCTTTCATCACGTAATAATTGCATAAATCCCTATGAAACACCTTATACGCTACTCAATCCCAACCCATAATACACGGGTTTTGCTGTCTGTGCTTTGCTTTACTGCGCTGTTCACAATAAACATTGCGACTCAGGTTAATGCTGCCAAGTCGACAGCTGATCCTCAAGCAGCATATCTCGAAGTATTAACCCTTCTTGGTGAAACGCTCTACGACCTTCAGGAAAAAGATCCAACCCATGAAGAGTTTGGAGGTATTCGCGATCCTGAAAACGGAATCTACTACACACGCGCAGCTGAAGCGCTCTATCCATTTACCGTTTTATACAAATTAACAGATGATAAGAAGTGGCTCGATGCTGCGATTCACACCGGTAATTGGTTGATCAGCAAACAGGAAGAAACCGGAGAATGGGTCGAGAATCCATGGGAATGGACAGGCACAACTGCGGATCAGCTCCTCATGATGGCAGCAAGCTGGCCAACGTTGATCCAATACATGAGTGACGATGAAAAAAAAGCCTGGAAACAATCTATCCAGGAAGCGGCAGATTATCTCGTGGAAAAAATGAGTCCGGACTGGGCAAGCTTCAATTATGTTCCAACCACAGCTGGTTGTTTAGCCGTCGTCTATGAAAATGTAACCAAAGATCCGGCACACTTGGAAAAAGCACGGATACTGGCACGCCAGAGTGTCGCAAAGCTAGATCGCAACTACTTCTTTGAAGGTGAAGCTGCTCGAGTCCACGGAGTAAAGTATGGTGTGGATCTCGGATATCAAATCGACATGTCGCTGTGGGGACTCACACTCTACGCACGAACAGTTGGTGACAAAGAAACCGAAGATATTATCCGAAAATCCATGGAAAACGTGCTATGGTTCGTGTACCCGGATGGAGCCATCGATGCCTCATGGGGAGCAAGAGCCTATAAATGGACATCGTATGGAAGTAAAACTGCAGATGGATGTCAGGTGACGTTCGCGATGTGGGCCGATGAGAACCCCGCATATCAAACGGCCTCTCTTAGGAACCTGGAGTATTTGAAACACTCGATCCAAGAAGGCCTGGTAGGATACGGACCTCACATTTGGGCAATGCCTGGCAAACTACCCAATATTTATCCCACTTTTGCCCGTGCGAAAAACATCGCGATGGCGATCGAATACGGACGTCATCAAACAGGAAAAACACCACCGCTTCCTTCTGAGTCAGGCGATTTCGTGAAGCACTTCCCATCAGTCAATGTCGCACTCGTCGGAACTAAAAACTTCATGGCCACGATTTCCTCATACGATTATATCGACTACACGAATTGGGGAGATGGAAAATACACACATTTCCCCAGGGGTGGCGCAATGGTTAACCTTTGGCTAAAAGATCACGGATTTCTCACCACATCATCGCAAACCCGATACTCCCGCGGTGAACCGATCCATATGCCTCCGATTGAAGAACCAATCCAACCACTGACTCCAAGAATCGAATTTGAAAATGAGAATGGATATTTCACAAATCTTTACGATTCTTACGCCGATCTCGAAGTGCTTGATTCAGAAGGTGACATTAAAAAGATTTTGGTGTCAGGAAAACTCTGCGACCAAAACTATCATCCTGGAGGTGTGGCCTACCGCATCCTCTATGAGATGAGCGACATGGAGGTTAAAAAGACAGTGTTCTTACGCTATCATGATCGTTTCCCACAAGTCCGCATTTTGGAACCCATCGTTAAACACGACGGTGTATCTGTTTCGCAGAGCAAAAAAGATGCATTAATGATTAAGGGGAACAACAGAGAACTTAAATTGTCACTCGATTCCGGAGAAGCAACGATCCAACTGGGAGAAAATGCTGATGAGTTTTGGTATCCATTCCCCGGCATGCGTGCGATCCCCGTTGTGATGGAGGTCGATACTCCCAAGGATAGTCATTTTAGAACTATATCCTACAGCTATCAGCTGAAGGAGTAAATAGATAGGCAGATATCTTTTCATTCGAAAGCCTGTGACAATGATGAGTCGCAGGCTTTTCTATGTCACTCTTGCACCCTCAATTCGCATGTAGCAAGTGCATTTCGATTGCGGCAGTTATGACTGCACCTACTCCTCTTGGATCATGGGGTCGAGCTTTCCGTTCGTAATAAAACTCATAACTTTCTCCAATTCCCGTCCCCTGACAGATACCAGCGACTTTTCCATCAGCCTCAATCTTTGATTTGAGCCCATCCCACGCTTTTTGGATGACTGGCATAAAAGTCTCACGATCGATCCAGCCCAATCTCACGCCTCTTGCCATCGCTAACAAAAACATCGCAGTGCATGATGTTTCTTCCCAGGAATCTGGGTGATCAAGCACCTGATGCCAAAGTCCGTTGTTTCCTTGAAGAGTCGCAAGGCCATTCATGTGAGATGAAAACTTATCTAAAACTTTTAAGTAAAGAGGATGCGATTGGGGAGCTTTCATCAGAGCGTCTGCGATCGCCCACGCGCACCAACCATTCGCCCTACCCCAGTGTGCAATGGAGTGAGACTGCCTTGAATCAAACCATCCGTGGAAATACAAGTCTTTGTCAGTCACATAGAGATGACGATTGATTAACAAAATTTGCTCCAGTCCAAGGTCTAGAAATTGTGAATCCTGTTTCATTTCCGACGCCCTGATCAAAAAGGGAACTGCCATAAACATATCGTCAGCCCACACGCTCAGGTATTCGGGTTCGGGGCGTGCCAGGGTTCCGTCCTCTAGTCTCACTTGTTCAACTGCGGCCTGACGCAAAGCCCTATCAATTACCTCTTTAGCATGCGGAATTTTACCTCTCAGGTAGAGCTCGATAAATGGAAGTGCCGGAGCACTGCTATCATCAAGCATCGACATGCGAAACATTCTGAAATTTGCCACTCTGCGCATGTTATATTGATCATGATAGGCACGAAAAAGATCTTCTTTCAGAAGTGTAAACTTGCAAAAGTCCTCTACATGCTTTTGCAGCCTTTCTAGTCCCGCAACATCTGCCAAATACAACATAGACCAGAGGGTGGCTCCATTCGAATAATGCCACTCCGTGTAAGCATGCCAGCGAAAATCGACACCTTCCGGAACCGATAGAACTGGGCCTAACAAGTTGCCAATTGTTCGCCATGGGCGGAAACTCTCCTCAGTCATGATTTCAGGAAAAACAGCATCAGTAGTTGAGAGCTGAGCATGGGCATAAGGGCCTGAAACGACCCATGGAAATGAGGTTCCTTCAAGATCCAGCGAGTTTAAATCAAAATTCAATCGATCATCCAACATTCCATGAGAGTCCTGCGGCTGTAATTCAAAGCCACACCCATTTTCTGAGGTAACCGTTTCTACCCAAACACTCACTCGTCCCTTGTCGAGTGAGCATTGAAACGAATCAGCGTGCTGATGCAGCTCGTAGGCAATCTCTCGGGAAAAACCAGAATTCATCGATTCGTTTTCATAAACCAGTTGCTTATCGACCCAGATGCGTATGGGACCCTTGGCACTGATTCCAAAATCATAAATATCTGACTCTTCAGCTTCGATCTCAGAAACGGCATAATATATGCCAGACTCGGAGCCCCAATAACCATGAAAATCAATCACTTGCAGGCCGTTAACAGGTTGCATCTCCTTGATTTTAGTGTCGAAACTAGAGTCTCTGATTATTTTATCTGCGACACGAATAGCGGTTTCCAGATAATCGGTTGCCGCCATTAAGGAAGCATTCAGAAAAATGAAATAGAGTATACTTTTAGTTATAAAATTCATTGGATGGACCATTAGTTCTCATTCGTCACTTCGAAATCAGCCGCCAAAACTTCAAGTCTCGTGAGTACTCCTCCTGGAATCTTACATTTAAAATCTACAAATGCTCCTCCTCCACTTTCAACAATGCTGTAGAACTGCTTTTCACCTCCTGCCCAAACGTTAATGTCATATCGGCCTTGAGGAAGTTGAAAAACACGAGCCTTGACTTCTGCGGCTTCATCCTGGTGAAGAAAAATCCAAGCAGATCGTTTTTGCGGCTCAAAATCATCAATCAAGCTGGTAAATCCTTCTGGTGCTTCAAGCCAAATGTGGCTCATGTAGGGAGATGTTCCATTGTTAACAGTGCTTCCTGTGAGCATACTCGCTAATAGCTCTGCACTGTCTTTATAATCTCCTCTTTGGGTGACATGAACCCGATCTGTAAACAAAACCTCCGTAGTCCGCATCGGTAGATTGTAATCCAATTTCGATAAAATCACCTCTTCAATACCATTAGCAAGGGGCTCAGTATCCTTTGTGATCCAATACTTCAAAAAACTGGATCCATGTTCCATGAGGTGCTCGTCGTATTCAGGATCACCTTCCACTATCCTCCATTGCTCTGCAACACTCCAAAAATCAGAAGTGTTTGCTAACAAATTGGCAGCCCACATTTCACTACCTGGAATCAATTTACTATCATCAATTTCAGATGTCTGAAACACTCTCTCCTGTATGAGCTTCAGAGTCATCCGCATCGGCTCAAGGTATTTCGGGTCCCCAGATATCCGATAACAGAAGAGCAAGTGATCATAGAGTCGGGCATCACCTGTCCATTCAAAATAATGCCAAAACATATTGGACTCGTACCAAGTCGGCTCATTCCCATTGAAAGAAGCATCGGGAAATCTCAAAGAAGCGGGAAATAAACCTTTAGGTTTTCCCTTGTCCTCACGCATTGCAGCATCCAGCCAGCAATCCCCCCATTCCAACAGAATTTTTTTGAGCTCGGATTCAGGTTCAAGAAAATAGAGATAACGCAATGCCTTGACGGCTCTAGAGTTCATAGAAACATCTCTGTTTCGCGGTGGAGTCTCCAAAATGTTTTGGGATCCAATCCATGCAGACTTGAATTGCCTAAAACCCCGATCATTGTAATCGGTCCAAAGATTTTTCATGTGCTGATAGCTTGGAACCAAGCGATCCACAAACAAAGGATCAGAGGCCATTAGAGCCATATCCGGAGCCGTGTCGGCGATGGGCTCAGCAGAATGTTCAACATCTCTTGGAGCGAGAGAATATCCATCCTTGACGCGACCGCTAAACCACATACCGTTCGCCAGCTTCTCGTAACCTTCCTTGACTATTTTATCACCTGCAAACGCCAAAATACGCCACCAACGCAACATTTCGACATCATCATCGGGTTTTCCACCCATTTCTCCGTTTGAGATCTGGCGCTCATGAATCCAATAGTATGCCACTTCCCTCAGTCGTTGCAGCGCCTTATATTGATTTTTTGCCCATGGAGGTGCGTCAGAATAGGTATCAGGTAATTCGAGAGGAACATTCGGTATCAATTCACCCGAATACATGCGAACCAATTCATGTTCTGGGAATCGCTTAACCAGGCTTTTGATTGATCGTTCAAATTCGATCCAATCATTTGCCCGACGCTGTTCAAGCCATACCCAATACAGTAATCGGGTTCTCAACCAGTCGACCCGATCAAAAATCGGCAGCATTTCCCGCTCCGGATGTGACTTGACAACAAAATCCAGATTCGAAATCGCTTGTTTAAAGCGATCAAATATCGTGCTATCGGTCTTCTCGCTGACCCAATCCCACCCCAGTTGTTGGTAACTGATTTCCGCTTCGTGAATCAACCGTAAATGACTGAGCCAATACCAGTAAAAGGATCGATTTGCACTTCCACGTTGGAGTTCTGAAGCCATTTCCCAGAGAATAGAGTCCAGAGAGATTTTACAGTCGAGCTGACCCAACTCCTCAATACGAGACAAATACCATTTCTCCCGGTCCGTTTGTACATTAGCTACGGGCAGCAAATACACAGCAAGCAAGCTTGCATTAGCTTCAGTATGAACCAAACGAATACGCGTCAGCTCACCAGTCGCTTCAATTCTGTGCGCCACTATTCGATATCGGTTCATGGGAAGTGATGGCTCAGCCGGGTGTCCGAAGTCATGCATTCGCAAATCGATGGACTCTTCACCTACGTATATTGATAAGCCGTCAAGATCGAGTTGTCCTTCATCTACAACCAGCAAACATTCCCAGGTGCCGGGTGCCAATTGAAACCCCAACTCCATTTCAGGTGCCATCATGGCGACAGTGTACGATGGTGGGCGACTTTGCTTCCATTCCTCATGTGTGTAGGTCCTATTTGGTTTTTGAATCCATCCAAAACCATCTTTACCGGCAAAGTCATTGACCTGATTCCATACCAGTATTCTGGCAGTCTGGGTTTGCCCAAGAGCTTCCAGACTACAACTCAACTTTCCAACCATCAGAAGCGGTTGTTTCAATTCAGAATCATCACCTATACTTGCGAAACAGAATCCAGCATTTAGGCAAAAAAGGATAGTTAGTTTTAAGAGTGGGGCATGCATCATTATTTTAGTGTGGGGTGCAGATGATTGATTCGATTCCTGATGACCTTATTCAATCACGGGTAAACTCTAACCGTAGAATGTTAGGGTTCACATTCACCTCATGAGTTTTGATTACTCTACAGTTTTATGAAAGTGTGAGCTCGAAAACCCTGTTTTGAATGCTGAAACTTATGAAGTAGTCTCAAGTTAGTTTCCCTGCCTGGACCAAATTTCGAACAAACAAACATGAAATCTCTATTCAAAAGTCACACTAAGCTCATTATTGCTATACTTTTGCCCACCCTCGCATTTGGCACAAATGAAGTCACCCGTCAGATTGAGGAAATTGTTCAGGTCATCCATCAAAACCAAACTTCTTTCCCGGATAAGGATTTCAATGTGATTGATTTTGGAGCAGTTGGTGATGGCAAACATGATGACCTGCCTGCTATTCAGGAGGCAATCGACACCTGTAGTCTTTCGGGTGGAGGACGCGTCGTATTGCCCGATGGGATCTATTACTTGAGGGGACCTATCCATTTCAAAAGTAACGTCAATCTCCACCTTAAAAATGGATCGGAAATTAGATTCAGTGCGATTCCTGAGGATTTTCTTCCTCCTGTCTTAACCCGTTGGGAATGCACGGAACTCTTTAACTACTCTCCTTTCATCTATGCCTATCAATGTTCAAACATTGCCATAACAGGATCTGGCTTGATCAATGGAAATGTAGGTGAAACTTTTGCCAAATGGCGCCCAAATCAAAAACCGGACCAGCTGGCTCTGAGGGAAATGGGCGACAGGGAGATTCCATTGCACAATCGGGTATTTGGAGGAGGTCACTGGTTGAGACCCAGCTTTATTCAAACCTTTGGCTGCAATCGAGTCTTGATCGAAGGTGTCAAGATCATCGATTCCCCATTTTGGATCGTTCATCCGGTTTATTCTAATTACATCATCGTTCGAGGTGTACACATTGAAAGTATGCGCCTAAACAATGACGGCGTCGATCCCGATTCCTGCAGTTATGTGCTCATTGAGGATTGCACATTCCGAACTGGTGACGATGCGGTTGCGATCAAGTCGGGACGTGATACCGAAGGACGAAATATTGGTGTCCCCTCAGAAAATATCGTGATTCGCAATAATCGCTTGCTCGATGTTCACAATGGACTTGCGATTGGAAGTGAAATGTCCGGTTCGGTCCGAAATGTTTTCATGGAAAATAACACAGTCGAAAAGGGAAGAAATCTTCTCTACTTCAAATCCAATCTGGACCGTGGAGGTATTATTGAAAATGTTCATGTTCGTAACATAGAAGTTGAGCAGGCGGAAATTGCCCTCATCCGCTTTCAGACGAACTACCACAGCTACAGAGGAGGGAATTTTCCACCCATTTTCCGTCATTTCAGAATTAACAACGTCAGTTGCGGTAAAGCGGAACACGGCATTTGGGCAGAAGGTCATGAGGAAGCACCTTTGCAAGACATCATGATTCAAAACACCATTATTAAAAATGCAAAGACCCCCTTAAAAATTGGGCCCAATGATGAAGTTTCGCTCCAAAACGTCACGATCAATGGCAAAACATTCGAAAGTTAGTGATGAACAGACGGTCTTTTTTTAAACAAGGCATCGCAGCCACCGGAACTTACCTGGGGTTGCAAGCTTTGGCGTCAGACAAGAAAAAACCTGCAAACTACCAACCCAATCCTACCTACCGTTTTCTGGATAAGAGTCTATTCACTTCACCCGTAATTTTGGAAAGCCTCGATCTGTTCAGAATCGATAAAAACTGGTTTGTGCGTGCGCGCTCAACCGATGGAGCGGAAGGATGGGCAATCAGCCACAACAATCGTATGAACAGTGTTTATTCATCGTTCGTAAGAGACGTCGCACCTTACTTCATCGGTAAGGACGTCCGTAATATTGAAGCATTGTTAGACGGTGTATTTGCCTACAAAGGTAATTACAAAATGCAAGGTCAGGGCTTCTGGGTATGTGTAGCTTCGGCAGAGTTTGCGATGCTGGATATGCTGGGTCGCATTGTTGAGCTTCCAGTTGCTGAATTGCTTGGAGGAGTAAGACAAAAATTTGTCAAACTCTACGTGGCAAACAACCACCGTGAACATGATGTAGAAGAATCTCTGAGGCTCATTGTGAACAATGTTGACAGTGGAAATTTTAAGGCAGTGAAACACAAAATTGGTGGTCGTATGAGACTGCTGGACACGTTTCCAGGTCGAACCGAAAGGCTTATTCCTGCAGTAGCTGACGCACTAGGTGACCGCTGTACCCTATATGCCGATTCCAACAGTTCCTACGTAAAAGCAAAAGACGCGATCAGAGTCGGGAAGTTACTGCAATCCAATGGTTACACGATGTATGAAGAGCCTACCGTATTTGATGATCTCTGGTCTCTGAAAAAAGTTGCGGACGAGCTCGATATTATCATTGCCGGAGGTGAGCAGGAAAGCAGTTTCACTCGATTCGAATGGATGATTCGCAATGGAGCAGTTCAGCTATCACAACCGGATTTGTTCTACTACGGAGGTCTCATCCGCTCTCTTCGGGTCGCTAAACTCTCACAGGAATGCGGGATCAAATGCACCCCGCATATTTCAGGAGGAGGAATGGGATTTCTTTATATGTTGGTATTTGCATCTTGCGCTCCCGCAATCGGTCCGTTTCAGGAGTACAAAGGGGTAAACCAAAGTATACCCTGGGAGTCACCTGGAGTAGATTTCAAAGTCACCAACGGTGTAATACCTGCACCTACTGGACCGGGAATGGGCGTCAACTACAATCCGGAGTTTTTGCGAAAGGGACGTTTGATAGACTCATCTTTCCTCCCGTAACAGCTGTTAGTCCATTTTTTTCAAAGTCGGTCCCAAATAAAAATTAGCATCCACTAATGTATTCGTAGGTGTGACCGGAATACCTTTTTCATTACGATGAATCATACCAACCAAGTGTTCTAATCCCGTTGTTCCGATCAAAACCCCATTTTGTTGCATACCTGCTGTAGCTGTATTTTTGTCGCTCATATTGTGATCTGCAAATCCAATATCCTCCGGGATTCGATAACCACTGCTTTCCAAACAGGGAATTAACTCTGGAATCTGACGCCTGCCCGATATGACAACATCCGGAGCTTCTTTTTTCAGCCAATTGATAAAAGTACTTTCATCCCAAGTATCCAGTATGAGAGGGCTCGGCCAGTTGTTAGCATCTGCTTCCCATTGTTTGCCCAGATATGCGCTTATCCATTTATTTTCCACACGCTCACCTGATTTTTTCAGGAGTACCAGTCCGGGTCGACGATAGCCAAGTTTCAGAAGCTGATTGATGAGATCGATCATCATGCGAAAGTGATTGCTCGAAACAACATGGAATTTGGGATTCTCAACCGTATAGCCAAAAGAAATCACAGAAAAATCATCCCAATTCAGGTCCAGATTCACATGCGCTTTTTCCTGAGGAGGGATGAAAATCCCGGAAACCCCACGATGCAGGAATATCTCAGAAGCCCTACGTGATGTCATCCCTTCGGATTGAAGGTCAAACGTCTGTATCTGATAACCCAGACGTTTGGCCCCTTCCTGAGCCCCCTCAAAGTACTGATCAAACAAAGGAATATCTCTCCAGGAGTATTTTTTAGAATAATTGAGTAACCAAATGAGATTTCCTGCAAAATTATGGTTGGTTTTAGAGTGTCGGTATGCAACAAGGGCCGATAAAACCGGATCGGGTTTATAATCCATTTCAGCAGCGATCGATTTTATCTTTTCCCGGGTTTTGCTCGGAATACTGGGATGATCTCTAAGGGCAAGTGATACTGTGGTGAAGTGATATCCTGCTTTTTCAGAAATTTGCCTTAAAGTTGTTCGTTTTTTGTGTGTCATGAGGTCCAATTTCAAGTCATACCATGCAAATTACATCTAGCTTCACAATTTATGCTCTAAATTTAACAATAACGGGTAGATCTAGACTATATACCAAAAATTCGCGGTCAAGCACAGCTGCACAACCGATAACATCATTGCCCTACAGTTTTAGTAACATGTCCAATTGTCACTATAAACGATATTTGAAAGATCGTAATGAACCAAACAAGGAGGACCCATCACATTAGGGAGTGTTAACAATTTTTTGGAAACATGACGGAGGAAAAACACAAAAAGAGCGAGACGGAGGCCAAAAATTGGGTTGAAACCCTGATTTTGGACTCAAACGCTGCCCTTTTTGTGTTTTTCCCCGCCTTTAACGGGTTGAGTTGTCAAAATACCTTGCGGCGTTCCATACCTACCCAAGGACGCTTGTCCATGAGTAGGTATGCGCCTGGCATGGGTGTTTTGACATTCTCAATCATGAAACCAAAAAATCGTTAACACTCCCTAGTCCGCAATGCCGCCAAACTCATCTAGTATGGAAAATTCCGATACCATCTTACAAAACGCATGCAATCGCACTAAAACCTGCCTGAATGGCAAATGGGCATTTATAGTTGATCCGTATGAAACAGGTTATCGCAGTCACCGCAACGGGATACCACACGACCAAATTGATCCTGAAGATCGATCCCGTTATTACACATACTTTCAGAATAGAAAACCCTCCCACCAAGCGGATATGGTGGAGTACGACTTTGAGAAAGCCGAAAAAATAGATGTTCCTGGAGACTGGAATCACCAAAATCTCTCATGGAAACTGTATGAAGGTTGTGTGTGGTATTCGCGTAAAATAGAGCATACTCCCAAACCGCAGTCCCGCTATTTCCTGAGATTTGATGCCGCTAACTATGAAACTCATGTTTACCTCAATGGTGAAAAAGTTGGTATGCATCTTGGAGGATTCGATCCTTTTTCTCTTGAAGTCACATCGATCCTCAACGATGGCATCAACCATCTAAGTGTATGTGTCAACAACCGCCGTGAACCGGGACAAGTACCCAATATGAGAACAGATTGGTACAACTACGGCGGGATAACCCGTGATGTCTGGCTGATTGAAACGCCTCTTCAGTTCATAGACGATTATCAGATCCAACTGGATAACGAAAATCCTCAACAATTAAAGGGCTTTGTAAAATTATCCGAATCCATAAGTAGTGAAATAATACTCGAGATCCCTGAATTAGGATTTAAACATAAACTAAACTCCAATTCCAACGGATATGCGGGCCTTAATGTAACAATGCCGGACTTCCAAAAGTGGAGTATTCTTAATCCAAAACTCTACGATGTTCAAATCTCGACAACATCAGATTCAATTTCTGATCGCATCGGTTTTCGAACCATAAAAGTCGATGGAGCTGACATCTTGCTCAACGATCAACCCATTTTTCTGAGAGGTATTTCATGTCATGAGGAAATTCCAGAAACTCCGAGAAGGGCACACAGCATTGAAGATGCAAAGTACATTCTCAAAGCAGCAAAAGAACTCCATTGCAATTTTGTCAGACTCGCACACTACCCTCATAGTGAAAATGTCCCTCGCCTCGCCGATGAGATGGGGATACTCCTGTGGGAAGAGATTCCGGTTTATTGGGGGATCCAATATGATAAAAGTGAGACATTTGATCAGGCAGCATCTCAACTTCGTACACTGGTAAACCGCGATAAAAATCGTGCATCCTCTATCATTTGGTCCGTAGCAAACGAAACCCCGGTAAATGAATCCCGTACCAGTTTCCTTAAAAGACTTAAGTCAATCGTTACTGAAATAGACACAACCCGAATTGTGAGTGCGGCTCTGGACCGTGATGAACTCGACTACTCAGACAAACTTAAAAAAGAAATGCATGTCAGCGATCCATTCGCACCAGAATGTGATGTCCTCTGTTGCAACGAATACCTAGGGTGGTATTCCGGAACTCCCGACCAAATGGAAGCAGGAGTAAAGTGGTTTCTCGATCCGAACAAACCATTCATTATCAGTGAATTTGGAGCAGACGCACTTGGAGGTCATAGGGGAGATCGCATGCAACGCTGGACTGAAGATTTTCAAGACTACGTCTACGAACAACAACTGAAAATGCTGGATGAAATTCCCACCTTGAGAGGAATGTCTCCCTGGATACTCTTTGATTTTCGAACACCCCGGCGCAACCTGGCGGGCATACAGGACGGATGGAATCGCAAAGGACTCTTGTCAGACAAGCGAATTCCCAAACTTGCGTTCGAACGCCTTAAAAAGTACTATCAGGAAAAGGCCAAAGTCTTTCCTGATGTATAAATCCTTGGATACTTAGTTAAACAACCCACTGAAATAGAACATGTTAGGATTGCACTGGTTAGATTGGATCGTACTCGGTCTTTATTTTTTATTCACACTTTGCCTGGGTATGTGGACCATGAGTAAAATAAAGAATTCGGGTGATTTTTTTATGGGGGGACGTCGCTTCGGGAAAATACTGATGATCGCCCAAGCATTTGGAGTTGGAACTCACACCGACCAGCCGGTGACCGTCTCAGGGGCAGCCTATCAAAGTGGTTTGGCAGGAATCTGGTATCAGTGGATATTTATGTTTTCCACACCTTTTTTCTGGATCATCGCTCCTGTTTACAGACGTCTGCGTTACATCACCATGGCTGACTTTTTCCAGGAACGCTATGGTTCAGGGATTTCATTTCTCTACACATTGATTGCTCTACTCTACTTTTGTATGAACATGGGAGTGATGTTAAAAGGCACTGGCGTTACGGTTGAGGGATTAACTGGAGGAGCGTTATCCGAGGAAGTCGTCATCATTGTTTCGACCATACTTTTTATCAGTTATGGACTCGCCGGAGGTATCGTTGCAGCCGTATACACAGACTTGGTGCAAGGGATACTCATCCTGGTATTATCCTTCATGTTGCTGCCCTTCGCGATCAATATGGCAGGAGGAATGTCCGTCTTTCATAGTGAACTCCCAGAATACATGTTCAGCCTTGTCGCACCCAATGAGGTCACGTGGTTTTTCATCGTCATGGCGGTCATCAATGGACTTGTGATGGTGGTTGTGCTGCCCCACCACATGGCGATAGGTGGTTCAGGCAAGACCGAGATTTCCTGCCGGACAGGCTGGACCTACGGAAATTTTCTCAAGCGCTTTGCCACAGCAGGCTGGGCATTCATTGGAGTATTTGCAGCCTTCCTGTTTCCTGAACTAATTGGTGAACACCGCGAGATGGCATTCGGAATTGCGGCCAAGGAATTACTGCCTGTGGGATTGGTTGGATTGATGTTAGCGGCCATGATTGCGGCAGTCATGTCAACTTGCGATGCCTTCATGGTCCATGCATCGGCCTTGTTTACCCAAAACATCTATCGCCCCTACGTTAAACCATCAGCCACTGATCGTGAACTTTTGGTCGTTGGCCGGTGGGCTTCTCTGGGCATTGTAGCAGGGGGAATCATGTTTGCTTATAGTTTTCCAAGCGTAGTTCATGGCATTAAGGAAGGATGGAAAATCACTGCCTACATGGGAATTGCATTCTGGGCAGGAATTATGTGGAAACGTGCAAACAGATGGGGAACCCTCGCAAGTGTCGTTTCGATGGCATTCATTGGAATTTATACCCAAAACCAATTGGATTGGGGCTTTGCCCAACAGGCTGCTCTTTACCTCCCTGTAGGGTTCACGGCCATGATAGTGGTAAGTGCATTCACTAAAATGGAACCAGAAAACAAACTCCACGCATTTTATACTCTACTCGATACACCTGTTGGGGAGGAACAACGCTTAAGAGATGCTGGAATCGAAATCAAACTGGAAGGGGCCTCAGACGCAAACGAAGCAACTCCCAACACACAACAATCTCGTGTGCAGCATTCGACGCAAGACAGATTAATCATCGTAGACTTGCTATCCCTCCCATCCAAATTCTCCTGGAAAGCTTACCGAACAGATATTTTAGGATTCCTTGCAGCTGCGGCGATAGGCGCACTCACGATTTTGGCCGTCTATCTGTTGTCCAGAATTGGTGCTTAGGACAAAAAACCGAAAAACAGTCTTTGCGTTACCAGAGAGGATTCCTCTGACTATTGCGTTATTGCCCACTCCGGAAGTCCTGGTTGGATGTTAAAGAAAACTGGCATTAATAGTAACACTACCAAAATAGTGATGATCACAGCCGCCACTTTGATCCAAAGACCTAGTCGAACCATTTCGATAATACGAATGCGTTCGCTACCAAAAATTACGGCATTGGGAGGTGTCGCGACTGGCATCAGAAAAGCCATGGATGATACGATCGTCGCGGGGACCATAAGCAAAAGTGGATTGACCTCCTGAGCAACTGCCCACGAAGCCAATACCGGCACAAACATCTGAACAGTCGCAATGTTCGAAACCAGTTCAGTCACTAAAGTCACTCCCACACAGGCAAGAATCACGACTAGAATAATCGGCATATCCCCCATTTTTCCAAACTGTAAAGCGAGGTATTCCGTCAAACCACTTGATGTAAATCCGTTCGCAAGTGCAAATCCACCACCAAACAATAAAATCGCCGACCATGGAAGGTTTCTAAATACATCCACTTCAATAATCGCTTTGCCAGGACTATTTTTTCCCGATGGAATCACAAAAATCAGCAATGCCATCAAAACAGCTACCGTGCTATCATCGACCATCGCAAATCCACTCCAAAGATTTTTCCATCCTGGTATGGTAAATATACCAATGGTCAAATCTCCCCGAAAGATCCAGAGACAAGCGGTCAACACCCATACAGCCAGGACGACTATTTCTTCGTATTTAAGTTTACCCAGTTTACGAATCTCATTCCGAATGATCTCACGATCTATAACCATGGACTGGTCGACACGGCAAAGAAGTTTAGTCAACAAAAACCAGGTGCAAATCAAGACAACAATCGAGAGAGGTAATCCCATCAAAAACCATTGCCCAAACGAAATAGCCGGGGCCGATGGAAATGTATCTTCAAAAATCTTCAAAAACGCCAGATTTGTGGGAGTGCCAACAGGAGTTGCAACTCCGCCTATGGAGCAGCTGAATGCAATACCCAGTAATAACGCAAGGGATAGTTTGTGCGCACGTTCCTTACCAAATTCTGTCTCCATTTGAGAAATGATTGCCAAACCGATTGGCAACATCATCACAGCTGTCGCCGTATTCGAAATCCACATCGATAGGAATGCGGCAGCCACCATAAATCCCAAAATCATCAAGTCTGTCTTTTTGCCGATCGCATGGATAATCGTTAGAGCAATGCGGCGGTGAAGATTCCAGCGTTCCATCGCCAAAGCGATGAGAAATCCACCAATATACAAAAAGATGATTGAGTTCATGTATGAACCCGCGATTTGCTTTCCACTGGCAATGCCAACAAGAGGAAATAGCACCATTGGCACCAAAGAAGTTGCCGCCAGCGGAACAGCCTCAGTCACCCACCAGGTCGCCATCAATAATACGATAGCTGTCATCTTTCCAACCTCCGGGCGAGATGGATCTGGATGAAAAAACAATAGTGCCAATAAGCATAAAACGAATCCGAGGATAAGTCCTACATTTTGTGTGTTAGTCCGTGAGTGGGTTTGGGTTTCCATAATAATGTCTAATAAAGAGCTTCAATTCTGAATCTTAAAATGACACTATTTCCCAATCAATCTGCCACCCATTCAAATTGTAGAGATGATTCTCATACTAGTGTTTTTGTTGAATGAACCATCTTAAAAACACATTTATGCTCTTCTCCTCTACAGGTTGATCAATTGAAAACGAGACTGAAATTGTGTGTGTGTTTTAATGAATCAAACAGAGTTGGTTCATTCATGATGAGCCATCCTCATCACATTAATACCTTTAAGTTACGAGAATAACTTTTAATCGCAGCATTCTACTATGACCAATCGAAGAGAATTCTTAAAAAAAGCTACAGCAACGACTGCTGCAGCATTCACGTTCTCAGCTCTAAACACTCATGGAAATTATCACAAATCCATGTCCAGGTCTCATGATAAGATCGAACCATTCTCTAATTTTTCAAACGAACTCTCTGAACCCTTAACAGTAGTCCGCATTGAATTATTGGAGAGAGACTCCAACCATCTCTGTCGCGTAACTTTGAGTAATGGAGTGGAAGGATACGCTATTGGAAATGGACGTTTGAAAAGTACATTAACGCTCTTTGAAAAAAAAGTTCCCCGCTTTTTCCTCAAACGAGATCTTCGTGACATTGCAGAATTTCATACTGAATTCTACTACTTCAATGAGGCCAGAATCTACAAATTTCTTGGATTACCCATATGGAATAGTTATGCAGTAGCAGAGACCGCAGTTCTCGATGCAATTGGCAAAACAACTGGCAAAAACATCCGTCATCATCTCGGAAAAACCATTCGCAAAAAAATTGATATCTATGCCAGCAGCCTAAACCGTGAAGGAAAACCTGAAGACGAGATCGCTTGGCTCAAAGCTCGCTGCGACATTCTGGGGGCCAGGGCAATCAAAATCAAAATCGGTGGCCGCATGAGCAGGAATAAAGATGCCAGCCCGGGATGGACGGAAAACCTTGTCAAAACGGCCCGGGAAACTTTTGGCGACGATTGTACGATTTACGTTGATGCCAATGGCAGTTACGATGTTCCGAAAGCAATCGAGATAGGAAGGTTTCTCGAAGAATACAATGTCGCCTTTTATGAAGAGCCCGTAGAGTGGCCGGATTTTGAAGGCACTAAAAAAGTCAATGACCAACTTTCCGTTCCAATAGCAGGTGGAGAACAAGATACCGATCTTTTCAAATGGAAATGGATGATCAAAAACCGGGCTGTCGATATTCTACAACCCGATATTTATTATAATGGCGGGTTACTGAGAACCATTCACGTCGCCAATATGGCAGCCGAATATGGGATACCAACAACAACTCACAACCCACGAAATAACCCCGAATACAGCAATATCCTGGCCCTGGGAGCCGTATTGCCAAGCCTCGGCGCGTATCAGGAATTTCGAGCAGAAGAACCGAAGAACAATGCTATCCCCTACTTACCTCTGATCAAGGCCAAGAATGGAAAAGTTGATGTTCTGGATCAACCCGGCATGGGTATCACATTCGACCCGGATTATGTAAAAACAATGGAACCCATCATTCGGAAAAAAGCAAAATCATAATCTGATTCAGTCATCAACTCCTTATGCTTTAATCCGATCACATGGGATATAAGTTGGTAGTAAAAACCGGCTTACACTTATTGAGTGAGCGGGTTTTATCATATCTAAATTAACTTTTATAAAATACTAGAAAAAGGCTACTATTAAACTTTTAATGCATACTTCTTTCGACCCAAAGAACCACGTTTTTCCAGCAAAAAAATCACTTTGAATTCATTTCATTAAAAACATAGTCATCCTGTTAAATTATTAAAAAATCCTCCTGTATCAAAATACAGGAGGACTAGTTCAGGTTCTATTAATATAAATACAATTCGACATAAGGACTAGAACTAGAAACTACCTCTTAGTCCAACTACCCAGCGACGCTTGGCGTTAACAACACTTTCTGGAAATGCGGTCGTGGTTTGGTAAATCCTCCTCGTCTCTTCTTCTGTGAGATTAACAACATCCACGAACAGACGAATATCGTCGTTCAAGTGATATTGAACCGACATATCAAGCTGACCACGCGCTTCTTGGAAGGTCTCAAAATCGACATCAAAAACATCGTTTTTGATCTCATCCACCCAAGTGTAAGCAAGACGCAAATTGAATGGACCTTTCTCATAGAAGAGCTGAGCATTGATGATGTGTTCAGGCTGCCCCTGAAGAGTCTGACCTTCACGCACCTCACCCGTCTCAACCACTCTTCCCTGAACAACTTCTACGATTGGTTCCGTTTGCTCACCATCAATGAAGGTGTAATTCAGAACAAAACCAAGTCCATCCAAAGGATCGGGAAGCATGTTGAGTGTCTGATTCCATGAAAACTCGATTCCCTGAATCTTTCTTTCTCCACCGTTGACGACAAAAGAGCTTCGGATTTCCGATTCTTCAAACTCCGGATCTTCTGGATCGCGATCTTCTGGGTCAATCGCTACCATTACCGTCCGTACAGTCGTCGCAGGCATCAAGAAGTCCTCAAGATCCTTGTAGAATGCTCCCACAGACATGCTCGTGTTGTTGTTCGGATACCATTCAAAACTGATATCATAGTTGACAGCAGTCTGCTCAGTCAGGTCAGGATTACCGACAAGGTTCGCCTCAATGTCATCATCACCAGCTAAGACCAACGCATTGTCCACAGCAACCGTATCAAACGGAATGAGGTCATCGTAGTCAGGACGAGCGATCGAAGTTGAGATGGCACCTCTGAGAACGTATTGATTTTCATCTCCGAATCGGTAGATTCCCACGAGACTCGGAAAATAGTTGATGTAATCATTTTCCGTAGTCACATCATCAATCGGAATCGCTCCATCAATAAGAGGTACCTCTGAAGCTTTCCAAGTAAGTTCCTGGTCAGTCTGTTCAACCCGAACACCCCCGATGATCGTAAGCGGTCCAAAGGAACCCTTTGCCATGGCATAGGCCGCAGTGATCCTCTCCTCCACGTCATAAAAGCGGGCAGCAAGTCTTGCGAATTCGGTGCCCGGGCTGCGTTCCCAATTACTGGAATCAGCTACCATTGTTTCATCGAAAAATGCCTGCATGCCGTCGTTCGAGGTCAATCCAGGTCCAATGTTGGAATAAAGCCCGTCATGAGTTCCCATGTTGGGGCCGAAATAGGCGGACTGCTGATCGTAAGTATAATTATTGTCGCCTTCCCAGGAGAAGTCTCTC
>JAKSBQ010000439.1 GCA_022361075.1 Opitutales bacterium | reverse complement strand
TCTCTAAATCAATCCAATCTCCTTCGGTCACCAATTGATGCTCTGATGCCCACAAACAGCACCTAATAGGATGCTCGAAGGACTCGGTGTGCCATACTTCCTTCCAATCTCCTCCTACCTGATAAATAGACAACTCTTGTCTGTCCTCCACTGTGCCTCCAACAGCCAAAAGCTTGCCGGAAGGCGAGAAGGAAATACACCGCCTTTGCCTCACGATCTTATCGATGTGTGTAACAGGCGAAGCCGTCAAGGAGAAGAAAGACTGCCTCGTGTTGAAGAGCTCAGTGCCGCAAAGACCAGTGCCAGACATGGCAAGGAACTCGCCGCAAGGAGAGAACGAGACATTGGTCACAATGTCTTCGAAATAGTGCGCGAGTGACGAAGTCTTGTTGTTGAGCATGATGGCGTGGGAAGTGTTGAGAAGGTTTCGGGACGTGTTGATCATGGACCTACCATGATGCTTATATATCTCGACACTAACTATCAGGATATACACCTATCTTGCTATTCTATCCACGATATCCACCTATCATGATTATTCCTTACACGTCTCTTCGAGCTGCAAGGAGCTCCTCCAGAGACGAGCGGAATTGTGTTACACCTTGGTTGGTATTTACAAGACAGACATCCCCCTCGAGGGCCGCAGCGCGTTGTCGTGTGAATGGCCGTTCAGACAACGAGCAACGCGAGGATTGTCAGCCTGTTGTCGGACCAAGGTGCCTGTTGTTGGTGGTGTTACTTTTTGGAAGAAGTGATGCACGCACAAGTCACAGATGAACTGCTGTTCGGAGTTCACAGCACATTATTACTGCGTGCTGTCAGCAGTAGCAGGCGGCTCCGTGGTAGATGATTCTGCGACAGCAGCTCCAGCTGGCGGCTTTGTCACGCCCGCTGCACTCCCATCTAGCGGCTTCGTATTGTCTTGAGCTGCCCCAGTTGGCGGCTTTGTTGTCTCCGGAGCTGTGTCCTCAGCTGGCGGCTTCGTATTATCTTGAGCTGCCCCAGTTGGCGGCTTTGTTGTCTCCGATGAACCCCCAGCTGGTGGCTTCGGGGACGTAGGTGCTTCTGGCTCCTGGGTGACAGTAGTAGCTTCGCGCTCGTTCTCACGTCTGACAAAGTGTTACTCGAGTGCACACACACAATAAACTCATTGATATGTACTTCTCACCGTGAGGTATACTTTTCTTTTGTGTCCTGTTGTCTTGGACTGGGTTTGTTGTTTGCCCACCAGGGGCTGCTGCTTCTGTATTTGCAGCAGTATCTGTGTCTTTCCGAATAGCTTGCTTCTCCATTGTTGTTGTTATTGTATGATTCAACTGACCGGTACCTCCAAGCAGAAAGCTTTTTAAGTTATTTGGGGAGAGTAAGTACTCCAGTGAACTGCATTGAGCTCTCCAGATCGCTCATGAGCTTTCAGAACTCCACCTTCTCCATAAAGACATATCCAGCCGGTCTATGAGGAATCAAAACGTGAATCGTCTTGATTGCTCAAAGAGCTCAAGGAGTGAACTTGAACTCAAAGGTGACCCTTTCCATGACACTTTCAGAAGGGTGCGTGTATGACAAGAGGGCTTGGCTGTCTGATCTGGGGGAATCTTGAAAGAGTCAGTAGCGCCACAGACAAATTTCCGTATCACAAGGGAGTGAACCCTAATTCTATCACAGTCTGTTCAACAGAGCGGCCGGTCATTGAGGTATCTGTTGCACGTGTACAGGAGACACTTGTTGTGATGCATCCAGCACACGAGGATCAACGAGGCAGCATTCATTGACATGTAACGACAAGTGTTCGGAGTGCTTGAATGGCTGACTCTTGATGGCATCTGTGGTCACGTTCTGAGAAGGTTCAGAGAAGAGAGGACTTCTGCTGTCTGGTATTTATTTCCCAACAGCTGAATACACACCAGTCGCGTTGTTGGTAGTGCCACCATTATGGCTTACCGCTGATGATCAGTGCGACTTGTTTCATACAACGCGTCTCCATGTTCTCCCCAGTCAGTGATTCTTGTCATTGAGCAATGATGTGAAGGAATCCAAAGTGACTGTAGAGTCTGCCTGCCAAGACAAGAGCG
>JAKSBQ010000018.1 GCA_022361075.1 Opitutales bacterium | reverse complement strand
TCGAGCAAATGCGCGATCACCTCAATGCGCCTATAGAGTACGACCGTGCGCGGCGAGGTTATTGCTATCGGGGTGACCTGGCCGATATGTTTGAATTGCCCGGTATCTGGCTAACCGCGGAGGAGCTGCAATCGCTGAGTGCGCTGTTGGCCTTGCTCAATGGCATGGACAGTCACTTATTAAAAGAGGAATTAGCCAGCGTAGAAAAACAGATCAAAAAACTGCTGTCCGCACGCAAGTTATCGGTGCGGGAGTTTGAGCAGCGCATTAAATTTTTACCTGTGGCTAACCGTGCCCTGGATAGCCATATATTTACACTGGTCAGCGAAGCCCTGTTAAAACGCCAACGGCTTAGCATCGATTATTGCAGTTATCAGCAGCAAAAAACCCGACGCGACATTAGCCCGCAAACACTGATTTACTACCGTGAAAACTGGTACCTCGATGCTTGGTGTCATTGGCGCAACGACCTGCGCACTTTTTCCATTGCCCGTATTGATAAGGCGGAGGTGCTGGCCGAGGCGGCTAAAAAATTAGTGCTGAACAACAACAGCGTTATTTTGCCGAGGGTTTTGGTATTTTTTCAGGTCGCGCTAAACACTGTGCCAGGCTGCGATTTTTCCCCGCAATTGCCCGCGAAATCGCTAGCCAGCAATGGCATCCGCAACAGTCGGGTGAGTGGCGGGGTGATGAGTATGTGCTGAGTTTTCCGTATAGCGATGACAGGGAGTTGGTACAGGATATTCTGAAACATGTACCTAATGTTGTGGTGGAGGGGCCGGAGGCATTGAGGCGGGCGGTTCGGGATCGATTGCGGATGGGGTTGGAGGTTTTTGGTGATGAATGCGCCTAAAGGTTTTAAGGGTACTAAAAATACTGGATAAACCGACAGCCCCGGATTTGACCATTGCCTGTATTAGGCTCATGGCTAGTGGATTATGGTAAGACAAGGGATGAAAAAAATGCTAAAACCTTGGATGAGATACTGATGGGTGTTGTACCAGACTATTTTAGATACTGGGGTAAGGCAAAACCAGGAGAAAATGGTGGCGCTAGTTATCATTTGTTGCCTTATCACTGCCTGGATGTGGCCGCCGTGGCAGCTTGTTGGTGGAAGCGGAGCCCCGCCATAAGCGGGCAGTTTACCCGCATAACAGGTTTACCTGAGGAGCAGGCGCGGGCCTGGGTGCTGTTCTTTATTGCGCTACACGATTATGGCAAATTCGATATTCGCTTCCAGTTAAAGGCCCGATCGGCTTGGCAAGACTTAAATACTGATGTGGTTGG
>JAKSBQ010000015.1 GCA_022361075.1 Opitutales bacterium | reverse complement strand
TTCAGGTTTCCGAACTGATGGATAGCGCGGCATCCATGATCGATCAAGAGGTGAAAATAGAAGGTCTCATGATGCATGTGTGCAAACATGGTGGGAAGCGTGCGTTTTTTAAGGATTTGGATCCTGAGGTTGAAAAATCCATCAAAGTAGAAGCGGCTGATTGTCCCGTTTTTGATGAGACTAATATGGGAAGCACTTTTCGGGTTGAGGGAGTATTAAAGGAGTTGCGCATAGACAACGCTTACCTTGATGAGTGGGAATCCGAATTAAAAGCTCACGCACATGAGCACGAACACGAAGGGGAAGAGAGTTGTGGAAATTGCAGTGGTGATTCGGAACAGGAAGATAAGGTGAATCCTGTTTTTGAACGGATTGCTGGCATGCGGAAGCAAGTTGCTGAGTCTGAAAAAGGCTATCTGCCCTTTTACTGGATAGATGGCTCGAAATGGAAAATCATCGATTAATTCCTGTTCTGAATTTACTTAGAAATGAGTTTTAGATGGCGGAAATGGTTCCGCATCATTCATAGAGATTTAGGCTATTTCATTGCCGGATTGGTGTTAGTGTATTCGCTCTCGGGCATCGCTTTAAACCACCTGGATGATTGGAATCCCAGTTACATCATCACGAAGGAAACCGTGGTTATTGAATCGAGCGGGGAGTTCCCAAAACGGCTGAAACGAGAGGATGTGATGCAGCTGCTTGCCGACGCGGGGGTGAATGCGAGATACAAAAGTCATTACCACTCCGGTGACACTGAAGTGAGGTTATTTCTTAAAGAGGGTAACGGAACCATGGATTTGGGCAAAGGCACTTTTGAGGTGGAGTGGATCCGCCGCAGACCTATCTTCTACACCGCAAACAAGATCCACTACAATCCGGGTAAACTTTGGACATGGTTTTCCGATTTTTTCGCGGTGGGCCTTATTGTGGTGACTCTGAGTGGTCTGTTTCTGCTCAGAGGCAAACACGGGATTACACGCCGGGGCGGTTTATTGGTGCTGCTGGGAATCGTGATTCCAGCGGTGTTTGTTTATTTCAGCTTTTAGAGCATTCCGTTGTTTAGCACGTATTTACGTTGGTGAGTGCCTTAGAGATAGCAGGCCTATAGAATTGCACCGCATACGGTGCACTATCCGCACCGCATACGTTGCATTACCTGCACCGCATACGGTGCAGGTCACTTATCAGTGGCTTTGAAGTGTCCGATACCAATCCTATACAGTATGAATACCTGGGACCACGACTCTGATGGGTGTTCGGTAAATGAAAAAGACCTGCAATGACTGACATTGCAGGCCCATGATTTCAGGAGGGGGGGGTTGATTTCAGTGAATCTTTCTAAAAGCGCTTACTGAGAGACATAAAGATGTTGCGCCCTTTACCCACACGTGAGGTTGTGGTGACGTCACGCGCGTTGATGTAAACATCATCGGCGATGTTATTTACACCTACTTGTAGTTCCACATCTTCGTCGATGAATTCGATCCCAGTGTTCGTTGGACGCCAGATGGCCTTGATGTCGGTAATCGTGAATGAACGATCAACGTAGTAGTAGGTCGTTCCCCAGGAGACCACTGACTCTGGATTCTGTTCCGGAGCAAACCAGTGAGAGGTTGATGCGGAGAGGGTGAGATTCAGTTTCTCAAAATAGTAAGAAGCATGTGCGCGTAACTTGTCGGCAAATGCACTAGGCTCTTTTTCCCTGGTGACCGAGTCATATTGATCGAGGGACTCAAACGTAAAGCCACCATTCCAGGGACCGTTTTTGTATCGGAACTCCAGTTCCAGTCCGTTGCGGATGGCCTTTGCTACATTTTTATAGGTACCGTAAGGACTACCTTCAGGTGATTCGCCGAGCTCAAATAATTCTTCGAAGCTGATCATGTCTTTCACTTCACCGTCAAAATACATGACCTTGAACCACACATTGTCATCCTCGGCGAAGATTCCATCTCCAACGTAGGAGAATCCGATTTCATACTCTTCAGCGCGCTCGGGTTTTAAGTTGGGATTGGGAGTGTACCAATAATGTGGATTTAGGGGTCCACTTGATGAAGTCTCATGGGGAGTGGGTGCGCGGAAAGACTCAGAGTAGTTAAAGAGTAGGTTTAACCCTTCAGCAACTTCGTAGGATCCTCCGATGCGGGGAGAGAAATTGGAGTCGTCATATTTTTCTTTTCCGCTGTGAACATCGCGCTCGAAAAAATCCAGGCGACCTCCGACGTGTAGGACGAGTTTGTCGTCCAACATGGATGCTTCTTCCTGAAAATAAAAACCGAGGTTCATATATTCGTTCGGCATGGAACCGAAGTCTGTAGTGACACCATTGCGAACATAAAGGGCATCTTCATTGCGGATCTCGTAATCGAATCCAACCAGCAGGCGGTGAAAGATATCACCTGTTTCGAATTGCATCAGGTTCTTAGCGTTGATGCCGTATCGTTCATCTTCGTTTTTATAATACACATGTGTGGGCACATCCCGGTATAGGTAATCGAGGACACGGAAGTAATAGGACTCGCTGTTGAATGCAGTGACATTGAGATTGATCCAGTCTTCATATCCGGTAGGGTTCAATTCATAGTTTAGAACGGTATCCTTTTGACTCAGATCCCCAAACACGGGTCCGGTGACGGTGCTGTAGCTGGAGTGATAGAGCGTCTGCCAGGTGACAGCGGTATCCTCGCTGAATTCGTAGTGCGAGAGCGTCAGGCGTTGGTCTTCATTGGGGTTATAACCAACCTTCACGAAATAAGTTTTAAGATCTTCGTCATTTTCAACCGTATCAGTGAAGGTTCCATCTGAGAGTTCGATAGAGTCGCTCGCTTTTGTGAGATCTCCTGTTTTACCAGCTTTGGCATAAAGCAAATAATCGAATTTGTCATCCAGTGCGGTTCCGTAGAGTGCGAGTGAAATTTCCTTGTGATTATTGGTCTCGTAGCGTGCTTTTGTAGTCGCTCCGATCGTTTGATCAGGTCGAAGGAAATCTCTGGCGTCCTTGGTTCTCATTCCAATGACCCCTCCAATTGCGCCACCGCCGTGAGACACTGAAGAAGCCCCCTTCACAACATCCACGCTGGCGAGTAAGTCGCTGTCGACTCGGAATGAAGAAATATGATTGGAAAACAATGCCGTTGAGCGTCTTACACCATCCAGTTTGACAATCACTCGTTCTTCAGACTGATAGCCAAAACCGCGGATGGTGAACTGCTGACCAATGTTTCGGCCATGACTTCCCCCTGTTTCGATTCCCGGTACGAGAGAGAGTGACTCGATAATGTTATTTGACACCTGTAAGTCGTCAAGGTCCACACTGCTAGCCGATCCAGGATAGAGTGAGAGTTCCAACTCCATTCGGGTTCCTGTGACGATGTAGTCGTCGAGTTCGATGATTTCTTTATTCGCCACGTCGGATTCATCTGATTTAGAGGATGGTCGTGCCTCGGTATCATTATCCTGAGCGTAAGTGAACGCAGCTAGTACAGTCGTTAGCATACAGACTATAGTTTTGAGAGATTTCGGTTTCATTTTCTTTTGTTCGATAAGAATCCACGGGCAGCCTTTAAGTGGGTGTTCGTTTATAAGAACTCTAGGGAGGCGACCGTGGATGTGTGTCAGATAAAGAAAACAGTTTAACAGTCTTTAAAAAACGATTCTGCTCCAATACGGATAAAAATGACCCTTAAAAGGATTATTTTAATATTAAAAAATATAATGATAACTATAAATGTATTATTATACTTGTGTAGTGGTTAAGAGAATTTATTTAAATGCAAAAGAGGATGATTCAAAAAAGGCTTTTCTATTCTTAAATAAACTCCGGCATGGGGCGGAGTTTATCCGGCTGAGGGTAGAGCGGTGATTTTGATTTCGGTATGATGGGTGAATGGTTGATTCACCAGCCTGAAACGTGAACCTTGTAACTTTATGAATACTCGAACCGAAAATGACACTATGGGCCCTGTCGAGGTGCCTGCTGACAAATATTGGGGGGCGCAAACTCAGCGATCCATTCAAAATTTCCCGATAGGTCCGGCTGGATCGATGCCAAAGGAGATTATCGAGGCATTTGGTTATCTTAAGAAGGCAGCGGCACTCACCAATCTCGAATGTGGTGTATTGTCAGAGGAAAAAGCCAAGTTGATCGCACAGGCCTGCGATGAGATCATCGCTGGTGAGTTGCACGATCATTTTCCGCTCGTGGTTTGGCAGACGGGTTCAGGTACTCAGTCCAACATGAACAGCAACGAGGTGGTGGCGAATCGAGCTCATGTCATCCAGGGTAACAAGCTTGGAGAAGGAGATCGTTTGATCCACCCCAATGACGATGTAAACAAATCACAGTCCTCGAATGACACTTTCCCGACCGCTATGCACATTGCGGCCTACAAGGTTTTGGTCGAGCAAACGATCCCGAAGCTCGAGAGCTTGATGAGGACGCTTGACGAAAAGTCGAAAGCGATGATGGATGTTGTCAAAATCGGCCGCACGCACTGGATGGATGCGACGCCTCTTACCCTTGGGCAGGAGTTTTCTGGATACGTCTCACAGCTCATTCATGGGCTGAAGGCTTTGGGGAACACTTTACCGCATTTACTCGAACTTGCATTGGGAGGCACCGCTGTAGGAACGGGACTCAACGCCCCCAAAGGCTATGCAGAGAAGGTTGCCCAAAAGATAGCCGACCTCACTGGATATCCGTTTGTCAGTGCAGAAAACAAGTTTGAATCTCTTGCTGCTCACGATGCGATCGTAGAATCACACGGTGCTTTGAAGCAATTAGCCGTTAGCCTTATGAAGATTGCCAACGATATTCGTTTGCTTGCGTCAGGGCCAAGATCTGGAATTGGCGAGTTGATCATTCCGGCAAACGAACCGGGTTCGTCCATCATGCCGGGCAAGGTTAACCCAACGCAAGTGGAGGCGCTGACCATGGTGTGCACACAAGTCATGGGTAATGACGTGACCGTCAGCATCGGCGGTTCGAACGGACATTTTGAGCTAAATGTCTACAAACCTGTCATGATCAATGCTTTTCTGCAGTCGGCGATGCTCCTTGGTGATGCTTGTGCTGCGTTCAACGATCACTGTGCTGTGGGTATTGAACCGAACACCGCAAGAATCGAAGAGCACCTGAAAAACTCGCTCATGCTTGTGACGGCTTTGAATCCGCATATCGGCTACGAAAACGCCGCGAAGATTGCGAAGAAAGCTCATGCCGAAAACACCTCGTTGAAAGAAGCTGCGCTTGAACTGGGCATCTTAACTGAAGAGCAATTTGACCAGTGGGTGGTACCCGGGAATATGACGGGATTATCCTGATTCGTACAGCGTGAGAGCTTCTGCGCCAGACATGCTCGACCTCCGCTCCGTCGAGCCCGAACTCATCGAAATGCTGATAGAAGTTCGGGCTTCGGTTGTAGAGGAAAACGGATCGTTCTGGATGATCCATGATCACGATCCAGTGGAGCTATGCGATTTTGTTGCAGAACTTGGTTTCAACATGCAGACCTTCATTTATTCTCCCTCTGAGTTTCGGATTTTTCTGGGGAGAATCTGATCATTTAGCCAACGAGGATGTGACGGGTCACGTCCTTTACGGAGTCATTCTATTTACTGCAGCGCTCGTGTTTTATTCGGTTGGTGTGTGGCATGAATGGTGGTGTAAGAAGCTCAGAACCTGGTATGTCGTATCGTTCGGTGACCGACGCAGGTGGATACAAGCTTGTCGGTTACTGGAAAATCACCGCCCACAGCACCGCAGGCATCATTGGACTGCTGTTGATGGCCGGGCGATCAAAGTCATTCTGACTAGATCAATATGTAGATAGTTGGACCGCTCTGCTCTCTTTTTCAGGGAGCGGCTCTAAATTGAGCTAAAATTCGAAGCTAGAGCGAAAAAGTTGCTCCGAATATGAAGTTTGCGCCTGTTCCCGGTTGGAAGGTGGTCATATGTGCGGGAGTAATACCGGGAAGCGGAGGCGAGGAAACCACATCCCGAACCAGGGCGCTACTGGCGTAGGTTTCGTCAGTGACGTTCTTGCCTTCCGCAAAAACGCTCCAATTTTCTCCCTTCCACGCAATACGAAATCCAAAAATTTGGTATGAGGGGTTGTAGATTGTGTTGCGATGATCGGTGGGAGTGGCCTCAGGGACCCATTCTGTATTCAGTCCGACGTTAAAACCAAAAGGATGGTGGTAGGTGAGGTCAGCGGCGACGTAGTGTTCGGGGACTCCAGCGATTTTTTTGCCTTGGTAAATCCCTTCATCGAAATAGAAGTCGCTGTAGTTGTAGACTGTTTTGAACTCGAGTCGATCACCTTCCTTGGTCAGGAGATTTTCAGCAAGCGTGGTTCCAAACCCAAATTCAATACCTTGGTGAATGGTGGTGTCCGGCGAATTTCTAGTCGTTCCAACAACTCCAAAGGCATCAGTTGTAGTGAGAATCTCTCCGTCAATTTTTGTGTGATAGAGGCTGAGATCCCAAGACAATCGATCATTTTGGCCACGAGTACCAAATTCCAGTGTTGTGGCTTCCTGTGCATCAATTTTGACGGACTTCACTTCCATCGGTCCTGAGTTGACCGTTCCTCTGTTGCGAACGAAAAGCTCGTCGAAGGTAGGTGGTTCGTAACTTCGGCTGATATTGGCGTAGAGGTGACTCACGCCGTTGAGGTAGTAGACAAGGCCTGCCTTGGGGTTAAATCCTGTGAAATCTAAATCCAGCGAAGTATCCGGCGAGCTAAAAGTGAGGTAACTTTGTCTTCCGTAGTTCCACGAAGGGCGTGCCTCCGGTGTCGCAAAAACATCTTCATTGTCTCGTGTGTTTTTGCTCAGTTGAAAGCTCAGAATACCCGTTAGTTTTTCTGAAAACTGGTAGGCGTCTTCCATGTAAACCATCAGGTTCGTCGCGGTTAATTCGTTCTCGGCGTAAGTTTCACCTTTTTCTCCATTTACGTTGGCAGAGAAGGAGCGCTCGTTAGTTCCGTAGCTGAGCCTGGCCCCGGCGAGAAAAGTATTTTGGCTGTGATGGACTGAATATTCAGCGCTTAAACCAAAGTCATGGTGGAGGTCATCCTGCACTCCGGTTGCGACCGGGAATGTAAATACATCATCTGCCCACTGATAGTAGGCGCTCGCTGAGAATTGGGTATCTGCATTGATCCTATAAATGGATTTATTGGCTACGCGAAGCATCTCGGTGTCCCGGTTAGGACGTGCTCGGACGACGTTTGGTCCGATGCTCACCGGAATGTTCATTCCCGAACTCACTTGGGTCGGGTCTTCCTGAAGTTGTTGCCAAGTTAGTGGACCGGCGACGTCAAATTTCGCATCGGTGAAGGTGAGATATAATCCGTTTTCCCATCGTTTATTGATTTGCCAAAGGAGATTTACCTGAGCATTCAGACGCGAGCTGGTGTTGTGGTCTCTGTACCCATCAGCCTTATTGTAAGAAACGATGCTGAACACATCTGTTTTCCCGGAACGTATTCCGTGAGAAACACTTCCCCCCACGTATCCGAAACTTCCAGCCTCCGCAGAGATCTCAGTTCCGTTTAGATCGATTCCCTTTTTGGAAACGATATTGATGGCTCCGCCCAGACTTGAAGCACCATACTGGAGCGCGTTGGATCCACGAAACACCTCGATGAAGCTCGCTTGTCGCACGTCGAGCAGTGAAATCGCGAAGGAGCCGTCTGCAAAATTGAGTGGAATCCCATCCAGTAAAAATTCGATACCCCTCTTTTGCGGATTACTTTGAATCCCAGATCCGCGAACAAAAAAACGGGGCAGATCATTCGATCCGAAGAAGTCCTGAATGATCACTCCAGGTGCCAGTTCCAGGGCATCTTTGAGCGTGAGTGTCCTCCGAAGACCCAATTCGTCCATTTCCACAATATTGGAGCCACCTGCGAGGTTCCCGTGCTTGGCGAATGCGTCTTCCAGCGCATCTCCGAGAATCGTAGTCTGCGATCTCACAATATAGGGGTTGAGTTCGTAGGTTTTGAGTGACTCTTCTGTCGATTCGTTAGAATCCATACTCTGAGCCGAAATCGGGGTGAGGATCACTGCGCTAGCAAGTGCAAGAGCCAGCTGAGTGCTCCGAGTGAGTCCGTAAGTTGAGTGTTTCATGGGGTTGGTTCGAATATTAACTCCAATAGAGTTTGAAACAACACTCTTTTACCTGATCGGAGGAAAGACTGCTAGTTCAGTTTAACCATTCTTTGTCATCTTGTGAATGCGATGGATCGCAAGGACGAATCCCGTGTAGACAAGGATCAGAGATGTCGCAGTCAAGAAACGTATAAACTATACTAATTGAATATTTCGTTCCGCTCCCAGACGGATTCATATGACTCCGATATGGATAGAGTCTGAGTACTGAATCAGGTACCGTTCGACCGCTCTACATCGATGCGGATGTCGATGTTCTTGGCAATGAAGCCCTTTTGTTTGGCAAGAAACTGAAGCCTTAGCCAGAGGCAATCGTCTTCCAGCTCAACGATACTGTCATCTTCAGCACAAATGAGCTTAATGCTTTTCTTTGCATCGATATTAAGTTCGTAATGCTGTTTTTCACTGTCGGAATCACTTTTTCTGAGAATTCCACTTTTGAGCAAAATGGGTAAGGTGCGGTAGATAGTCGCTAGGGAGATCAGCTTATCCTCTTCGTGTGCTAGCTTTTGCAGTTCTTCCGCATCAAAATCGCCCTCTGAAGCTAATGCCGCTCGCAAGATGATTTTACGGGGCTCGGTAAGTTTAAGCCCGGATTTGGTGATAAATTCCAGACATTCCGCTTCGAGTTCCTGGGTGGATGTCTGATTATCGTCAATCATTCTAAGCCGCTCGATCTGTCGATTTGTACTGGAGTTCCAACTCTACATAAGGATGATGGAACACCCGGTCATTTCTTAACCGATCTATCGTAAATTGACAGAATCCGTCAAAGTCAGATTCCACAAGTTGAACCGGCATGGAGTCTGCAACCGTATCGTTGGTCTTAATCGTGATCTCTACATTCTGCTCAATCCACTTTTTGAGCGGTTCCAGCGCAGGTTTTTTAGTTGAGTCTGCACCTTCCAAAAGAGCGTAGAAACATTTCAGGCATTTACCAGCCTTGCGATTGGGTTTTTGTGTCAGTTCATGGAGATCCAGCAACCAATCCGCTTGTGTCGAAAAGGGTTCACACAAAGGCGTCAATACTTCGTTTGGTAGGACTGAATCTCCATTCATGCGCTTGAGCTAAGTGCAATTAAGAATCAATCTCAATAACAAAATGAAAAAAAACTGATCTCCAAACGAAGATCAGTTTTTAAAGCTTTCTAAAAAAAGAGCTTTATTTTGCAACGAACTCGCCGCACCAGTCGTCTGCCTTCGTTACCGGGAAACGGGATTCTACCTTGGTTTCCTCGTCGATTTTCAGAACGATGGTTTGAGGAGCCTTTGCGCGGCACTCGCCAGTCTCACTGCCGAGGTTATTCCAGTTTGCGCAAGCTGCGCATGTTTTTGTTTCAGTAGTTGTGGCTGACATGTTTCTAATTAATTTTGTGCCTTTAATATGCGCCTAAAAACACTCCCGTAAAGGCCATTGAGGCGAAATATGTGAGTTGTAAATGATAATCAATCGCAGAAAATGAGACTCTTGTTGAGACTGCGTTGCATTATCGCTCAAAACGGATGTTTTTTACTACCAATTGTTTATGAAAGTAGGTCTTCCTTTAAACAGGACTCAGTCTCAATAAGAGGCGCTAATGTTTAATCGACTGAAATCAACGGATTCTACTCAGAAAAAAAGAAGCATCAGGTGACTGTGTTTCTTGCAAAATAGGTGTGAACCCAATCTTCAGACAAGAATTCACTACTGCTTTGAAAGCCAGATTTGGATAACAGTTCCTTAATGGGTTCCGGTTCAAACGGTGTGATCTGAAGAAAGAGGGAGTCACTTCTGCTGGTGAGATGATACGTAGAAGCCTCCAATACTTAATGGAGACTTGATATCGTTCCTATTAATGCTGCTCAACCCGCCGGCCGTAGCATGCGGGTGAGGCTAGTGGGTGAATCTGCAACTAAAAGTTATGCTATTCATTAACAATGTTAATGACTTGGTGTTTTACATAAGAAAATCCGTCTCGGAGTGCTAAAAATCCGTCTCGGAGCAGAAATTCAGATTTTCCCCAACTAGAATAGGTTTTTTGAAATGAAAAAGGGACTAGAATTACTATCGACTACACTTCTCGCTACTGTGTTGGGTTTTAATGCAGTTGCAGATGAACTAGACTCCAAGCCGATTATCGACCTGGATCCATACGTAACGACGGGGACACGAACCGAAAGGATTATCGCTGAGGCACCGGTTAAGACCGAACTGGTGATGCAGGATGACTTTCAAAGTTTTAATATCACTTCTTTCCAGGAGGCTTTTAAACTGATTCCTACTGCGCGTTTTGAGGCTGACTGTCAAAATTGTGGACTGAACCAAATCCAACTACTTGGATTGAGCACGGATTATACCGCAATTCTTTTTGATGGAGCTCCCATTTATTCAGGCCTTGCAAAAGTTTATGGCGCCGATCTGTTTCCATCTATTTTCATTGACCGAATCGAGGTAGTCAAAGGTGGTAGCTCTGTTCTTTATGGTGCGGAGGCGATCGCAGGGGTGGTCAACTTGATCACTGAGCGACCCGATTATTCAGGTATGGAGACTGTAGTTTCTTACGAAAATATTTTAGGTGACGCAGGACAAGTGGAGGCTTCTTTCATTGGTGACTATGTGAGTGAAGCTGAAGATTTCGCGATTAGCCTATATGGTTATTATCGGGATCGTGAAGGTCTCGATTTAGGCACTGATGGTTTTTCTGAATTACCTGAGTTTGAAAACAAGGTGATCGGTGGTCAGGCTTATTGGGATCCATCAGAAAACACCACACTGAAGGCAACCTTCCAGTTTATGGATGAAGCACACCGTGGTGGTGATCTCCTGGACGAACCAGAGGAAAGGGCACGTGTGGCGGAATCGTTGGCTCACGAGATTTTGCTCTTCAGTTTTGATTGGGATCAGCAGCTGTCCGACAATCTTGATTTTCACTTCGCATATAGCATGATCGATATCACTCGTGACAGTTTTTATGGTGCACGTGGTGACGCAGAGCAGGTTGCTTACGAAAATGCTGGTTTCGACGGTGATGTAACCGATGCGTGGATTGCAGCGAATGAAGCGGCAATTGATGCACAAGCACGTAACACTTGGGGTCTTACCGAAAATAAAGTCGATTATTTCGATTTTCAGCTGAATTATACGTTTGAAAACCACATCGTGAGTGGAGGTATTCAATACCGTAACGAAGAGCTTGAGGATGGCTCACGTTTTAATGATGCGGCTCCTAAAACAGTAGATGAATTTGCGAATTTAGGCTTCTTCATCCAAGACCAATGGACGGTTAATGAGCAACTTGAATTGGTTCCTGGTTTCCGTGTCGATGACCACGATAAGGTGGAAGATCTTGTTTACTCTCCACGAATTGCAGCTCGTTATTTCTTGAATGATGAACTGACCTTTCGTGCGTCGTGGTCGACAGGGTTTAATGCTCCCGGAGCTTTTAACGAAGACCAGCACATTGGCGTGAATCAGGGTGGTGCGATTTTTCTCGTGAACGATGAAAACCTTGTGGAAGAAAGTTCTGAGACGATCAGTGTAGGCTTCGAATACCAGCCTGAGTCGATGGATGACCAACTCATTCTTCACTCTCAGATTCACCACACGATCTTGGACGACGCTTTCGACATCGACGACAGCGGGGAGGTCAGTGGAGACGAAAATATCTGGCTTCGTGTGAACGGTGGTGGCTCAACGATCTTCGTTTGGGAAAACAACATGAACTGGCAGGTGAACGACAATGTTCGTATCGATGCGGGTGCTTCTTATGTCATTTCTAAATTCGATGATCCGGTTGAGCGTGTGACAGGATTAACGACTGACGAGTATATCAAACGTCCCGATTGGACAGGACACCTTGGAGTGACTGCTGATACGGATTTTGCAAACTTCAATGCACTGCTTTCTTACACGGGTCCCATGATTGTTGTGGGTGAAGATTCAGATGTTTGGAGAAACTCTCCAACTTTCTATGTGCTGGATTTGGGTATGACCAAACATTTTGAAGATGTATTCGGTGAAACCGATCTAGTGCTTAGCCTTGGAATTGAAAACGCTTTCGACGAGCGTCAGAAGGACCATCAAAACAATGGCGAAGACCGTGACCCAACTTACCTTTACGGTCCAACACAACCACGCACTTATTACATGAGCGTGCGCCTGGTATGGTAATTTGGTTTAGTTTTTAGTTGTTCCCTTAGAAGGCACTGAGAATGTACAGAGTGAGATCATTGCTCTGCGATTTCCGTGCCTTCTTTGGTTTATAAATGCCAGTCTCGAGAAGAGTAATATGCCTTCAGCGTAATGATGCTTTTAAGCCAAAAGCGATAGCGGCTTTAAGAGTAAGCTGCAGATATGCGGAGGAGGTTGCTGCGTAGTCACGCCACGTGCCCACCATTTTATCAGATGGTATGAAGCCTTGTAGAATATACGGGCTGGAGGACGGGATCATCTCAAACAACCGCTGCATACGAGAGGGTAGGTGATAATCCTCCACAACTGTTGTTCGAAATTCATGCTCGATGCCGCTGGTTTCTATCAGTGATATGGATGTGAGGATGGAATCGCTGCATCGATGTTTGACAAGTTTTAAGTAAGATTTGGCGTCCGTTTTCACGTCCATCGCGATGAAGTCTGGTGGTGCCTCTTGCAGAATCTTCTCTAGTCGCCTGGGATAGTTTCCGTTGGTGTCGAGTTTGATTTTAAAACCGGATTCGCGAAAGAGTTTCATCCATTTTACAAGGTTTGGCTGGGTGGTAGGCTCTCCTCCGGTAATGGTGATGGCTGAAATCCTGGAACGATAGTTGAGTAGACTTCTCACTACCGCATCGGTCGAAAGACGGGGTTGCATTTGCTCCGGCAAAACGAGCTCCGGATTGTGACAGTATTCACAACGCCATGGGCAACCTTGTAAAAATAATACGCTACTAACCTCACCTGGATAATCGATTAGTGAGGTTTTGAGGTAGGAAGCAATCTTCATTCCGGGAAGAGCTCTGCTTGTTCACCGGGCATGACGCAGCCTGGGTGTCCAATATGAGAGACTTTACGCATGCCGAATTCCTCGGTTTTACCATCATTCCATTGACTGACGGGGCGAAGATATCCGACGACTCGCGAATACACTTCGCACTTCTCTCCCGAGTGGGGACAATATTCGTGTTCGCCAGGTAAATAACCGTGCGTGGGCGATATTGAAAAAGTAGGAGTGATGGAGAAGTATGGCAGCCGATAACCATGGGCGATTTTTTGA
>JAKSBQ010000149.1 GCA_022361075.1 Opitutales bacterium | reverse complement strand
TTATGTTATATCTTAACAGCCTGAACCTGTTGATTGAAGAAACAAAGAAATTTTAAATCTATTATATCATTAAAACACCTGCAATATTAAGATGATTTGAATGATTTTGATAGACATTGAAATCCTAGTTCCTCTGTAACATTCACTTTGCTATCTAAAAGTTAATTGTGATAATATTAGCTCAGTAGTCCTTTTAAATGAAAGGAGTTAATCGTGTCATGCGTAAAAACCGCAATGAAATCTTTCCTTCAATAATTTCCGCAATTATTGAAGGAGATAGCAGTTTAGTCATAAAATTAATAGAAGAAAGTAAAAAAATAAATATCAGTACCAAAGAGATCTTAGATACCGCATTATTACCCGCTATACGGCTGATTGCCGAGAAATTCCAGGGGCCGGATTTTTATGTTCCTAATGTTCTTCTAGCAACTTATAGCATTAAAGCAGCTTTGATTACCCTACAAACTCATCCTTCCGATACATTAACTACTAGCAAATCCCCATCTGCAAAAACTGTAATTGTTGGAACAGTTGAAGGCGATATTCATGATATCGGAAAAAATCTGGTTTGCATCTTTCTGCAATTGGATGGATTTAAAGTCATTGATCTCGGTGTAGACGTCAAACCTAATCAATTTGCCGAAGCTTTGAATAAGTACAAACCTTCCCTAGTTGGAATGTCCTCTCTATTAACCACAACTGCAGGTGAAGTAGCCACTGCAATTAGTTTTTTGAAAAAAAATAACTTGCTGCAAACAACAAAAATTATGGCCGGAGGTGGAGCCATTACTAAGGCTTTTGCCCTGTCTGCTGGGGCCGACGGTTATGCACCAGACGCTTTCAGCGCTGTCCAACTAGCAAAATCCTTAATATGTATGGAAAATACCCTCTTTTAATATCTCAGAAATACCTCTGCCTTTAACAATCCTGATATATTATGTAATTCAGGGCGATAAACACTCAAATACACAGTTAAGAGTGTAAAACCCTCATAACAATCCGCCGCATCCATTCAATTTAGAATAGCTACGGCAGATTATTAACATGCTTAAATTGACTAAATAAAAACTCTTTTTTGAAATCTTGCTCTATTAAAAGCCTTATTACTTCCATTCATTCGGAAGATAATTTAAACGCACCCGGCCATATTTCGTAATTTTATATTGCACCAGTAACTCTTTAGCTTCATCAAAATCAACAGCTACCTCTTCAATCATGCCCACTGCCCGCAGGGAATTCAGATGCGATAAGATCATGCTTTTCTTGAACTGACCGTCAGTCCCATATTCCTCTTTTAAATCCCTTAAAACATCACTATAGTTAAAGGAGTCTTTCTGGGAAGCATAATGAAGAACTCTAAAACGCATGGGTAATATATTTTTAGCCATCTGTCTCACTCCTTCTAATTCCTTAGTTTTAAGAGTTCTTTAGGGTCAGCTACAACCAGAATAGTTCCGGTAGTAATAATAACCGCACCAGTTATCCCCAGGCTAGTAACAGTAAACTCCGTACCTTGAGCCAAAGCCAAAATCCAGCTAAAAGGAATACTCCACAAAGCATAAGTTACATTAAAGGCCATTGCCCGGCCAACTCCTGTCATATTCATAGCTCTATACCAGGCCAGGTAAGCTAGTCCACCGAATATACTGGCAGCAGCAATCCAGAAGGCGGGTGTCCCTGCAGCAAAAGCGCCGCCAAAAATCTTCCAACCAGCAGTAGTGCTTTCTCCACCAAGGATAGCTACTACCGGCAATAAAACAATGAACATTACCAGAAAAGAAAAGATTTCTCGAATACCG
>JAKSBQ010000438.1 GCA_022361075.1 Opitutales bacterium | reverse complement strand
TGAGGTGAAGTTAAAGTTATATGAAGCTCTAGGGAATTTAGTTTATGAAATAAGGATTGTTCCTGATGCAAAAAATAGCATAGAAGTGGTTTACCAGGAAAACTATCTTACAGTGACTTTCATGGATTATAGATTGCAATTGAAAGGATTGCATTTCAAAAGAGAAGGAAGTTGAGGTGGCTGTACCAAGTAAGCAGTTTGTTTACAAAATGAGGAGGCTTGGAAATGAGCTGGTACACAGATAAGAGCCCACAGATGGAGCAGGTTTGTGTGTTGATTGATGCTCTGCTGTCGGAAGATGATTACCGTACCATTGTTGATGAACTAGTGAATAACCCGGGAATAAAAGCAATAGGGGATTTTGTTCCTCAAAAATTAAACTTAACATATGATTCTTCACAGACAAATTTGGAAAATATTTTGTATACAATCAGTGTGTTAGGCTACCGGGTCAGCCGGAGTAAAAGACCTGGTATCAAAAAAAACAAGGGCTGATGTGCCAAATAAAACAAACAGTGTGTTTGTCTAGACTGGAGGAAACTAAATGAGCTGGTATCAAAGAGAAAACAAGCAAGCTGTGCTATCTTATAACATAACTATTGTAGATATGTTTTCAGAGGATGATTGTAATTTCATATCAGGAAGCCTGCTTAAATTGCCCGGAGTAGTAAATGTGCAAGCAAATCAAAAGACATTTTGTCTCAAGGTCAGCTATTATCCCCAGAAGATAACCCTTGAGCAGATAGTTTTTGAAATATCTCAGCTGGGATATCGTTATGTCAATCGTGCTTGAAGAAATTGTTGAGACCTGGAAGGTCTTGTAGTAACTGTAATAAATCGCTCATGTGCACAGTTGCCGAGGTTGTAAGTTCTATCCCGTTGATCTTTTTGAGGGCAAGGTAGGGAGAGAGGTTTCCACTCCAGTACTTTACTTCTTCAAAGTCAAAAGTCAAAGGCAATTGTTTGGTAAAAAACCCTTTCCAACTGCTCCCGGCATCAGCTGAGATAAACAATACTAACCTCCTGTTTTTAGAACCAACTAAAAGAAGTAAGTTATCCTCAACTAAAAGAAGGGGCGCTTGTGCAAAGGGAAAGGTTTTGGAAACAACGATGAGAGACTTTCGTAATAATTTGTCGTCTGTAAATAATAAATAATTCAACTCAACTCTTTCGTCTTTCTCTGCGGCTGTTACTAAATGCCACTTGTCATCTGTTACCCATATTTTTTTATAAATGGTTTTATCGAGTGAAATAAGTCCTTGGCCCAATGACCAGCAGTTATTTTTAAGATTATAATTCCAAGAAACAAGTTCATCATGAGCCAGAGTGAGCAGGCGCAAAAGATCTTGTGCTGCCGGTTTAAGAAAACTCAATAACTCAACCCCATTGGAGTTAAATGGTAATTCCGCTGTTGTCCAGGTTTGTTCATTACAATTCAGATGGAGGATTTTGGCAGCATGTGTGGCTACTATATGACATTGATTCTCCTTAATAACAGCTACAAAGTCTTTGATGTGGGTAAAATCATGAAATATTTTAACCTGCCACTTATGTTCCCAGTAATAAAACTTTAAAATTCCACCTGTCTCTTTGGTTATAATACAGGGAATAAAACCTTCGTTCCACACAACCCGATAGTCAAGAACATCCCTCATATTTCTGGCGGTATTATTAAAACCAAAGCTGAGAATGTTGCCCTCCAGTAAGTTAAAAGACCAGTAGTCTTGTGTTTCCTTATTTAATAAAATAGTCATTAAAAAACATCCTTTAAATTTACTTGAAATTGGAACATATATCCTCTCCTAAAATAATATATAGTAAGCCATAAATATATGATTGAAATTTTAAAAGGAGGATTATAAATGGTAGAGACTCGTCAACCAATTCAACCGGGTATGTGCCCCCCGGAAGGTTGTCCGCCTTTTGATCGGATCGAGTGTATTGTAGTGGATAAAGTCTATGACAGCTGTTTTCAAATAGTT
>JAKSBQ010000300.1 GCA_022361075.1 Opitutales bacterium | reverse complement strand
GCGTGTGCGGGCCCCCGTCAATTCCTTTGAGTTTTAGCCTTGCGGCCGTAGTCCTCAGGCGGCACACTTAATGCGTTAGCTTGAGCCCCGAAACGGTCGATGTCCCGAAGCTTAGTGTGCAACGTTTAGGGCGTGGACTACAGGGGTATCTAATCCCTTTCGCTCCCCACGCTTTCGTGCCTCAGTGTCAGTATTAGTCCAGATAGCTGCCTTCGCCATTGGTATTCCTTCTGATATCTACGCATTTCACCGCTACACCAGAAATTCTGCTATCCCCTCCTATACTCAAGTTAGGTAGTTTCAGGCGCAGTTCCGGAGTTGAGCCCCGGGATTTCACACCTGACATACCTAACAACCTACGCACCCTTTACGCCCAGTGAATCCGAGTAACGCTCGCAGTCTCCGTATTACCGCGGCTGCTGGCACGGAGTTAGCCACTGCTTCCTCTCCAAGTTAACTCATCGGTAGCTATGAACTACCTTATTGTTCCTTGGTGACAGGGGTTTACGACCCTAGGGCCTTCATCCCCCACGCGGCGTTGCACCATCAGGCTTTCGCCCATTGTGGATTATTCGAAACTGCTGCCACCCGTAGGTGTCTGGACCGTATCTCAGTTCCAGTGTGGCTGATCATCCTCTCAGACCAGCTACCCGTCTTAGCCTTGGTAAGCCTTTACCTCACCAACTAGCTGATAGGCCGCGAGCCCCTCTTTTAGCGCCATTACAAGCTTTAGTCTTCAAATCATGAGATTATGGACCACATGCGGTATTAATCCGAGTTTCCCCGGGCTATCCCCCACTAAAAGGCAGGTTGCTCACGTGTTACGCACCCGTTTGCCGCTAATTCATCTAGCAAGCTAGATTTCATCGCTCGACTTGCATGTCTTAGCCACGCCGCCAGCGTTCACTCTGAGCTAGGATCAAACTCTCCAAAAGTTTCTTACTTTTAAAAAGTCCTGAATCCATAGATTCAGTGAACTACTTGAAATTCGTGAACGAATTTCACTGGTTCAAAATTGTTAGAATTGCCGGGAATTGGCAATCACACAAAGTATCTTTCAAAGAACTTATTCGACGAGTGTCAAAGTCTTCAGATGCTGCCGAATCGAATTTTTCGAGTCAACACCTTTTTTAAAATTTTTCAAAAAAGTTAAAAACCTGAAACTCAAAGAACAAATTTCGAGACCGAATCGGAACTCAATCTCATTGGTGAAAGAGGCCTATAAAGAAGAGTTTGAATTAATCGGTCAATACCTTTTTCAAACTTTTTTTCACTAACCTTTTTCGAAAGAACATACTCTCAAATGAGAGAAAGATTTCCGATAAAAGTTCGTTTTCACAGACAGTCAATAGCATTCGGAAAATTTCTATGGTTTTTTTTCATGGACTGAAAATTGGACTCTGGACAAAGCGCTCTACAAAGGGATTTCAAAGCGCGATACTCTCAATTTAAATTCTTTCTATAAATTGAAAATAAATCTCAAGTCCCCTGCTTTCTGGTCGTTTTTTTACAAATACAATCGTAATCCCTCCGGATCGAGGAGCAATTCGGTCACCTAATCAGCAAGACTTATGAAATTTCAATTCATTAATAACATAAGCATCCGCAACAAACTGTTTATCGGCTTCGGCGTTGTGCTGGCAATCATGGCAGTGGTAGCGTTAACAGCTGTTATCAGCATGAGCCAAGCGACCTCCAATGCGAATGCCACCGTCGTGGAACAATTACCCCAACTTGAGATCGCTGATGAAATAACCGGCTATGTCTCAGAAATGGAGATCAGCGCCAGAACCTACACTTCCCTTGAAGATGAGAGTTATTTGGAACGAGCCCACGAGACTACCGAGAAAATCAAGTCTCTACTAAATAAGCTCAAAAGCATTCCCTTAAGCGGACAACAGAAGAACGAACTTCTGAATTTTACAAAAAATGGGGGTGACATTCTGACAAAACACTCAAACTTTCTGAATGAAGTCGAAGCCACCATTACAAAAATACAGGCGAACCGAATTGAAATCGATGCGCGGGGCACAGAATTCATAACCAAAACCGCCGAGATTCTGGACACTTTTCAAAGCGAACTGGAGATGGAAATCGAATCGGGTGATGTAATAGTCGAACTGCTCGGAGAAAGCATTTCCCGAATTCACGCCACCAGCAGCATCATCGAAAACGCTCAAAAAGTGATCAACAAGACCTGGAGAGGCATCGCTACACGTGATAACGCATTGATTGAAGAGGCTAACGGCGACTTCGGGGCGATATTTGAAGAGTTAGGAAAGACTCAAGCATCCACTATGGACATCTACATCAGAGGTCTAGTCGACGAAATCATCGCTGCTGGTGAAAACTACCAGGCCAAATCAAATGAACTTGTCGCCAACTGGGGCGCCTTGAGTACCGCCCTGGACAACCTCGTTCAATCGGAAGAGTATCTTTCCAGCGCCACCTCTCGCTTCTCCGCTAAATCGATGTCTAGTGTGACCGATGCGAATGAGGATATTGAGAGTCTCTTATCAAAATCTAAAACACTCGTCATTATACTCACTATCATAGCG
>JAKSBQ010000170.1 GCA_022361075.1 Opitutales bacterium | reverse complement strand
GTGGAGCGGATTTTCACCAAAATTCCAAAAATCGCTAAGATATTGCCTTCAAAGGAGGGGTGGATTTACTTACCTGCCATGCCTTCGGGTAAAAAAAAGAAAATGCGTGCAGATGAATTGCTCGTTGAAAGAGGACTCGCCTGCTCTCGAAGTGAGGCTAAATCCCTGCTGCTCGCGGGAAAGGTTCACTCGCCTACCGATCGAATCGATAAGGCCGGAAAAGAGATACCGATCGACACTC
Organism: Opitutales bacterium; assembly: GCA_022361075.1. GTDB lineage: Bacteria > Verrucomicrobiota > Verrucomicrobiia > Opitutales > JAFGAQ01 > JAKSBQ01. The sequence continues at coordinate 2,816 of JAKSBQ010000170.1, read as the reverse complement.
CGCTGACTGTTGAACGTCCCCCTCGATTCGTCAGTCGCGGTGGTGAAAAACTTGAGGGCATCCTGGAAAAGTTAAACCTGAATCTCGGTCTTGATCGCGCTCTCGACGTAGGTGCGTCGACGGGTGGCTTCACCGACTGCCTGCTGCAACACGGAGTAAAACACATGGTTTGCCTCGACGTGGGTCGAAATCAACTTCATCACAAAATCCGATCAGACGCGCGCGTCACGAACATCGAACAATACAACGCAAGAAATCTCGAAGCTGGAGATTTACCCTATTCGGATTATCCCCTGATTGTGATCGACGTGTCTTTCATCTCACTGCGATTGATTCTCCCACCTGTCTGGAAAGTTCTGGCTGAGGAAGGCCATCTGGTCTGCCTGGTGAAACCACAGTTTGAGGCCGACAAAAAGACAATGGATCAGTGCCGAGGTGTGATTAAAGACCCAGCATTAAGTCAGTCCATCGCAACTGAAATCAAAGAGTTTGCTCTCGACTCACTGGAAAATTGTAAATTGATTGATTTCCAGCCGTCGGTAATTCAGGGAACCGACGGAAACCAGGAATTTCTCCTCGCGATTTGTAAATCAACGATAAGCTAACCAAACTCAATTTACATGAAACCCATCGAGTCCATGGCGTTGGTTGTAAACCCTTCAAAATCAGGTGCGAGGGAGCTTGCAGAGGAGATCTGTCGACACCCTTCGTTAAAAAAGGACCACTGTTTGATCATGGACTCCTTTCCTTTACACCACTCAGCTCTTGATGACTTTGACGTGTGCTGCGTGATCGGGGGAGATGGCACGATTCTGGGAGTGGTCGCAGAAGCTTTCAGAGCCCAAAAACCCATCCTCGGAGTAAACCTTGGTAAACTCGGATTTCTCGCAACTTACACTCCCGACGAAATCAGGGATCGCATTGGACAGGTCATCGCGGGTGACTATTGCACAGACCAACGATCCGTCATTCGCTGCAAACTCAATGATGGCAGCGCTCAGATCGCTCTCAACGATTTGGTGATCAAAGGAAACTCCATCAACCTTATTCGGCTCAAAGTTTTTCACAATGAGAAGAGGGTAGCAGAATACAATGCCGACGGTCTGATTTTTGCGACTTCCACGGGCTCCACCGCTTACAATCTTTCGGCAGGAGGACCGATTTTACACCCACAGACCCGATCTATCGCGATGACTCCGATCTGCGCCCACACGTTGAGCAACCGGGGAATCATCTTTCCCGAAACTGCAGAACTCAGGGTGGAGTGTGACTGCGACAGCTACCTTCCCAACGTGAGCGTCGACGGTCGACCACTCGCAGAGTCGTCTTCCCTTTTTCCCATGGAGATTTCGGTTGAAAAAGATCGCATCACTCTCCTGCACGATCCCGACTACTCACATTATCAAATGCTCCGCACCAAGCTTAATTGGGTTTAGACCCCAACAATATTTTTCAAATTATGAAAGAGATCTACATCAAACAACCAGGAACAGACAACACCAGAGGACCTCTTCAGGTGGATCAGCTGGAAGCAATGGCGACACAAGGTTCCATCTCCGAAGATACACTGGTTTACGATGAAATCACAGAGAAATGGAAACCTTTCACCGCATTTCCAGAATTAAAATCCCAGGTGTTCCCGGAAACAATCTCGCTCAAATTGAGCCAGGAAGAAGCGGCCCCCACAGAACAAGAAGTCGCTGATTCCATCGCACAAGAAAAAGAGGAACCGAAGATCAGCGCAGAGACCATACTCGCTGCAGCAGAAGGAGATACGGAGAAAACCAAACATATCGGTAAAATCAAACGCTCCAAAGAAAAAGCCGCAGAACTCGCAGTCCCCGGAATCGCGACACTTCTCATCGTGACTGGAATTGGGCTTATTTACCCCGCCAACGATCTAATTATCAAGGCTTCTCAGCTTTCCGACTGGAGTCCGGTGCTTCAACTCCCCATGATTTGGATTGGTGCCGCCTGTTTAGGACTGGCCGCTACCGTTTTTCTAGGTGTCACGAGCGTCTTTCCCATCATCCGAATCGTGATCGCCGGAGCTGGAGGACTGATGTGTTACCTATTCTGGGCATGGCAAAACTCATTCTTGCTCATCGCTGCACTCATGATGTCTCTTGGTCTGTTTATAGCGACTGTTTCAAGCAGGCAACTCGTAATGATTCTGTCACTTGCGATCGGCCTGATTGGAGCTACGATAATAGCATACACCGGAGTCATGGGTTATCTGGTTTACTAACAATGCATGAACGGGTTATTAAAAGGCAGCTTATTCGATCTTGATGGTGTCTTTTACGTGGGTAACCAACTCATCCCCAAAGCAGCCAAAACTCTGAATTGGGTGAACGAAAACGACGTTGATGGAGCCCAAGCTTCCGGAATTAAAGGAGTTCTCATCAAAACCGGAAAATTTATAGAGGAAGTCTTAAACGCCTCATCGGTAAAACCTGACATGATCATCGACCCGATTGCGAACTTACCGATATCGGTAATCTAAATGACAGTTTCCAAACAGTCCACCCCTTGGATTTCGAGAACGCTCGGAATTAGCAGTCTTCTCATCTCTCTCGCCACCCTTCCGTTTGCGCTCTTCAATCCAATGCTCACGTCGAGTAAATTTTACTTTGCGAGGAACACCTTTTCGGTCATCACCGGATTACAGGATATTTGGGAAGGCGGAGAATATCCCCTGTTCATCCTGATCTTACTCTTTTGCGTCTGTTTACCTGTGGTGAAGCTAATAATTCTTGTCACTTTCTGGCTCTCAAGAAGCCGAAGAGCACTTTCAAGTCAGTTGAACTGGATTG
>JAKSBQ010000445.1 GCA_022361075.1 Opitutales bacterium | reverse complement strand
GGCGAGTCCTCTTTCAACGAGCAATTCATCTGCACGCATTTTCTTTTTTTTACCCGAAGGCATGGCAGGTAAGTAAATCCACCCCTCCTTTGAAGGCAATATCTTAGCGATTTTTGGAATTTTGGTGAAAATCCGCTCCACTATGCCCCACCAGGTTCTGGATCGGATGAAAACGGCTTAGTTAAGCGGTTTTTAGCGTTGAGTGTATGGCGTGAAGTGGGCCCTTAGGAGGTAAAGTGGGGGAAAGTGTTGACAAGTGGGGGAGAATGCAGCAATTTGGGCGCAGTTAACTATCGGGGCTTGTGCTCTGAAACATTCGAATGGTAAATGGTCGCTAGAAGGACAGTTTTATACACTGGTGAATACCGGCATAATCGAGATGCTAAGGGTCGCCTGACTGTGCCTTCCAAGTGGAGATCAGGAGGAGAAGACGAAGTTGAGTATCTAGCGCTGCCGAATACGGCTTTGAAGTGCATTACGGTCTACCCTCCAAAACGAGCTGAAAAGTTATTGGAATGGGTGGATTCGCTTGATGCGACAGACCCAAAGCAGCAAAAGGCGTTGATTAAGTTCTCTGCGATGCTGCAATCATTTACTTACGACAGCCAGGGCCGAATCAGCCTGGATGAAAAGCTGTTGAAGTTTGCCGGAATTGAAGGCAAGGAAGTGGTGCTTCAGGGAAATGTGACCAGTTTCACGATCTGGAGTAAAGAGCGTTACGACGATATGGTTCCTGAGGATCTGGACGAACAGTCCGGTAACCTCTCCGAACTCCTGGATGAAATCGGAGGTTTCTAAACCATGTATTCGATGATGGAACAAGGAGCGCTCAGAGAGGAAAAACAGGGTCACATTCCAGTGATGCTTGAGGAAGTGCTTGCATACGCCAAAGAAGTGAAACCCCTCAAGATCCTCGACTGCTGTTTTGGCGGTGGCGGTCATACTCGTGCATTTCTTGAGCAAACAGATGCCACCGTTGTCGCGATTGATCGCGATCCAGATGCGGTGGAGCGATCACAGGCGTTGGTAAAAGAATTTGGTGATCGTTTCCGTCTAGTATCCTGCAATTACTCCGAAATCGATGAGATTGGAGAGTCAGGATTTGATATTATTTTTTATGATCTCGGGATCTCCTCGTTTCACGTGGATGTCGCCGAGAGAGGGTTCTCGTTCCGCAAAGACGCACCTCTGGACATGCGGATGGATACGCGTGAGGGGATGAGCGCCGCTGAATTTCTCGAAAAGGCTCCTAATGATGGATTAGTAAAGGCAGTACGAGAGTATGGAGAAGAAAAAAACTGGAAATCGATCGTGAAAGCGATTGAGGAGGCCAGGGGAACGGGGATTCTTTCTCGCACCGTTTCCCTGGCTAACCTCCTCGAATCCGTCACTCCAGCTAAGGTTCGTCGGCTGAATAAAGGCATCCATCCAGCCACCAAGACTTTTCAGGGGATCCGGATGGCGATTAATGAGGAGTTAATGCATCTTGAAGCATCACTACCCAAGGCTTTTGAGCTGCTCAACGTCGGCGGACGACTGCTTGTTATTTCATTCCACTCGCTCGAAGATCGAATTGTCAAACGACAGTTTCGTCGTTGGGCAGGTTATCCCGAAAACCGTTTTGATTCCACACCCAGGCAAGATCGTGAGATTTTAGCGGAGTTGTTAGTTCGTAAGCCGCTACGTCCAACAGAGGCGGAGGTACAGCGCAATCCGCGAAGCAGGTCTTCACTCATGAGAGTGTTGGAAAAAACCGCAGGAGGTGAGCAATGAGTGCTCGAAAAATCTCATTAGCCATCTACGGAGCGTTGGGTGCGGGTGCATTGTTGCTGATTAATGTTTTCAGCTTGCTGCATGTGCGTAGCCAGATTGCGAAAGAGGGGAAAGAACTGGCGGCGTTAGAGTGGAAGTTAACTCAGTTGAAGGATGATCTGCGACTCTTAGAGGTAAACGTGGAAGACTCCCTTCAGCCTCATGTGTTACGGGAAAGGGTAAAAGGGTATTTGTTTGTGCCGGATGAAGGTCAGGTGATTCGTTTGACCGAATGGCAGTCGCCAAAAGATACTGCTGGAAAGGAGGAAGCGTAAGATGGGTCCTTCTTTTGTCAGCAATACTCGTGTCACTATTTTCGCCGCTACCGTAGCTGTTCTGTTTTCTGTCATCACCGCACGGCTTTTTTACCTGCATGTGGTCAATCAGGACCAGGCACGCCAGATCATTGCAGAAAGTCGGTATCGTTTTCAGAAAATCAAGCCTCGAAGGGGTGTGATTTTGGATCGAGACGGCAATGTTTTAGCCTCTTCGAAACCGGTGTGGGACATCGGAGTGGATCCGATGATGGTAGATATCCGTGATCGTGAGAAACTTGGTTATCTCGCAATGATTCTCAATCAGGATGAAAGCTTGCTTGTCGAGAAATTCGGCTGGTCTCCCGACCTGCGAAATCACAAAAGTCGGTCGCGGTGGGTAAAATTAGCAGAGTCTGTTGATGAATCAGTCTACAAGGCGGTCAATCGTCTCGAAGTTAAGGGCGTTTACGGCAATCGGTATTTCTCGCGTTATTATCCTGCCGAAAAAGATGCGGCACACGTTGTTGGTTTTATAAATAAGGCGGAAACTCCGGTGATGGGAATCGAGAGAACCCTCGATTTCTACCTGGAAGGAAGCCCGGGATGGCGGATTCGTGAGATCAATGGCTCCAGGAAGGAAATTCGTCATTTCCGAGTAAGAGAAGTTGATGCGCGTAACGGCTATCACGTGGAACTCACTTTGGATTCGGGTATTCAGCAGTTTGTGGAAGATGAACTGGATTGGATTTACGAGAATCTTCAGCCGCAGTCTGCGTCAATCATCGTAAGTGAGTGTAAGTCCGGCGCGGTGCTGGCGATGGGTAGTCGGCCGCATTTTGACCCCAACGAGTTTTGGGATTACGATCTGGATCGGGATTTCAGAAACAGGGCGATCAGCGACGTCTACGAGCCGGGATCGACCTTCAAAATCATCACTGCCGCTGGATTCATGAATGACCGGCTGGGTGACCGGAGCACCAAGTTTGATTGTGCAACCAGGTCGGTTTATCATCGAAATCGACGAGTGGTTTTACCTACTGATACCCGACAACGTGGTGTTTTAGAATTTCACGAAATCATCAAGAAATCCAGCAATCGCGGAACAGCGCTAGCGGGATTTAAGTTAGGCGAGAATCGGTTCTTCGATTATTGTCAGGCGTTTGGTTTTGGAGAGAAAACAGGGATCGAACTGAGTGGTGAGGAAACGGGTATTCTTCACCCGCTCGACAAATGGGATCACTATACTCTCTCGCGTGTAACGATTGGTTACGGCGTGGGTGTGACTCCGATTCAAATGCACACTGCAATGAGCGTAGTGGCAAATGAAGGCCATTGGTACGCACCGCATGTGGTGAGCCAGGTGATGGACGATGAATTTAGCCCGGTGGTTAAGTTCGAAATTCCGGAACCCAAAAGAGTGATTTCCAAGAACACTGCGCGCGATATTCGGGATTGCCTGGTGGAGGCGGTGAGTCTCAGTGGAACAGGTTCGAAAGCGACACTCCGCAATATTCAGATTGCTGGAAAGACAGGGACTTCTCGAGTTTTGCTGGATGACGGCTATAGCGAAGAGCGCCATGTGGGTTCTTTCTCAGGATTTTTCCCGGCAGAGCAGCCAGAATACATCATCACAGTGGTCGTAAATGATCCCCAACAAACGGTTTCGACTTATGGCGGATCTGTTGCGGCACCGAGTTTTAAGAACATCGCTGAATACATCGTATCCACGAAAGGAATCAGCCCAGTGCGGTCTGGAAAGGAGCTGCTGACTTTTAACGAGTAACATGATACACCTACGCGATTATCAGATCAGCCAGTTTCTGAGATCAGCCCGAATGGGTATCGTGATGCAGGATTCGGTGGCGATGATCCAGAATCCCAGAGGTGTTGAGGAGGCTGAGATCACGATTGCTAAGTTGCTGGGAGGCATCGTTGGAAAAGTGCCAAAACCGCTCCAGAAAATGAAGGTTTCTTCGTTGGTATGGGACAGCAGGCAGGTGATCAAGGGAAGTGTCTTTTTTGCAATCTCTGGTGAAAAGACAGACGGGAACACCTTTATTCCTGAGGCTCTTCAGAAGGGGGCGATCGCAGTCCTAACAGACAAACCTAATAAAGGGAGAGAGCACACTAACGTGTTTATCGTTGAGAACGTCAGAAAGACTTTGGCTGTTTTGGCAAAACGCTTTTACCGGTCACCTGACGAGGAACTGAACGTGATTGGAGTAACGGGAACGAACGGCAAGACCACCGTTACTCGCATGATCAAGCATCTCCTCGAGCAAGACGCCGAAAAATGCGGATTGATTGGGACGATCGAATACCTGCTCGGAGATCGAGTGCTTCCAGCGAAGCGGACTACGCCTGAATCGGAAGAGGTGTTTGCCCTGATGCGTGAGATGGTAAGTGAAGACTGTTTCTCGGCGGTGATGGAGGTGAGTTCACACGGCTTAGAGCAACACCGCGTGGATGGCGTGACTTTCGATACGGTTGTTTTCCTCAATCTCACTCCCGAGCACCTCGACTACCATCGTTCGATGGAGGAGTATTTTAAGGCCAAACGGAAGCTTTTCTCAGGAGATATCGGGAGCAGATCGAAAAACGCAGTGATTAACGTCGACTGTGAATTTGGTCGCAGACTGGTGGAAGAATTGTCCGGATCGGAGATGAACGTGATCACTTACTCGATTGATGGCGATGCGGATTTTGTTGCAAAAAAAGTAGCGTGTGGACCCAAAGGGCTAAGTTTCCAGCTAAATGGCCCGGAAGGTAGCCAGAAAGTGAATTCGGAGCTCATGGGTTGTTTCAATGTGGAAAATACTCTGGCCGCGTTGGCTGCTGGTTATGCCTGCGGCCTCAGTCAGGTGAGGATGATTTCGCACATGAAGTCAATGGATTGCGTTCCAGGACGCATGCAAAAGATCGAAGAAGGACAGGATTTTTTGGTCTTGGTGGATTACGCTCACACTGCCGACGCACTTGAACGTGCTTTGCAAAATGCAAAATCACTGACTACTCAAAAGCTCCACGTCGTTTTTGGATGTGGGGGAGACAGGGATCGTAGCAAGCGATCTCTGATGATGGCGTCAGCCTGTAATGTAGCGGATTTTGTTTGGGCTACGTCGGACAATCCGAGAACTGAAAAACAAGAGCGTATTTTCGATGACATGCTGTCTGGAATGGATCCGAAAACAGCAGTTCGATTCGTCAAAGATCGCGAGAATGCGATCAGAGAGTGTATCGCTAAAGCGGGAACAGGTGACACTGTTTTGATCGCTGGTAAAGGTCACGAAACCTACCAGGAAGTGAATGGCACCATGATTCCTTTCGACGACCGAGAAGTTTCAAAGAAAGTTCTGCGGGAAATACTCAATAACCCCAAATCTTGATTTTTTATTATGGCGTATTTCGCAAAACAGATTTTAGCAAAATGGACCAATGGAGAGTGGATCAATGATCGAGTGAACTCACCCATTGAAGGATTCTCGATCGACTCCCGAAAGATCGATTCGAACCAAATGTTCGTTGCGCTGAAAACGGACAAAAGAGACGGGCATCATTTTGTCGGAGATGCTGAGAAGCGTGGCGCGATGGCGGCGTTGACCGAACAGTACATTGGCAATTCGCGAATTCCCCAGTTGAAGGTCAACGAAGGTGTCAACGCGCTCCAAACCATAGCCTTCAAACACCGTGAAACTTTTTCCGGATCAATTGTAGGGATCACCGGAAGTTGTGGAAAAACGTCCACTAAGGATTTGCTTTCGATTCTGTTGGGTGAAAAGAGAGTTCTTAAAACTGCCGGGAACTTAAACAATCACTTGGGGGTCCCTTTGACGTTGTTGCGTTTGGACTCTGGTAAGCACGATTTTGGAGTCGTTGAGGCGGGAATCAATTCGAGAGGTGAGATGTCGGACCTGGCGGATATGATCAACGCGGATTGGGGAATTGTGACGATGATTGGACGGGCTCATCTGGAGCTTTTGAAAGATCTCGACACCATAGCGCGAGAAAAGGTGAATTTGCTCAAGATCGGCAAACAGAAACAAGGTGTGGTTTATCCGGCATCATGCCTGCGATACCGCTCATTTCAGACGATCACCCACACTCCCAATTATGTGTTGACGCCAATCAGCATGCGCATGCCGGAAGTCGATTGGATCAAGCCCATTAGGTATTGGTGTGAGAATGACGAGTGGAATCAGTGGGTGCTTTTCCTGAAAGGAAGCAACAACATCATTCGATCTTTCAGAGTTCCAAATCTGAGTCCGGGAATGCGCCAAAATTTGGCTTTGGCACTCTACGTTGCCGGGGAGTTGGGAGTGTCCGATGCTTTGCTGCAGCAACGTCTGAACCACTGGTGCCCTTCCGAGAATCGGGGAGAAGTTTTTCAAACGGAGAGGGGTTGGATTTATTCAGATTGCTACAACGCGAATCCTGATTCGATGAGAGACAGTCTCAAGGCATTCAGTGCTTCATTTGATGCGAAACTCCCACGACTTTTTGTGCTCGGTTCCATGTATGAACTGGGTCAATTTGCTTCGCAATATCACCAAAAATTAGGGGAGGATCTTAGGGTTCGACCAAGCGATCAGGTAGTGTGCGTAGGTGATTTTGCGTCCGATTACGCTACGGGCCTTATGAAAAACGGAGTCGAGCAGGAGCAGATCGTGAAATTATCCGATGTGTCTGAAGCTGTGGAAAAAGTGGGACACTTCGAAGGCGCAGTTTTTCTCAAGGGGAGTCGTATGAACCGTTTGGAAACGTTGATCCCCAACAACGCGCAAAAGGTAGTTTTGGAGGCAGGTAACCTATGCTAGGTCTTTTGGATAGTTTAGTTTCGTTCAAAGCCAATTTGATGGAACTCAGTTGGGCGATCCGACTGGGTTTGTCAGGGATTACGTCGCTCCTGCTGACATTTCTACTGTTCAGGCCTTTCTACAACTTAATGTTGGGAAGGAAGCTTAAAGAAGTGATCCGCCATGATCAACATATGGGTAAACTCAATGAACTTCACGCTTCCAAGAAAAACACAGTTACGATGGGTGGAGTTTTGATCGTTTTGGCAACAGCGATTTCCGCAGCATTCTGGGCGCGATGGGACATCTATTTACTTTGCGGTTTGACCGTATTTTTGGGGTTCGGAGTCATCGGGTTTATCGATGATTTCCTTAAAGTTAGTAAGCGAAATAAACGTGGTTTGGACGGCAAGTTCAAATTACTAGGGCAGCTGGTAATCTCGGTCATCTCTTTGCTCATGCTTTTGGGAAGCGAGCAGAGTGCGAATCATGTCCGCGAATTATGGATTCCTATGACCGAGGTTGCCTTTATGCCTGAAATGCCAATCTGGATGACCTTCGGTCTCCTAACCATGGTTCTCATTGCTACGAGCAACACGGTCAATTTGACTGATGGTGCGGATGGGTTGGCGATTGGGTGCTCCATTAGCACTTTGTTAGCGCTTGGTGTTATTGCAGTGCTTGTCGGTAGTCCGTTCTTTTCGGCAGAACTAAATGTCATCCACATTCAGCATGCGGGTGAAATGGCGATCTTGTGTGTGGCACTAGTTGGAAGTGGTTTTGGGTTCCTTTGGTTTAATGGTCATCCAGCCAAGATCTTCATGGGAGATACGGGTTCGCTCAGCATCGGAGGGTTGATCGGAATTGTGGCCTTCATGCTGAACCAACCGATCATTCTGTTTTTGATTGGGGGCATCTTCGTGATCGAGGGTCTTTCGGTAATCCTTCAGGTCGCATCTTTTCAACTGACGGGGAAAAGAATTTTTCACATCTCGCCAATCCACCATCACTTTGAGGTTGCAGGTTGGCCAGAGTCGCAGGTGGTGACGCGATTCTGGATTATGTCTTCACTTTTCGCGCTAGCGGGAGTCTGGCTGTTTGTGATCTAGTCTCATGAATTTAAGTTCAACAGATTGGATTAAGAATAACTCGCCAATAGGAATTTTTGGCGGGGGAGTCAGTGGTGTGGCCATTTCAAGGCTGATCAAACGCCTTGGGGGAGAAAGTGTCATCTATGATGAACGAAGTGAAGACCCGGAAAGGGCAGTCTTCACACACGAACAGGCTGCGAAACATTCTCTCATCGTGAATAGCCCCGGATTCCCTCCGAGCCACCAGTGGTTTCTTACTGCGAAAGAAGCTGGCTGCATGGTGCTTGGGGAAATCGAGTTTGCATCGAAAAGTTGGGAAGGGCAGATCTATCTGGTAACCGGGACAAACGGAAAATCCACTATCACCCAACTACTGACAGAGGTTTTGCTAAACCTTGGGATTGAAGCGAGGGCCTATGGGAACATCGGCATTCCATTTTCCGAGCACTACAAATATGGGGGAGGATCGGATAGTGTGGCGGTGATCGAAGTCAGTTCCTTTCAAGCCTGGAATTTTGACTCTCTCAGAGCGGACGGAATCATCTGGAGTAATTTCGCAGAAGATCACTTGGATTGGCATGGGAGTATGCCTGCTTATTTTGACGCGAAATGGAATGCTCTGTGTCAGGTAAACGATGGACCGATTGTGATGGGTTCGGGTGTACTCGAGCACGCGAAAGCCTTCGAAAAAGAGATGCCAATGGTCGCAGGCCTGGTGAAGGAGCATTTGTACGATGCAAAAGGAAACCCAAACTTGAGCGCAGTGAATCGACTCAATGTGCAGTATGTCAAAAGTTTCATTGAACAGCTTGGTTTTGACGAAACGAAAGTAGATGAAGTCGTCTCGAAGTTTCCATTCTTACCGCACCGTTTGGAGTTTGTTGGGAGCTATGCTGGAGTCCGTTTCTGGAACGACTCGAAAGCGACGAACTTTCATGCGGTTGAGGCGGCCTTAGACTCGTTTTATGAACCTGTCATTTGGATAGGTGGTGGCCTGGAAAAGGGCGCAAACCTGGATGAATTTGTGGCAAGAATAGCGCCAAGTATTAAGGTGGCGGTGGTATTCGGAGAGGTCTCGGAGAAGCTAAACAGCCAACTCACCGAAGAGGGAGTAGTGACGTATTTGGTAGATGACCTCGATCAGGCGATGCAGGTTTTAAAAATCGAGAGCCACCCGGGATCGAACGTCGTGCTCTCACCGGGATTTGCAAGTTTTGACCAATTTAAAGGCTACGCAGACAGGGGCCATCAGTTTGTGGAGAGCGTTCACAAGCATTTTGCATTTCATACCCAACACAACCCAACACACATAAACTATCAACACACCAAATCATGAAAATACTAAAAGTATTCAGCTTAGTAATTGTGCTACATATGACCTTGTTGGTCATGTTAGTGCTTCAACCAGGATGCAATACCGTTTCGAAGACTGAAACCGCGCAAGCGATGCGTCCAATGGGAGATTCGACTCGCTCAGGACTGTGGGTGACGAATACGAAGAAGGAAAAAAAGAGTAACCCTCAGAACGTAGTGAAATCTTACGATCGTAGCTTGGTCGCGGAGGACAAAGTAAATCGTTCGCTCGAATATTCCGAAACACTGAATAACGAAGATTTCAACAACCCTGCAGGTCGCGAGACTGAGGTAGCGTCTGTTTATCGCGAAGGCAATGATCACTTCGAATACACTGTGTCTCGAGGAGACAGCCTTTGGACGATCGCTACTCGTAACAACGTCTCAATGAAAGATTTGATTCGTTACAACGGACTCAACCAAAAAGATCGAATTCACCCTGGGCAGGTTCTACTGATCCCGGGACAAGTCGCTCCTGTAGTAGCCGCGATCGATACTCCTGTTGAGCCAGTGAAAGAAACTCCTGAATATGAGGAGCCAGTAGTAGCAGTCGCAGAAGTCGAGGACACGAAGATTCTGGAAGAAAAGCCTGAAATTGTGAACTCGGTGGCTTCTACGGATAAAGAAGAATTGCTCGCTCCAAAAAAGGAAACGCAGGTGATTGAAACAGGTGAAGGAATCTACGAAGTGCAACCAGGTGATTCTCTTTACATCATTGCGATGCAAAACAACACCTCGGTAGAAGAAATTAAGAAGCTCAACAACCTGGACAAGCTACTGATCATCGTGGGTCAGAAAATCAAGATTCCTGGCAAATACCAAGGTCCCGTGGAGACACCTGCTTCATCTTTCAACACGGCTTTCAATGATGTGCCAGTTGAGCAATTTGAAGACTCTCGCTATTTGGAACACACGGTTCAGCCAGGAGAGTATCCGGGTTTAATTGCACGTAAATACAACATGAATGTTGCAGACCTTCTTCATCTGAATGACATTCGCAATCCGAGGATGCTGAAAGTGGGCGCGACACTTAAGGTGGTGAATCCTGAACAGATGAGAACTCAAATGGCGGAGCTGAACAATTTCAATGAAACTGACACCGAAGCGGTCGCAACGAATGAAGAAAATGTTGAACCAGAAGCGACTGAAGAACCGTCAGAAATGGTAAGATTTGAAGACTATCCTGTGATTAGAATCGGATCCTGATCCATCTATTCCTGTCTTCCTCAATGAGTAAACCAATGGATGGATAGTCGCTGGAAAAAGAATTTCCCGGTGATCACGTGTGTGATGTGCGCTGTGCTTTTAGCCGGGCTTGGGTTGGTGTGTTTGTACAGCGCCTTGCGGGGATCACTAGTGGTCCCCGTAAACATTTTGAATAAACAGATTGCACTTCTCGCGGTTGCTGTCGGGCTCATGTTAGCGGCTGCGTTTGTGAAAGAGCAATTTTTGAGAAACGTGGCCTACCTTGGACTGGGCGTAGCGCTGCTTGGGTTGGTGCTTGTGCTGATTCCCGGAATTGGTGTGAAAGTGAATGGGGCCAGCAGATGGTTGAGTCTTGGTGTGAGCCGATTTCAGTTTTCGGAAGTGGCGAAGGTATTGTTCGTCATAGGTTTTGCGCATTACCTCACAACGATGCAACGTCACAAGAAGAGTTGGCTTTTAGGTTTCATGGTTCCGGCGTGCATAATCGGTGTGTTTGTCGGATTATTGATCCTTGAGCCGGATTTCGGAACTGCATTTTTATTTGGAGCAGTCGGTTTCACGATGCTGTATCTATGGGGTGCGCGACTGGATGCGTTGATTGGATCCATGACGCTTGGTGTGGGTGCGTTTTTGGTTCTGATCTACAACGATCCAATTCGATGGAAACGCATCACCTCATTTCTGGATATTGAAGGAAACAAGAATGATGGCGCTTATCAGCTTTATCAGGGACTCTTGGCATACGGTTCCGGGGGTGTGGGTGGCCTTGGTATAGGAAATGGAAGGCAGAAGCAGGCTTTTCTGCCGGAAGCGCACACCGATTTTATTTTTCCGGTTATCGGTGAGGAATTAGGACTATTCGCGACCTGTGCGATTGTAGTTTTGTTCGCGCTTTTGTTTTTTGCGATTATTCGGATGATCAAAAACGCGCCGGGTATGTATTGGTTCCTGGTGATGATAGGTGTCGCTGGTTTTCTGGTTTATCAATCCATTTTCAATATCGGTGTGGTTACAGGACTACTGCCTACAAAAGGCATCTCGTTGCCCTTTATCAGTTATGGAGGCGCAAATTTGGTGTCCTCGTTTTTGATGGTAGGTGTGTTACTTTGTGCCTGGCGAAACTGTGATCACTCACCGGTTACAAAAGCTCGCGAAGTATGAACAGGGTGATGCTTGCTTCGGGAGGTTCTGGAGGACATCTGGCACCGGCGATTGCGATTAGCAGGGTCCTCAGTTCCAGGAATATTCAAAACCGAATTTTGACCACTGAAAAACAGGTGGATCAAGTAATGCGAAATGCACATGCCGATTGTGAATTTGATGGGATTCCAGCAGTGGCGTTTGTGGGTTTAAAGGGCCTGTCGGTAGCATTTTTTGAAAATTGGTTGGTGGCGCTGTGCAAAACAATCTGGGCGATGCATCAATTTCAGCCAAAAAAAGTTCTGGCTACAGGCGGATTCGGCTCCATACCGTCGGTAGTTGTCGGAGCGTTGTTTGGAAAACAGGTTTACATCCACGAATCGAATTCGGTTTCGGGAAGGGTAACCCGTTGGTTGGGAAGGTTATGCCAAAATGTCTTTGTGACGAGACTGCTAATGCACGATGAAAGCCGACCTAACTACTATTTGACGGGCTTTCCTTTGCGAAATCTCGAGTATGAGGGTAGAAAAGAAGCGACTTCGGCTGGCGCAAAAACGGTGCTCGTGTTGGGAGGAAGCCAGGGTGCGACTGCCCTAAATAATTGGTTGAGTGAGCTGAAATTCGCGGATTATGAGGGAATAAAGTTTTACGGAATATGCGGGCCACTAAATCAAATACCTAAGGCTTCGAGTGTGGATGTCGAGTGGATACGGTTTGTAGAAGACATGTCTTCACTTTATCGAAAAACAGACGTTGTAATTGCCCGGTCGGGGGCTGGAACGATCGCGGAACTCGCGCATTGCAGGTGTCCAGCGATTTTGGTGCCTTTACCAACTTCGGCGGATGACCACCAATTCGAGAATGCTAAGTCGTTTGAACAGGCTGGATGCTCCACTACAGTCGAGCAGAACAATCTTGTTCGACTGGAGGAAACTCTGAGAGATTTGTTGAACTCGGAGCATCGCCGAGAAATGATGAAATGTGCGCAGCAGGAATGGGATAAGGGTAACAAAATTGATAACCTGTTGAAGCTGTTTTCTGAAGGTTTAAAAGAATGTCAGGTGTAGAGGAAAGGCGCTATTTAATGTTGGGAGTCTGCGGTATGGGCATGGCTCCACTTTCGGTATTTCTAGCGGGTAGAGGTGATCAGGTTATTGGGGTTGATGACTATCCGGTGAAAGAGGTTTTGGATCTGCTGGAAAAGTCTGCTGTGCAAACCCGTGAGCATCCACTTGGTTTGGAGAAGATTACCGACGTTGTGTTATCCAGTGCCTTAAGAAGGGATGTCGAAAGAGTTGAGCAGATTAAAAAGGAATACCCGGATGCGAATTTTTGGTATCGTGGAGAGTTGCTGGCGCAGATCTCGAATCAGTATAAATCCATCGTGGTAGCGGGTAGCCATGGCAAAACATCTACCGCGGCGAATCTGATTTATTTGGCTGAGAACGTGGGGCTAAACTGTTCCTACATTTTGGGAGGACTTTTTAAAGAGGATCTACGACCCCCAGCTAAATTTGTAGCGACTGATGGTTACTTGATTCTTGAAGTGGACGAAAGTGACCGGACCATCGACGGATTTAGCCCTTACCAAACGATCATCACGAATCTGGACCTCGATCATGTGGACAGTTATCAAAACGAGAATGAACTTTTAGAAACCTTTGCTTCCTTGGTAAAACGAACTGAGAAATCATTGTTTCTCGGTGAATCGAATGACGTGTTGGAAGGCGCGGGTGAGAATATTGACGTTCAGTTAGTCGAGGGTGATGGATTGGTCTTTGATGAACAAAACTGGCAATTGGCAAAAAGTGCTGTTCACTCTCTAATCGTTGACAATGAAGTTCGCTCGGGGGGGTGGGTTCCGCCAAAGGAATCTTTGGTGAAACGGAGACAAGACTTTTGGGCAATTAATGATGATTTTCAGATCTTGGCAGACTACGCCCATCATCCCACTGAGCTCTCTGCGCTGATCAAGCATACCCGGAACAGATTCAAAGAGGCGGAAATTCGTTTGGTCTTTCAACCACACCGCTACTCCCGAACAAAGGCTCTCAAAGATGACTTTGTTAAGGCATTGAAAGATGAAAAGGTGTTTCTCATCAAGGAGTATGGGGCTTTTGAAAAAGAGGATGCTGAGGGAAGTTCAGAGAGTTTACGAAAAACACTTCAGGAGCAAAAAGCGGATGTTGAATTGGTTGGCAGTGTTAGTCAGTTGATTCGATTGATTGAGAAAGACTTTTTGGCCGGCGAACCTGTTGTGTGGCAGTTCGTGGGGGCAGGCGACATTCAGTTTTGGACAGATTACATAGTTTCCCACTTCCAGCAGCGCAAAGAAGGTTTTGAACCGCATTGGTATCAGTATTTAGAGGCTCGAATAGGAGCAAAGAGCTTTTTTTCGAAAGAGGAGCCGCTGAAGAAAAAAGTCACACTGAATGTCGGTGGTTCTGCAGAATATTATTTCGAACCCGCAAATCTGGCGGACCTGCAGTTGGCACTGAAAACAGCAGATCTGTGTGGCGTAAATGTGAGGGTTATTGGCAAAGGTTCTAACCTCTTGATTGAGGAAGATACGGTGGAAGGATTGACGATCCACCTGGGGAAGAACCCATGGAACAAGATTGAGCAATTTTCTGACCTACACACACACGTTGGAGCGGGTGTATCCCTAAAAGCTTTGGCCCGACATGCGACCAAACATGGATTGAGCGGCCTTGAGTTTGGTGACGGGATTCCTGGCAGTGTAGGTGGGGCAGCACGCATGAACGCGGGAGCGATGGGGCAAGAGTTTTGCGATAGGATTGTAGAGCTTGTCGCGCTCGATTTGACGGGGAAAGTCCATCGGTTCTCCAACGAAGAACTGAATTATTCGTATCGCAATTGCAGTTCAGTGGAAGATCTGATCGTCATCTCGGTTGTTGTTGAAGCAACTGGAAAAACTGATCCGAATCTGATCGCTCAGGCGATTGAAGCCAACAGAAGCAAACGCCTGGCATCTCAACCGGCCGAGCCCAGCGCGGGTTGTATGTTTAAAAATCCGGATGGGGATTATGCGGGGCGATTGATTGAGACTGCCGGGCTGAAAGGCGTTCGTGTGGGCAACGCGAGAGTTTCGGAAAAACATGCGAATTTTCTGGTGACTGAGAAACATGCGAAAGCCGAGGATGTGGTCTCACTCCTGCAACATGTGAAGGACCGGGTGAAGTCGGTTCACGGAGTTACCCTGGAGCAGGAAATCAAACGTTTCTAGACCATGAATAAACCGTCCATTACAGTAGTTTACGGAGGCGTCGGACCGGAACGAGAAGTTTCCAGAGTTTCGGGTAGGGAAGTGTTTGAAGCCCTCCGAAATGAGCTGGGTGATCAGGTTTCAGTGTTGGAAATAGATTCGGAGAGCTTTCCTGAGAGCTTGAGGCCAGAAAAGGGAATCGTTTTTCCGGTGCTCCACGGAGATTTCGGGGAGGATGGAGCGTTTCAATCGATGTTGGAGGAAAGACACTTCATTTTTTGCGGGACCGGCAGTGAGGGGTGTCAGACATGCATCGACAAAGCCGAATCCAAAAGGATCGTGAGTTCTCTGGGATATCCGATTGTCGGAGGACTGGTGTTTAACTCACGGGAGGAAATCGATTCTGCACAAGTGGTTGAGACTCTAGGGGACCATTTAGTGGTAAAACCCGTAGGAAAGGGGAGTAGTGTTGGGCTGCAGTTCGTTGAAGGAGCTGAGAATCTCGCACAAATTTCCAAGGATCTCGACAAAGACCTCTCGCCCTGGCTGATCGAAAGGAGAGTTTCGGGAAGGGAATTTTCGATTGGTGTGCTAAACGGTAAAGCGATGGGAGTTGTCGAAATCATTGTCCCAGAGGACAGTCATTACGACTATCAACAAAAATATCACAGTGATTCTACTGAGTATGTTTGTCCTGCGAAAGTAAGCTCTGAGGAAACTGAGGAGGTTCAGCGGCGGGCGCTGCATATCTTCGAAGCGTGCGGTTGTCAGGATTTTGCAAGAATTGATTTTATGCGATGTTCGGACTTGAAAGAGTGGTGTTTTCTTGAGGTGAACACCCATCCTGGGATGACACCATCTAGTTTGTTACCCAAAAGTGCTTCTGTTCACGGATTTGATTTTGCGAGTTTAGTGGTGGAGATGTGCCAACCCGCATTAAAGCGGTTCGGCAATAAACAGGTTTAGAAATGCCTCCGAAGAAGAAAGTGAAAGAGCCCACTTACGAGTGGAAGCGTGAGGGGCAAAAATTGAAGCCAGACATCAGCAGTCCGGTCGTTCGAAAGCGAATTTTGACTAAGGTCGGAATTACTGCGGCCATCGTTGTCCTGGTTTTTGGGATAGCTTATGGGTTTTTCTGGCTAAAAAGCTTTGAAAGTATAGGGGCCAAAGAAGAGGTCATCAGGGAAGAAAATTACGCGAAGGTTTTGATCAGCGGAAATTACAATCTTTCAGAAACCCTGATTCTCGAGAGGCTTGGAGAATTAGTTAAAAAGCCACTCGAGAAGATCTCGTTGCCGGAATTGCAAAACGAGTTGGAGAAGTATGCACCTGTTGCTGACATCCGGATCAGCAAGGATTTTCCCGATCAGTTAAACATCCGAATTTTGGAGCGTTTGCCGATCCTGGCTCTTGCTTCGCTCGATCCTGAGGGACAAGAGGCGTTTTGGGTCGTGGACCCAAACGGAGTTATTTTCAAACCTGAAGATGAGGAGGAATCTGCAACACTTGGGCTGCCTTTTATTGATGGAGTGTCCTTGCCATTAATTGAAAATGGACGAACAAAAATCGAAGGTGTGGAGGGGGGATATCACTTGCTGCAAGTTTTGAAGCACGAGGTACCCGAGGTTTATGAAGATCTAAAAACGTTGTCTTTTGAAGAGTATGATCAAGGCATCGCAGAGCTGGGAGCGGCTTATATTCTCAGAGGGAAGAAACTAAAATTCGTTCGATTTGGAGTCTCGAATATTGAAGCTCAGGTTTTACGATTGAAAGGCATTTTGAGGTCTTCCCGAATCAGTTCGCTCATTTCATCACGTGAGATCGATTTATCGATTGGTGAGGAAGTAATCATACGTT
Source organism: Opitutales bacterium (assembly GCA_022361075.1). Taxonomy (GTDB): domain Bacteria; phylum Verrucomicrobiota; class Verrucomicrobiia; order Opitutales; family JAFGAQ01; genus JAKSBQ01. Next base: position 4,023 of record JAKSBQ010000445.1, on the reverse strand, counting down.
AAATCCTTGTGCCCCAAACACGGATGTGATTGATAGAGAGAAGTATCGAAACTCACTGAATGGCTGAAAGTAAAATCATCGGAGCCCTCGAGATGGGCACAACCAAAGTCGCGGTTCTTATCGCGGAGGTGATTGATACCTACAGACTTAACATCATCGGCAGCGCGGTGGTCCCGTCAGAAGGAATTAAAAAAGGCAGGATTTACGATGCAAAGAAAGCGAATCGCTGCGTGCACATGGCGATCACCGATGCTGAGAAAAGTGCGGGGGTGAATCTGAAAACGGTCTATATGACCGTAACCGGATCTGACATTCAAGGTGAACGACAGGTTGGCAAAGCACAGATCAGCCACATGGCAAAAGTGGTGACCGAGTATGACGTGAACCGGGCTCAGGAAGAAGCAAAACGACGTCAACTCCCTGACGGACGGGTCTACGTGCAGTTCATGCGCAATCCGTTCGAAGTGGATGGGGTGAGAGTGGATGAGCCTTACTCGGTAAAAGGCAATGAATTGCAGGCAAACTATTGGGCGGTCCACGCAGACGAAGTATTGTTGAAACGCCAAATCGAGATTGTAAACAGCTTCATGGTGAAGGTCGATGAGGTGTTCCTTGCGGGGTTGGCATCGGGTCGAGTAGTGGCGACCGATGATGAAAAAGAAAAAGGAATTGTGGTTCTGGACATCGGTGGTGGAAGCACGGATTACGCAGTATATTCTGATGGATACGTTTTGCGGACCGGGGTCATCGACGTGGGCGGTGATCACATCACAAACGACCTCAGCCTGGCTTTTAGAATCCCCTGGGAAAATGCAGAGCAAATCAAAATTGAGCAGGCCAAGGCGGTTATTCGAGAGGATGAAACTGATGAAATGGTCTGGATGAGGGGTGACCTCAGTATCGGTGACCGGAAGATCTCACGTCGCACGATTCAAAAGGTGGTTCACGCCCGACTGGAAGAGCTTTTTCAAGTGGTGAAGCACGACATTGATCCCATTCTCAGCGAATATAAGTTGTCGGGTTCTGTCGTTTTGACTGGAGGAACTAGTCGTTTGACCGCGATCGAAGCATTGGCCCATCAGACTCTTAAGATGCCAGTGCGGATGGGACGTAATCCCGACTGGGTGATTCCCGAACTTCAGGGACCGGAGATGAGTTCTGTGATTGGTTTGCTCCAATTTGCGTTTTCAGACGTGAGTGGGGATTTACCCGAACAACCCAGGCAGAGAAGTTTGTTCAGCCGTTTTTCAGGATTATTGCACAGGTAGTATTTTATGGCAGTCAGTCTTACACCAGTTTCAGAAAACAAGGTAGCCATCATCGGCTTAGGTGATGAGGGTTGTAGAATGGTTGCCGCGTTGGATGTTCCTCAACAGTGGGAGATCGAATGTCGCCTGTGGGACAGCAGTGTGGAATCGCTTTCAGGATATGAAGAAATCGAGTCCATGAAGCCTGAAGTGCTTGGCGTGAAAATTACCCACGGCTTCGGATGTGGCGGACAATCGGACCTTGGGAGGTCGGTTTTTCTGCAGGAGCAGGAGCTTTGTAGTGATCTCATTGCCGGAAAAGAACTCGTGATTCTGGTCTCTTCGCTAGGGGGCGGATTTGCATCTGGGTTTGCGCCTGAACTGGCTAAGTTTTGCCAGACCCGTGGGGTTCCGGTTATTTCCTTCTGCAAGATGCCCTTTTCTTTCCAAGGTCGAAAATGCATGGAATCGGCTAAACAAGCGTTGAATCGGCTTCGTGAAAACTCGATCGCGGCACCAACGTTTGAGTGCGACGACTACCTGCCTTGGCTGGACGAAGCTGGACTCGCGCACAAAGCGATTGAACAAGGAAACCAGGAGCTGCAGGTGGCAGTCATGAATCTGTGCTTTCTTTTGTTTGAAGAGGGCTTGTATGAGTTTGGTTTCAAAACGTTGCTGGCGGTATTTGATCTCGATATTTGCAAGACGATTGTCTTTTCGGTTCGGGGGAAAGATCCGGCCGCGTGTGTGGAACAGATTAAGGAGCGGCTCGTAGAAAAGTTTCCAAACGGGGAGTTTCGTGTGGATCGGTCGTTGGTGAGCATTGTCGGTTCCAAATCTTTGGCTGTGGACGATGTAAGCCTTGTTAATAAAACACTTTCAGACCTTGTTGGAAAACCAGAGAAAAGCTTCTTTGGAGCGTGCATCGATCCCGGGCGGGAAGACTGCACGGTGGTGGCTTACCTCAACATCCATCTCGGGCGGCAGTTCGAGCTTTCGGATCTTGCGGCTGCACCGACATCAGAAAAGGCCACCCCAAGTGTTCGAAAGAAGTCGCCTAAGCGCGGGAAATCGAAATCAAAAAAGGCGGCGGAAGTGACAGCCCCTGACGATTCGCAAGGGTTCTTCGATCACATCTTACGAGAGAGTAACAGAGGTTATTTTGAGAATACTCCGTCAAACAACTGGAATGGAATCGATTTGGACGTTCCCACTTACATCAGAAGAGGAATTCGGGTTAAAACCTAGTATTGAGTCTTTTGGGAAAATTCCTATCGTCGAGTGACATGGGAAAAATTGTATTCGGTGCCTTCATTGTAATTGTTGCCTCATCTCCTTGGTTTTATCTTTTGATTGTGGGGGATTTTCCAGGAGGGAACAGTGAGCTCGAAGCGGAAGTTGAGAACTATAAACAGTCTCTGCTAACCGAGCGAAAGACGATTGCCCAATACGAAGAAAAAGTCATCTCCTTTGAGCAGGACATCACTGACCTTAGATCCAAAAATAATTTTCTCGAAGAAGCTTTGGCAAAAGCTGAAGGACGCATGAAGGATGCGGAGAAAGATGTGGACGTGCTCAATGAGCAAATCAAATCCCTGAGAGGCGAACTTTCTGACATTGAACAACGATTGCTGGATGAAACCAATCGGGCGAATACTCTGGAATCTGTAAACGAAAACATCGCGGCGCAGCTGGACAGTTCCATCCAGGAGACTCGGAGATTGCAGACCATCATTCGCACGCTGAGCAACAATTAGGATCTTTCGAGCCTAGTTGCAATTCGCTCGCGTATCTCTAAAAAGCATAACTATGGAGAGTGAATTAATGGGGGACGCCTTGTTGGAAAAAATCACGCAAATTCGCGGAGATTTTCCATTTTACGGCAAATCGATGGATGATCCGGATTATTGGATCTTTCTGGATAATGCGGCCACGACGCACAAACCCCGTTGTGTGTTGGATGCGATCACGGACTTCTACGTCAATTACAATGCGAACATCCATCGGGGGCTTTATGAGCTTAGTGAAAAGGCAACGAGTGCTTATGAGGAGGCGAGGAAAAGAATCGCTGGATTTATTGGAGCAAGATCGGATGCGGAGGTGGTCTTTACGCGGGGCGCAACGGAGTCGATTAATCTTATCGCATCGTGCTGGGGTGGACAAAATCTGGCGAAAGGAGACTTCATTTTGGTTTCTGAAATGGAGCATCATGCAAACATCGTTCCCTGGCAATTGGTTGCCGAAGCCACAGGAGCGGAAGTATTACCGATACCGATCGACGATGTCGGTAATCTGGACCTCTCGTTTGCGGAGGAAAAGATAAAGAGCGGTCAGGTGAAGTGCTTGTCGTTGGTTCACGTCTCCAATGCGATTGGAGTAAGAGTGGACGTTGAACCTTTGGTGAAGTTGGCGAAAGCGAATGGAGTGTTCACTTTGATCGATGGTTCCCAGGCGCTGAGCCATTTTGCGGTCAACGTGACCGATTTAGATTGCGATGCTTATGTCTTCTCGGGTCACAAGTTGTTTGGTCCAACCGGAATCGGCATACTCTGGGCTCGAGAGGAAATTTTGAAGGCGATCCCACCGTATCAAGGTGGAGGGGACATGATTCATAGGGTTTCTTTCGAAGGCACGACTTTTTCGGAACCTCCCTCCAAATTTGAGGCGGGAACTCCTCACATTTCGGGAGCGATTGGCTTGGGCAGAGCTGTTGAATACGTTCAGTCCATCGGCTACCAGACGATTGCGAAAATCGATGAATTGCTTCTGAAGAAGG
>JAKSBQ010000419.1 GCA_022361075.1 Opitutales bacterium | reverse complement strand
GTGGTCGATGATCACTTCTCTAACGGAAATTTTGTCTTTGTTCTCTTCTGTCGCAGGTAAAAATCCCGAGTAGATTCGGATGACTTCATCAAGTTTCAGATCTAGCTCAGGAATGGCGAAATTAAGGTTGTCGATAAACTTCTGGATGGATTCCTCTGAAGGGATGGAATCCGACGTGTCTTTGTCGCATGCCTCATGAATCGTTCCGGCAAAGAGTTTACCTTTCCAAGGTCTCAGGAAATAGGTTTGGGCACCCTCAGTTTTTGGTGTCAACGCAATTGAGTGATCTGAAAGTTGTTTCCGGTCAAAGACCGCATTCCATGCGATGGATTTGTAAAACAGGTTTTCATGTTCCGTATCAAAAGACTTGCCGAGAGAGCGGCACCATGGACCCGCGGCATTGATGATGATCGGTGCTTTGTACTCTAGGTTTTCCCCAGTACGTTCCTCTTTTACCCGGATACCCTTCAAAGTATCGTTTTCAAAAATTAGGGACTGCGCCTCACAGTAGTTCAATGCAGTTGCACCATTTGCAACGGCTACTTTGAGCATTTCATTGACGATGATTTGAGAATCCGGCATGGAACCATCAAACCAGACGGCACCACCTTGCAATCCCTCAGTGTCTACACCTGGAAAGATTGTTTGGACCTTTTTAGAATTTACCAAATAGCCGTTTTTCAAGTGAACTGTTTCTTGCACACCTTTGTTGCGATGTGAGGAAAGAAGATCGTTTAGCATAAGAGCCGGACCAAACACTACTCTACGTTTCAAGCCTTTCCCGTAAAGCGGCATGAGACAAGGAATTGGTTCCACAAGACCTGGGAAATTCCTGAAAAACCAACGACGTTCCTGAACGGATTCTTTGAAACGGTGAAGATCAAGCTTTTGCAGGTAACGTAGGCCTCCGTGGACGATGCGAAGACTGTTGAAAGTGGTTTCTGAACCGAAATCGCTCTTGTCTAACAGTAGAGGTTTGAGTCCGTTGAGAGATGCCATTAGGGCCACAGAAATTCCGTAGACTCCTCCGCCTACTATGATCAGATCGTAATTACTTTCAGTTGCTAGTTGAGGGTTCCGTTCCATTGATGCTCAGTTGGTGTCAAAACTGACCGTTGATGCCTTGAAGTCTGGAAATCAATTCAATTGCTTTCCATCCAACGCGACTTCCACGTGTGAAATACCATCAAAGACCATAGGATGTGACTATGGTTGGCAACTCCATTCAGGTGTTCTTTCTTGAGCCTTTCAATTTCGTCGGAGGAGAATATACCGTCAGCTCTTATTTTTGATGATTCAAGTAGGTCTTCCATCAACCCCTTGAATTCATGAGTGAGCCATTTTTTGATGGGGATGCTAAAACCTTCTTTCGGTCGATAAATGCACTCTTTTGGGATATGACGAGCGGCGACCTCCTTCAGAAGAATTTTAGTTTTTGAAGCTCCTACTTTGTAACGCTCTGGAAGTCTGAAAGCGAGTTCGACCACATTAGGGCTGAGAAAGGGAACGCGGGACTCGAGAGACGTCGCCATCGACATACGATCCACCTTTGTCAGACAGTTATCCACCAGATAACTCTTCACGTCGACGTATAGCGTGCGGTTCAGATCACCTCTGTTTCCGGCTTCGTTGAAGAGCTTTTCGATGTGAGAAGTAGCAGGACGCTGGATGTGATCCCATGCATCGGTTGTGAACAGGTTCTGAGACAGCATTTCGCTCATGAAGACCCGCCACCTGGCGTGTCCAAGCGTTGGAGAGTATTCCATCCCCTCAAGGAAGCGTTTGGCTTTGTTAATCAGTCCCTTCTTCTTCGCGGTAGGTCGTACCAGACGAGCGAGTGGCTGAAT
>JAKSBQ010000290.1 GCA_022361075.1 Opitutales bacterium | reverse complement strand
AATCAGAGAGTGAGGGTCGTGTCCCTCCTTCGGAAATTGAGCGACTACCCAATCGTGTCCGTAAATTCGGGGAGCGGACTTCTGTAAAATACAGACGGTTCCTAGATCGAAATATTGGAGGGCTGCAGCGACAGAGGTAGAGGACTTCCATCTCTTTTTGTGGTAAAACACGGTTTCGCTTAACGGAACAGCAACAGGTCCTTTTTGACGCTCCCATTCCCCTTTCGAATTCAGCATTTGGATCGACAAATCCTTTCTTGATTTTTCAGCGGAGGGAGTGGATTTTGGACTCTTTGTTGCGTGCGATTGCGTTGGATCTGCCTGTTTTAAGTTACCGAGTTCGGGAGGTATTTCGCTGAAGAGATCGTTTACGAGCTTTTCGGCGGCTTCCAGTGGTTCATCGCCTTGAGTGACGGCAAGATGCATGGCCCTGAGAATGGATGACCAATCCAGTACGTTGCTCCTTCGAAGATGAATAGGGTGGGCATCTTCCAGACGAGGTTTTTGAGGCAAAACAAGGATGTAACCGCGATCGTCCTTACCACGTCGCCCAGCCCGTCCGAACATTTGCAGTAACTCATCCGGCCGAAGTTGGACTTTGGATTCTTCGATTCGATAGTCCCGGTCCGCCACGATCACTGATCTCATGGAGAAATTGATGCCTGAGCCGAGACCAGTGGTGGCGACTACCACTCGAAGTTGTCCATGCTTTGCCAGAGGCTCGATGACCCCTGCCCGCTGCGTGTAACTGAGACCGCTGTGGTGGTAGGCGACTCGAGATTTCAGGAGTTTCTTGAGTTTGTCATCAGTCAGTTTCTTCTGTTCTGGATTGAGTTCGAGCGGATCGTCGTCGGGCATCATGGATGCGACCTGCCTCGCGATGCGCTCGGCGTCCTTACGTTGAGGTGCAAAGATTAGAATTGGCTCGAGATTGGCCTTAAGGGCCTTGGCTATATTCTTTGGCCAATAACCGTAGATGCTTTTGGAAATCCGGTCAGGAAGTGCTTCGAGGTAAATTTGTTCTTGAGGAACTGGACGCTCCTTGTGACTGATCAAAATAGCTTCTCGACCCAGACGGGTCAGCCACTTTTGAACTGACGACGCATTCCCGACACTGCCGCTGAGTAGAAGAAGCTGAGTCGTGAGGGGTGCAATCGCGATGGTGATCTCGTAGTTCACTCCGCGACTCGAATCCGCAAGCATTTGATATTCGTCAACGACGAGAAGCTTGGGTCCTTCCCTCTCGAAAAGACGATTCTTTTGAGTTTCGAGAGTAGCGACCAGGACGGGAGCGTCTGGGTTTTCGGAGATGTCACCGGTTGCGATCCCTACGTTCCAGCCTTTTTCCCTCCATTCGAGGAGTTTATCGTTTGCCAGTGCTCGGGTGGGAACCGTGTAGACGAGCTGTCCCTTGAACTTCTTGGATTCTACCAATAATTCGAAGATATAGGTTTTTCCCGCACCTGTTGGGGCGTCTACGATGACATCTTTCCCGTCCTGAATTTCTCTGACCGCTTGCTGCTGCCATAAATCGGGAAGATTGATGGTGATGTCCAAATCAAGCGGGTTCATTCGGTCAAAGATTGGAGACTATTCGGTGACTGGCAAGCATTCAGGTCATGAGATCCAGGTTTGATCCTTCAATTCCTGTGTGCCTGAACAGATGCAAAAGATTCTTGCGGCTCAGGGTAATTTGTAAAACAATCCTCTTGAGCTTTTGGTGCATTTAAATAGTTTCCTCTAATAATCCGCACTGGCTGCACCCATGAAAACCAAACCATTCATTATCGGATCTTTAGCGACTTTTGTTACGGTGGCTGTTCTGAACATGCTTTTGCATGGAGTGGTTTTGTCGAAATTGTATGAGATTACCAAAGATGTTTGGAGGGTTGAAGGCGTCCGAGGAGGGATGATGCCGCTCATGTATTTGAGTTATCTCCTCATCAGTTTTGTTTTTGTCTATCTTTTCGGTTGCGGATATCGCGGCAAAGGATGGGCAGAAGGTGTTCGGTTTGGTTTAATTTTTGGCATGGCGATGGCTTTTGCCGGAACTATTGAGAAGTTTGTCTATCTTGATATTCCTGTCCGTTTGGCCCTCGGATGGTTCATGGGAACGCTTTTCCAATACATGATCATGGGCATGATTACCGCCGTGATCTATCGGAAGTTCAAAGAAGAGTAGAAAATCTCTTCTGCGAATTACGTTGCATTTAGACACTCTCCGTTAAGACTACGCCGTTCGCCGGGTAAAATGACATAGCTCTGCGGATAATTTGATAGAAGCAGAAACTATGATTGAAAAATCTTTTGGAGAGCTTGGTCTCTCGCACGAGCTCCAACGAGCAGTTCAGAAATTGGGTTTTGAAACCCCTTCGAGCATTCAGGCACTCACCATTCCGGTTGCATATGAAGGACAGGACATTCTTGGAATTTCGGAAACTGGTTCCGGGAAAACGGCGGCATTTGGGATACCAGCTCTTGAGAGTATTGATTTGAGTGATCGTAGACCGCAGGTGCTCATTCTTTGCCCAACCAGAGAACTAAGCGTGCAGGTGTGTGAGGAAGTGCACCGTTTGGGATCTGAACTAAAGGGCCTAAGTGCAATTCCAGTTTACGGTGGAGCTCCGATCTCGCGTCAAATCCGGTCATTGAAAGACGGTGTTCATTTGGTCGTAGGCACTCCAGGAAGGCTTCTGGATCTCTACCAGAAAAAGGTTCTGAAGACCGGAGCGATCCGCATGGTTGTTCTCGATGAGGCTGACCGTATGTTGGACATGGGCTTCAAGGACGACATGAATACGATCCTTGGTAGTCTGCCGGAGGACAGGCAAAGTTTGTTCTTTTCGGCTACGATGAATCGAGAGGTGGAGAAGCTCATTCATCGATTCGCGAACCAGCCGAAGGAAATTCGGGTTAAGAAGAAGGAACTGACGGTTTCTACCATCGATCAATGCTACTATGAAGTGCGAAGCAGGTCCAAAGTCGAAGTGTTGTCGCGATTGCTCGACATCGAACCGACTAGGCTTGCCGTTGTCTTTTGTAATACGAAGGTGATGGTCGATGAGTGCTGCGAAGCATTGCTGGCTCGGGGTTATTCTGCGGACAGAATCCACGGAGACATACCCCAAAACATCCGCGAGCGCACGATTAAGCTATTCCGGGAAGGTAAAGTCGAACTTCTTGTTGCGACCGATGTGGCTGCCCGCGGATTGGATATTGATGACATCGATGTAGTCTTCAACTACGACATTCCGCACGATCCTGAGGATTACGTGCACCGCGTCGGCCGCACCGGAAGGGCTGGCCGATTCGGAAGAGCGGTGAGTTTTGTATTCGGACGAGAAATTCATCGACTCGAAGCGATTGGGCGTTACACCAAGCACGCGATCAAAAGGGCGAAAATCCCAACTGTTGAAGAGCTACAAGGACTCAGGGAAAACAAGCTCTTTGAGAATTTAAAGCTACGTCTTGAGGAGAACCGTTTTGAGCGGTACGGCAATCTTTTTGATCGTTTGCTTGATCAAGGTCACACACCGACTGACATCGCGAACGGACTTTTCACGATGCTCAAAGAAGCGGAAGCGAAGGAGAATCAAGAGATCCGGGAAGATACAGAGCCTTCCTCTCCAAAACCTCATTACAGGGATGGAAAGAAAGGTCATTTCCGTCGCAAGGGAGGAGGCCCTCCTGGCCGACGCGGCAGCAAAGGAGGTTTCCGCCGATCCAATTACAAAGGTAAACGAAGTGGTGGCCCGAAAGGTAAGGGCCAGAGAAGAGAAAACTAAGCAGTTTTGTTTAGTTTACTTTGAATATCATCGGAGCTCGCACTCTCACCTTAACGGGTTCCGCGTCAACGTAACCAGGCTGGAATTTCCATCTTTTGATGCATGATAGTGCAGATGCCGAAAATTCTTTGTGTGTTGATTTTTCGACTTGCGGATCCAACACATTTCCTGCCTCGTCTACAACAAACACAAGGAATACTGTTCCGCTGATTTTGCTCTTCTTGAGTGACGAAGGATAAGTTGGTTGCACCTGCATCAGCGGCCTGGGTTT
>JAKSBQ010000117.1 GCA_022361075.1 Opitutales bacterium | reverse complement strand
CACTCTAAAATTCATCTATCTGTAAATTGTGGCTTTCGATTTACCATACGACCTGCCTCTCGGAAAAGGGGCGAGTATCATTGCGTATCATCCATCGGGTTTGGTTGCACTCGATAAGCCAGAAGGAGTTCTCTCCGTTCCTAATCAACCCAGTGATCTCAAGAAATCGTTGATCAATTCCAAATTCAGCAAAAAAGAAGAAGCCTATGTTTGGTATTCCAAGGAGAAAGAAAGATGCTACTTCTATATTTGCCACAGGTTGGACTCTCCAACTTCAGGAGTAATAATTGGTGCTTTGAGCGAAAAGGTCGCAACCGAGGTAAAAAAGCACTTCAAAGGGCGGGAAATTGAAAAAGAATACCTGGCAGCAGTGATTGGAAGTCCCAGGGGCAAAAATGGTGTTTGGAAAGACGCTCTCAAAAAAACGAAGGGAGGCTCGCAAGTCCGAAATACAGTTGTACGGGGAGGGCAGGAATCTTCATGCACCTGGAAAATCATCGGGAGGAATTCGAAACTGGATTTGACGCTTCTTAGCTTAAAACCTCATACGGGCAGAACTCATCAACTTCGCGTGCAAACCTCCTCGAGAAACCTCCCCATCCTCGGAGACAAGACCTATGGCAACTTCAAACGAAACGCATTTTACAGAAAGGACACTGGAATAAATCGAATGCTATTACACTCCAAACAGATCCGTCTGAAAGGACTGAAAATCGGTGACCATCGCATTGATTTTCAAGCACATAGCAAAACTCCTCCTCAATTCGCGCAACTGTTTGACAATGTATGAGCATTAATCAGATATGCATGATTAGCGTGAACAAGACTGAACTACCCAGAACCCAATCCCTAGAATGGTATGAGCGTGCGACAAAAGTGATTCCCGGTGGCACGTATGGTCACACCAGTCCCGCCGCTACACTTCCATACTATTTTCCTTACTACGTCGATCGTGCCGAAGGTTGCTACCTTTGGGATGTTGATGGGAACCGTTATCTCGACTTCATGTGTGCCTATGGTCCCGTCATTCTAGGACATCGGCATCCAGAAGTAGAGGCAGCGGCAGATGCTGAAAGAAAAAAAGGTGGTCTTTACAGCCACCCCACTACGGTCATGGTCGAACTGGCAGAATTGCTAGTGGCTCGAATCGATTTCGCAGATTGGTGTGTGTTTGGAAAAAACGGTTCTGACATGACCACCTGGAGTCTGCAAGTGGCCAGGCAGGCCACCGGCAAAAAGAAGGTGCTAGTGATCAAGGGTGCGTATCACGGAGTCGATGCCTGGACCAACCCATCTCCTGGGGGGATTATCGAAGAAGACCGAAGCCATGTTCACACTTTTAAGTGGAATGACATTCAAAGCCTGAGGGAGACTGCCTCAGCCCACAAAGGAGAGGTTGCAGCGATCATGGTAACGCCATTTCATCATCCTGCATTCGGGGCGAACCAAATGCCCGAAACTGCATTTGTTGAGGCAGTAAATGATCTTTGTGAAAAGGAATCCATCGTATTGATCATGGACGATATTCGAGCGGGATTCAGAATTAGTGACAATGGTAGTCACGGACTATTCGGTTGGAAACCTGACCTGTCTTGCTACTGCAAAGCGATCGGCAACGGCTACCCAGTTTCAGTCACGGTGGGCAAAGAACACTTAAAAGACGCTGGAGGGAAAGTCTTCCTGACCGGGAGCTACTGGAATGATGGAATCGCCCTCGCCGCGTGTAAAAAATGCCTTGAAATCATCAAAGATCAGTCTGTGCCGGAGAAGTTGGCAAACGTCGGCCAAAGCCTTCTGGACGGATTGGCTAAAGCGGCAAAAGCCAATGACGTGAAGATCCGGTGCCACGGACCCACCGCTACCCCCATTATTTCCTTCGATAACGATCCAGACCTGAGAAAAATGCAGCGATTTTCAGAGTTCAGTGCGATAAACGGTGTTTTGTTTCACCCCCATCATAATTGGTTTATGAGTCTTGCACACAATGAAGAAGCTATCCGCGAAGCTGTCGAAGTGGCAGAAAAGGCATTTTGTGCGATGAAGGAAGAAGAAATTTAGAGTTAGCTATGGTTGAAGCACGTTTTGAGGGAATCGAAGATGCCTATGATGTCGTTGTAATTGGCAGCGGACTGGGCGGACTCACAGGAGCACAATGTCTAGCTAAAGCGGGTCATAAAGTTCTTTTGCTGGAGCAGCATTACCAGCTGGGAGGTCTGGCAACTTGGTTCAAAAGAAAAGGTGGGCACATTTTTGACATTTCTCTTCACGGGTTTCCCGTCGGAATGAAAAAGTCTTGTCGTCGGTATTGGACCAAAGAAATTGCAGATTCGATTGTTCAACTGAAAGACATCCGGTTCGACAATCCTCAATTCAAGCTTCAAACAACGTACGAGAAATCAGATTTTACGCGTCTGATGATTGAAGATTTTGCAGTAAAACCTGAAGTCATCGAATCCTTTTACGATAGGGTAGGAAATCAGGAGTTTTACCAAAGTAGCGATGGGCAAACAGCGAAAGATCTATTCGAAGAGTTTTTCCCAGGACGTTCGGACATCCACAGACTCTTGTTGGAACCGATAACCTACGCAAACGGATCAAGTGAAGAAGACCCCGCATTAACCTATAGCATCGTCTTCTCCAACTTCATGAAAAAGGGAATTTTTACCTTCGAAGGCGGTACTGATCAGCTCATCAAGAGTATGATTGCAGAGTTGGAAAACAAAGGAGTTACCATCAGGCGTCGGGTAGGTGTAGATCGCATTCTTACGGAAACCAAGGGTGGACAACAAAAAGTAGTGGGAGTGGAAGCTGGAGGGAAAGTGATTCGCTGCAAAGCCGTTTTTTCGAATGCCAACCTCAAGCGAACTATATTGGACATGCTTGACAACTATGACTCGCTGGCGGAGGAATTTCAGTCAAAGGCGGAGGAAATCAGACTAAACAATAGTTCCTGTCAGGTTTATATGGGCATCAAAAAGGGCGAGAGTATCCCTCACTGTGGAGATCTTCTTTTTGTGTCGGATGAGAAGGGTTTTTCTTCCGATGCGTTGAAAGAATTTCACACGAAAAGCCGCACCTTTTCGTTCTACTATCCCGAAATTAGGCCACATGCGAAAGTTCCTAGGTACTCGGTGGTTGCTTCGACAAATGCTCTTTGGAAGGATTGGGCTGATCTCGATGACACGGCCTACGAGAAGGAAAAAGCAAGACTGATTGAGGACACATTGACAAAACTTGAGCAGTATTTACCAAACATTCGGGAAGTGATCGACCATGTCGAGGCAGCAACCCCACGAACGATTCATCACTTCACTCAGCATGTGAATGGAGCTTCTTTTGGTACCAAATTTGAGGGACTGGAAGTTTCACAGTCTCTGCCAGAGCACGTCAAGGGCTTGTATCACGCAGGTTCAGTTGGCATCATCATGTCTGGTTGGCTGGGAACGATCAATTACGGCGTTATGACTGCCCACAAAGCGGATCAATATTTGTGTAATTGAGTGCCTGGAAGCCATTTTAGTGACCCAAACCTTGACTGATAGATAGGGATCTCCAGAGTATTTGGAGTGAAATCTGTAAAAGAGTACATTCCACATCGTGAGCCTTTTCTATTTGTCGATCAGATTATCGAACTCAATGATGATCATGTAGTAACCGAATTAACAGTTCGGGAAGATTTCGAGTTTTTCAAAGGTCATTATCCATCCCAACCCATCATGCCTGGAGTGTTGATGTGCGAAGCGGTTTTCCAGAGTGCCGGCATCTACATTGCCGAACTGATGAAGGATGATGGCTCCGAAAAAAAAACACCAATTCTTTCAAAAATCGGACAGGCGAGATTCAAGAGACTCGTTACACCTGGCGAAGTCATACGAATGGAAATTGTTCCCCTTGAGCAGAAGGGTCCTTTCTTTATCATGAGAGGCAAGACAACTAATAAAGCTGGAGAAATGGTGATGAATGTTGAATTCACAATCACAGCGAAATGAGCAGCGATTCAAATGAGCTTTTTAAAAATTAAGGATCAAAATTTCCTCGTTCTCGGAGTATCGAACAAAAAGAGCGTGGGGTGGGCTGTCGCCAAGACGCTTATTGAGGAAGGAGCCAACGTTTACCTCTGTGTCAGAAATGCGGAACGAGAGCAAAGTGTTAGCAACTTTGCAGAGCCAAAAGGATTTTTCCGTTGCGATGTAGAAAAAGAGCATGAAATCCAAGCACTTGGGAAGACGGTCGCTGATGCTGGAATCCAACTTCACGGCATCGTTCATTCCATCGCTTTCGCAAACTACGATGAGTCTTTTAGGAAGTTTTATGACACTAAAAGAGCCGATTACCTCCAGGCCTCGCAGATTTCCGCGTTTTCATTAGTAGAGATCTGCAAAGCACTCAAACCAACACTTGCGCAACAAGCATCGGTGGTGACGATTGGCATATCATCTACCGACATCACTGCGGAGAATTACGGTTACATGGCACCTATCAAGGCTTCGCTCAACACAATCGTTCGATATCTGGCTAAAGCATTCAGTTCAGACACCGAAGTTCGCTTCAATGCCGTCAACGCAGGTCCCCTCAAAACCAAAGCATCGGCAGGAATCCCTGGTTATTTAAAAAACTACCTTTATGCCGAAAAACTCACTTACCGAAAACGCGCGCTCGCAGTCACAGAAGTTGCTGATACCGTTGCATATCTGCTAAGCCCTCGATCAAGCGGTATTAATGCTCAGGCAATTGTGGTAAATGCGGGTATGGACACCAACTATTTTGATTCAGAAATTGTGGAAGCCGCAACAAGACTCGACTAGGGTGGGAAAATGATTTTCAACAATGTCGTTTTAGAGTCGATAGGGCTTCATCTCCCTGAAGAAATAAGAAGCTCTGAATCAATCGAACGAGCTATTGAAGGGGTTTACAGGAAATTCAAAGTTTCGGTTGGGAGACTTGAACTGATGACTGGCATCAGGGAGCGGCGAATCTGGGACGTCCCATTTGTCCCTTCGCAGGAGTCTTCTCAAGCTGCAAAAAAAGCGCTAGGAAAAAGTAAGATTTCGAGAGACAAAATTGGACTTTTGGTTCACGGAGGAGTCTGTCGGGATCGATTGGAACCTGCTACCGCTGCTTACGTCCACGGAGAACTTGCTTTGTCAAGTAGCGTTCAATTCATAGACGTATCCAACGCTTGTCTTGGATTTGTAAATGGCATGCTCATCGCCGCCTCAATGATCGAAAGCGGAACCATCGAATCTGCTTTAATCGTAACAGCTGAAGGCAGTCGCGAGTTGCTGGAAAACACGATCGAGACCATCAACAACAAGCCTCTCTCCCGCAAAGAACTCAAATCCTATTTCGCCAATTTAACCATCGGATCGGGAGCCGTTGCTGCAGTCTTGTGTTCTAAAGAACTTTCCCCCGATTCACCCCAATTGATAGGCGGCGTAGTGGGTGCGGATTCGAACCACAATGAACTTTGCGAAGGAGGTAGCAACCGGCAGGGGCACGAGATGATGACCGATTCCGAGGCCCTGCTAAAAGCGGGTATTGGGCTCGCCAAACAAACCTGGAAATCGTTTAAACATGTAACCGGATGGAATGATCCGATGATCAATCACTACATATGCCACCAGGTAGGGAAAATGCACCAAAGTGCATTGTATGATGCGCTTAAAATCGATTCTAAGAAGGACTTCTCAACCTATCCAACCCTGGGAAACATGGGTTCGGCGGCCCTCCCAGGAACCTTAGCAAAGGCTATGGAACAGGAGATCTTTAGAAAAGGAGAAAAAGTGGCCCTTCTGGGAATCGGGAGTGGGATCTCATCAATCATGTTAGGTCTGCAAATATAACCAAAAAGATGTGCAAAAAAATCCCTGATCATCTTAGAGAGGAATATCCTTTCGAGAGCCATTTCGCCAGTATACCGATCTCAACGGATACTAAAGAAACTGCGAAAATGCATTACATCGATGAGGGAAAATCTGAGGTTCCCATCATATTTGTGCACGGGAATCCTTCCTGGAGCTTTTATTTCCGCAATGTTGTGAAAAACTTAAGTAGAGAACACAGATGCATCGCAGTGGATCACCTCGGGTGTGGATTCTCTGAGAAAAAACCGACCTTTCGCTTCAAACTTAAAGATAGAATCACACACATCGAACGACTACTGACACAACTGAATATCAGCAAATGCCATCTCGTAGTCCATGATTGGGGTGGGGCGATCGGTTGTGGTGTAGCGGTTCGAAACCCACAACTAGTAGAAAAGCTGGTCATCACGAATACTGCCGCATTTCCTTCAGAACAAATATCGTGGAGAATTAATCTTTGCAGAACACCTGTCGTTGGCAGATTAATCAACTATCACCTCAATGGCTTCCTTAGCGCCGCGATGCATATGACGACCGTGAACCCGCTTTCGCCAACGCTTAGAGAAGCTTACCTTCTTCCTTACAAAAACCTTCAGAACAGGGAATCAATTGATCGGTTTGTCAAAGATATACCAATGAAAAGCAGTCACCCAAGTTATGAAACCTTAGAAGATATTTCTCGCGGTTTATCTCGTATAAAACAAGAGAATTTGATGATTCTTTGGGGCATGAAAGACTTCTGTTTTCACAAGGGATTTCTAAAGGAATGGGTAAATCGATTTCCAAAATCCGAATCGCATAGGTTCGAAAAAGCAGGGCATTTCCTTTTCGAAGACGCACTCGAGAAAACCACCGAGCTAATCGAAGAGTTTTTTGATAGAAAAATAGATTAACCTAGAACTCAGGATAAACCTCATAGGTTTCACCCGGTTCGACAGATAAACTAGGGGAGGTCGAAGGAACCTTATCGTTTGCCCAAAATTGAATTTCGAAGCTCTCCGAGGACTCTAGACTCAATTGATACTTTCCGACATCGATCAAGTCCATTTTTTGGGAGTGCTCTCCCATCGATTCAGGGATACCTCTAACATACAGATCCCCATGTTGTGGATCTAAAAGAACGTACGCGAGAATAGTGATAGGTTGTAGGGGCTCCTGATCATCCCTATCTTCAAAGAGGCTCTGTTCCCCGGAACCCGAATCTCCAAGTGCACCTTTGCTCTCACTGGAATCGGAAGCCGCAGAAAACAGTGAAAGCTGCGCATCATCGCCTTCATCTTCCTGTATTTTTTTCGTAGAAGGCTTAAGTGAGTGAGGTGTTCCTTCCGCAGCCACAGAAGGTTTGCCATCATTTTCTTTTGATGAAAGGAACTGGTTTTCCAACGCATGCCCCTCTATTTCCGCAAGTAATTGATCATCTGGCTCTATGTCACTTTCTTCGATCTCAGACACCGCAGAAAAAGAATCTGTAGATTGTTCAATCGGTTCTACTGAAGCTTGGACCTCAGTTTCTCCTTTTTCGGAGAGTAACAGTATCGCTTCTTCAATTTGATGCAATTTTTTATAATAATTGATGAAATAAGAAGCAAAATAAGGAGCGGAAAACAAAATAATGGTAAGAGCGAGCGAGGAAACGTAAGCAACAATGGCAGCCAAACCAAATGGTTCGTCGCTCACAAATAACACCAACAACGTCAGGACGAAAAAAAGCCCAGAAAATGCGAACAATATACCCGTAGGGAATTTTTTTAGACTGACCCGATCCTTATTCGTAATAAAATCAGTTAAATAGAACCACCGTTTTTGGCAACTTCATTACGCAGAGCTTCCGTAAACTCGACCACCATGGCATTCAATAGAGCTACGTTCTCGGTTAGGGCACTCGGATCAAAATCAGGCTTTTTATAGTCAGCCGAAGTGTGCTCCATCTCTTCGGCATGAGCCGAAAGCTTGACTCCCCCAAGAGCTTTTGAAGTCGATTTCATAGAGTGAGCGGAACGATTAAACACTTCCCAATCTTTGACCGTAAAGGAGTTTTGTATCTGCTTGGCTAAGGATTGAGTCTCATTCACACAGTCGCCTGCGATGTCTTCCAATATTTCGATTTCCTTGTCGCAAACCTCATCAAAAAATCGGTCTAGAATGCCTAAGTCAATTATACTCATATACTGAACTCAATACAGGTTAAGACACTGTTCGGTAGGTGTCCACTTTTAAAATCCAGCTGGGTTGAGCTAAAAAACTACCTTAACTGCGACCATAGATACCTGAAAGCTCTCGTAGGTAGGCCGCTGAATTTACACCGAAATTGTGCAACTGTTGTTCGGTCACCCTCCAGCTCCAATTTCCGTTAGCAACACCTGGCACATTCATTCTCGCTTCATTCCCTAGGCTAAGCAGATCCTGAAGAGGTATGATGCAGATTCTGGCATTCGAATGGTAGGCAGCCCTAATCAAATCCCAACCAACTTCATCTCCAGACACTTGTAGATATTTCCTCAGATGATCTTTCTCGTGTTCAGTAGCAGAGTGATACCAACCCAGCGAGGTATCGTTGTCGTGCGTACCAGTATAGATCACCGTATCTGCACTGATATTATGAGGAAGATAAAGATTAGAAGAATCACCACTGAACGCAAATTGTAAAACAGCAAGCCCCGGACAACCAGTCTCATCTTTCAAGCGAATGACTTCGGGTGTGATTTCTCCGAGGTCTTCAAGTATCATTTTCGCCTCAGGAAGTTTCTTCTTCACAGCCTCAAAGAAGGATAGGGCAGGACCCTTTTTCCATGCTCCTTCTTTTGCACTCGGAGCTTTAGCAGGAATGGACCAATATTTTTCCAATCCTCTAAAATGATCGATTCTAATGATATCACACAACTTTAACATATGTTTTAATCGATTGATCCACCAAGAAAATCCTGTCTCTTCATGATGTTTCCAGTTGTATAGCGGATTACCCCAAAATTGACCGTCTTCGTTAAAATAATCTGGTGGGACTCCTGCCAATCTGGAAGCTTTCCCTGTAGTTGTTAGTTGAAATTGCTCCCGATTCGACCATACATCGACACTGTCAGGGGCCACGTAGATCGGGATATCCCCAATGATTTGAATCCCTCGTTCATTCGCATATTCCTTGAGGCGCAACCACTGTCGATAAAGCATGAATTGCTCAAACTCTAATTCATCCTTCCTCTTGTCAAATTCGACATCCAGTAGGGCAGTACTTGAAGTTTTATAATCCCGATAGACTTTGCTCCATTTATTCCACGTTTTATCCGGAAATTTTTCTTTCAGAGCCATGAAGTGGGAGTAATCAGGCAGCCATTCCCGATTTTCTTTTTTAAACTGAGCAAATTCAGCCTCAAAAGAAGAGCTCTCAATGGCGTTTCTTACACTCAATTGAATTAAAAAATGATGATGTCTTTTTAGCTCCTCGAAATCGACCCTGGCTGAAGGGTGACGAGTCATCAATGGTAACAATTCCCGCTCTGTTATCCAACCATTCTCCAACATCTCATCCCAAGAGATTAAGTAAGGATTCAGAGCGTAACTGGAATAGGACTGATAGGGAGAATCCCCAAAACCGGTTGGTCCTAATGGCAAAACCTGCCAATACTTGAAATTACAAGATGCGATTAGATCGACGAATTGGTAGGCCTCTTTCCCAAATCCACCTATCAAATACCTCCCTGGCAAAGAAGTAGGGTGCATAAGCACCCCCGCACCACGTTCCCTTAACCAATCAAACAAAGGTTCTTTTTTCATAAAATAGCTCAAATCCTATAATTTAGAATTCAGAAGACTCCACAATAGTCTAAAGCAAAACATTGCACAAATACCGAATTATTAGGACAAAGCCCGAAACCTCTTTATTAGACATAATATATATTGTGCGATAATTAAAACTACTAGACACACCAGCAGAGTTATAATACGCGAGATACTCCGATCGCGATGGGTTCACTCCAAGAGCGAAAGTTTCCTAATTTTCGATACCGACACCTGTTGCTCATCAAGCGTAAACAGAGGCACATTCATCTGCAAAGCAGCGGCTGCCACCAGGCAAGATTCAGCTGAAGGGTCGTCGATTTTGTTCTGTAAATCCCAACATATTTGCAACGCAAGATTCCAGGTCGAAGGTTTAAGATGAAAATGTTGAACCGACGAAATCAAAGACAAAAACTCTCCACGCTGATCAGTGCTGAGCATCACGAGAGTCTGAAATTTAACATTGTCAGTCACAACCACCGCATAAGCATCGAGCAGATACTCTAGCTGAAGGCGGACCTTAAAAGAATGTACAGATTCCGTAAATGACTCCTTCCAAACTGATGTATCAACCAAGACCATCACTCCGCTTGTTTCAGTTTAAAATGCCCTGACTTGATTAATTTCCCCAGCGTAGCGCTCTTTTTCATTTCGAGGAACTCCACAACCGCCTTACTCACAGCGGGACTCATTTTCTTCTCTCCCGTAATTTCAAGAAGTTCATCTAATTTATCCTCAGGAATATCTACTGTAATCCTCATTTTTCACCAAAGATGGTATAAAAATACTATTTTAAGCATCTTTATTCAAGTTAGTTTACATCAAAAATTCTCGCACGTTTTCACAGATGGTTTCCACAGAAGCCAGTTTACCGTTACCAACATATCCGCATGCAAGCATCCCCTCAACTGGATCAACAAACTGAACCCCCCTACCCCTTAATGTATCAATATTCGACCGGGTCGCTGGATGTTCGAGCATTTTTCCGTTCATTGCCGGCGCAATCATAACGGGAGCTCTTGTTGCGAGATAGGTATTGCTAAGTAGATCTGGCGCGTTTCCATGAGCAAAATTGGCGATTGTTTGGGCGGTCGCGGGCGCTACCAATAAGAGATCTGAATGATCAGCAAGATCGATGTGGTCGGGTTCCCAATTATCGACGGCATCCCACATACTTGTGTAAACGCGATTTCTGGAAAGAGTCTGGAGAGTTAACGGTGTTATGAATTTTGCAGCGGATTCGGTCATGATCACCCGAACATGGGCACCGAGCTTTACAAGTTGACTCGTGATGTCCGCAGCTTTGTAAGCAGCTATTGACCCCGTAACTCCTAAAACAATTCTCTTATCAGCAAGAGATTGGTGAATTTCCATGCAAATCTATTACTCTACAGTCACACTCTTTGCAAGATTTCTGGGTTTATCCACATCACAGTCTCTTTCGATGGCAATATGATAACTGAGCAATTGCATCGGGATAGTAGCAAGTAATGGTGCAATCATACTATGGACCTTCGGCAAGGTGATAACTTCGTCGGCAAGACCATCTGGGATCGTACAATCTTCCGACTGAATGCAGATTACTTTGC
The DNA here is from genome assembly GCA_022361075.1 of Opitutales bacterium. Lineage (GTDB taxonomy): Bacteria > Verrucomicrobiota > Verrucomicrobiia > Opitutales > JAFGAQ01 > JAKSBQ01. Next base: position 11,031 of record JAKSBQ010000117.1, on the reverse strand, counting down.
CGCCACGAGCCTTAACTTCCTGCATGTTTGCAACTACCTTATTTTGGATCTCGTCACTCTCGACAATAAAAACAGACGGGCAATCTTCGCAAACTAATGCAATCGGTCCGTGCTTCATCTCCGCAGCCGGATAGCCTTCCGCATGGATGTAGGAAATTTCCTTTAGCTTAAGAGCACCTTCGAGAGCAATTGGGAATAGAGATTGTCTTCCCAGAAAAAGAAAGTCAGGGTATTGGGAGTACCTTTTCGCAATCTCTTTAATCTTCTCTGCCTCAGAAAGTGATTGATGCACCAAATCCGGAACTTTTTTGAGTTCCGCGACGATGCTTTTCCCCTCGCCGTAACTCATGTCACGAAGTCTGGCCAGATAAAGAGCAAACATTGCCCCGATTAGGACCTGCGAGGTGAAAGCCTTAGTAGAAGCAACACCGATCTCGGGGCCAGCATGCTGATAGATGCCCCCATGACATTCTCTCGCAATAGACGACCCTACTCCGTTGGTAATCGCCATTGTATGATAACCTTTGCGTTTTGCTTCTCTGAGCGCTTCAAGGGTATCCAAAGTCTCACCAGACTGACTTATGACCCCAACCAGTGTGTTCTTATCCAATGGGGCGTTCCTGTAACGAAATTCTGAGGCGTATTCTACTTCGACCGGAATGCGTGCATATTTCTCGATCAGGTATTCAATCACCAATGCTGCGTGCCAGGCGGTTCCACATGCTAGTAATAAAATCCGATCCATCTGTCGAAGTTGAGAAACATCGATATTTAGTCCTCCAAATTTCGCTGTGCTGGCATCTTCAGAAAAACGCCCTCTCATCGCATTTTCCAGTGACTTGGGTTGCTCGAAAATCTCCTTGAGCATGTAGTGGTCAAAACCACTTTTTTCTGCGTCTTCGATGTCCCAATCAACGGTGTGGATGACAGGTTCAATTTGAGTGTAATCCCAATTCGAAATGTGGTAACCGTCTTTGGTGATCTCTACCAGCTCACCGTCATTCAAGTAGACAACGTTATTGGTATTCGCAATCACTGCAGATACGTCACTTGCGAGCAAACATTCGTCCTTGCCAACTCCCAGAATAAGAGGAGATCCCTTTCTTGCACCGACTAATCGATCCGGGTAATCAGTGCAAATGACCGCGACTCCGTAGGTTCCCTCGACGTGGTTGAACGTCTTTCGAACTGATTTAGCAAAACGGCTGAGACCGTTTTCTGACTCCGGTTCTTTCTGGTAATGATAAGCGATCAAGTTAGCCAGAACTTCAGTGTCGGTTTCGGAGGAAAACGTGTATCTCTTGGTCGTTAAAAACTTCCGGATCGATTCATAATTTTCAATAACACCGTTGTGAGCCAAAATGATTTTCCCATCCGAACTACGGTGAGGGTGTGCATTTTCATCGGTCACTCTACCGTGCGTTGCCCAACGGGTGTGAGCGATTCCATTCACCGCGTGAAAACCTTCTTTTAACGCTTTTTTGCAAGCGTTGCTCAAATTGTCGACCCGACCTACCTTGCGAATCACCACAGGTTCTTCAGTCTCCGCTTCCAACAAAGCAACACCGGCAGAATCGTATCCCCGATACTCCAATCGTTTGATTCCTTCAATCAATACCGATTTGGTTTTTCTCTCGTCTCCGACGTATCCGACTATTCCACACATAATTGCAATTTTTTGAGATCAAATTTTTGTTTCAATAAAAAGACAGTGCACAACCTATCTCAAGAATAGCTAATTCCTTGGTTTAGCGAGCTAAATTTAGTTAAGAAAAATTCCAAACGCTTAACAGATTCATCGGGAAAACCCCCAACAAAATGGTGAGTATCCCAAGGAAAATCAGAATGCCGATATCGGAATATGACGCTCCTTTAAAAGAAGGTTCCTCCTGGGTTTCACCATCCAAACTTAGACCTCTGATAGGATCCTTGTAGAAAGCCTCGCGTATCCACTTGAAATAGTAAAAGATGGATACAACCACCGCAAAAAGTGCAACACCGAGAAGTAGATACATTTTGGACTGGAACGCGGCTACCAAAAAGGCAAATTTGGCCATAAATCCAACAAGAGGAGGGATTCCTGCCAAAGAACCTACTCCGATCGTTAATGCGCCAGCAAGGAATGGGCGTTTTTCCGAGAGGCCATTGTAGTCGTAAAGGTCCTGATCTTCGTCTTTTTCAAAATTAAGGATACTCATCACTCCAAAAACAACCAGTGATGCAATCATGTAGGCCATAAGATAGAAAAGGATCGCTCCAGAAATCCAATTCAGTTCTCCCATTTTCATGTAGACCAAAACACCAATCATCAAAAAACCACCATGGGAAACCCCCGACATCCCCAAGAGCCTTTTTAAGTTAGTATATCCCAATGCTGTCACGTTACCGTAAATCAAGCTGATTAGCGTCACCCAGAGGACGAATGGAAACAAAAAGGACGCAAGAGGCTGAAAAACCCCACTCTCTCCGAAAAACAGGAAAAGAAGGACAAATCCGACAGTCTTAGAAGCGATAGAAAGTAAGGCTGTGGTGGGTGTCGGAGCTCCTTGATATACATCAGGAATCCAAATATGAAATGGAACCAGTCCCACCTTAAACGCGACAGATGCAAAAAGAGCCAGTGTTCCCATCTTTGCGAGCAGGTTGTCGGGATTTTCTGCCAAAAACGCTCTGACGGACTCAAAACTCAAAGGGTCATTCACACTGCCCACTGCTCCGTAAATCAAAGCGATCCCCATTAGTAGAATTGCGGTGTTCGTTCCTCCAAGGACCAAATACTTTAAAGCAGATTCTAGTGAAAACTCACTGTTGCGATCATAAGCGACTAAAACGTAAAGCCCGATTGTCACTGTCTCCAAGGCTACAAATAGCACCACAAAACTGCTGCTATGAGCCAATAGCATCATCCCAGCAGTCACAATGTTTACTACAGCGTAGAATTCAGTCCGGACCAAAGCTCGATTTTTAAAGTAATTACCTGCAAGCCAAAAAATGCCTAGTTGGGTGATCAAAAAGAACCCTCTAAACCACTGGCTTAAGGAAGTCACATCTATCATTCCGCCGAACAAAACTTCGGCAGAGGCGGATTCCTTAGAAAAAAGAAGATAACCCAATAACAAGATATTGAGGCCCACGCCAAACCGGATAAGCCATGGTTTGCCTCCAGGAGGGATTAACACGTCTGCCAAAAGGAGAAACAGACCAATCAAACAGAGCGAAATCTCTGGGATTAGTGCGATCCAATTGTGTGTATCTGAAATTGAAACTAAACTCGAATAGTCCATGGCATATTTTCCAAACTTAGTGATGCCCTCCTCCGGCATTTGAGTCGGCAGAGTCAGTTTGCTCAAGGATTGTGTTGGCAGGCACAGCCTCCAGCGTTTGCACTTCCTCTCGTGTGTGACTCTCGTTCAGGATATGAAGCTGCGTCGTCTTTGATATGGAGTCTGAAGCAAGCCTTGGGAAAAACCCAAAAACAAGAAGTGAAACCAATAACAGGACCACTGGAATTCTTTCAGCCCACGAGAGATCTTTAACAGGATTTTCCTTCAGGACTTCCTCTAATGATTCGGTCTCTTTTCCGAAGAAAATTGCCGATACGGCTCTAAGCCCGTAAACTGCTGATATTACGATCCCGAAAATCGCGAGAATCATAAACACAGGTTGCCACTGCCACAGGCTCAAGAACACACTGAATTCGCCCCAAAAATTGGCAAAACCAGGCAACCCGACACTCGCCATCATCGCAGCCATGAAAAAGCCTGCTAAAATCGGTGTGTGCTTCCCTAGTCCACCCATTTCGTCCATGTAGAAGCTTCGGCAGCGATTCTGAACGTAAATGGAGAGATTAAAAAGAAGGGCCGCAGACAAGCCGTGTGCGAACATCAGGAAAACTGCACCCGAAACTCCGATACTGTTTAGTGACGCGATTCCCAGAAAAATATAGCCCATATGCATTACAGATGCGTAGGAAATCATCATTTTCAGATCTTTTTGAGCCATCGTAACCCAACCGATGATCAAAAGGTTCCCCAGGGCAAGGATTCCAAGTGTGAAAGACCATGAAACTGCTCCAGTTCCCAATAGTGGAAGTCCGACTTGGATGAGAGCATAAAGTCCGAACTTCTTTAGAACGCCAGCGTGCAACATGGCAACTGAAGTTGGTGCAGCGCTGTATCCTCTCGGAGCCCAACTGTGAAACGGAAAGAGCGATACCAAAACGCCCAGTCCAAAAACCAGCAGACCAAACAAACTCCTTTGCAAGGTGTCCTTCAGCCCGTTTTCAGCCAAATGAGCAGACAGGCTGATCAGGTCAAACGAACCTAAATTGTTCATCGCATAGATACCGATCAATCCGGCAAGTGACAACATCGCACCAAATGTCAGATAAATCGTCATCTCCATCGCTGCCGCTCGGCGATGCTGGCCACCCCAAACCGCGATCATGATAAATGTGGGAATCAAAGCGATCTCGTGGAAGAAATAAATGTAGAAGATGTCATACGTGCTGAAAATGCCCATCAGACCCGACTGCATCACCAACAGCAGCGCGAGATAAGTCTTCATTCTTTCGGCAACTGACACCATTGCCGTAATTCCCGCAGCAAGACCCACAATTCCAGCAAGCAAAAATAAAGGAGCAGAGATTCCGTTCACCCCCATTTTCAGGGATATACCAAAATTCGAAAGCCCAGTATCGATATTCGAAACGAACAAAAATCCAGCCTCACCCGAAGCAGTGTAATCGAGAAAAACCTTTAGGGCGATCAGCGCGGGTATACCAAAGCCCAAAGAAGCGAGGGTGTTTTGAAGAACAACAGGAAGCTTCTTCGGTAACAAAAACAAAACTAACCCAAAAACGGCGGGAGTTAAGATCGAAATAAGTAATAAATTGGACATTTGTTTAAACCAAACCGCTGCTTTTTATTGAACTCCGAAAATTGCGATCCCACAGAGGATCAGTCCTCCCGCGAACCAGAATACGTAGTGATGAACGTTGCCCGTTGTTAAAAATCTCAAGACAAGGCCAAGCAACCCCACTCCACCAGCACTACCTCGCATGCCAAGACCTCCGATTAGGACCAGATCAAGGAGGGAAAGAAACTCCGCTATGGGCTGCTGGATGCGGTTGACGATGAAACTATAAACCTCATCGAACCAGAGTTTGCTGTTAATGAAATTGAAAGCCCCTTTTGCCGAATTTTCGAATGGATCATCTTCACCCGACTTTCCGTATACAAACCATCCGAGCAGGACACCTGTCACTGCGACGGCTATCGAGACGATCGGTAACCAAATGGCCATAGCCCCTTCGGCGTGAGGGATTGACGCTTTGAGCACCGGTTGGAGTGAGGCTGGATACACCCAGCTCATCCATGCAAAAACGGAATAAAATGCCAAAATAAGTAGAGGGAGAAGCATCACCCAATTGTTTTCTTTGGCTTCTCCAACATGCTCTGTTTTGGGCGTTCCCCAAAAAACGACTACAAATAACCGGGTCATGTAGAACGCGGTTACACCAGCACCAATGAGAAGCATGTAGAAAATGATCTGATTCTGTTCGTATGCGACATTCAGAATCGCCTCTTTAGATGCAAAACCCGCCAGACCCGGAATTCCGCAGAGCGCAAGTACACCGATAGCAAAGGTTACAAAAGTCACAGGCATTCGCGAAACCAGCCCACCCATTTTATAGATGTTCTGCTCGTGATGAGTTGCGTGAATGATAGAACCAGCACCGAGGAACAACAACGCTTTGAAAAATGCGTGAGTGGTTAGGTGATAAAGAGATGCCCCCACCCCATAATCATGGCCATGGTGGGATCCCAGGGTTCCCAATGCAAATCCTGCTACCATATAGCCCAGTTGCGACAAAGTGGAATAAGCTAAAATCTTTTTGATGTCTTTTTGCGTAATCGCAAAGAAACCAGCGAGTATCGCAGTGATCGCACCTACCCAGCTGATCACTTCCAGTGAAACTTCAGGAAACAGGAAGAAGACCCGGCACATCAAAAATACACCCGCAGCCACCATGGTTGCCGCGTGGATCAATGCTGAGACTGGAGTTGGGCCTTCCATCGCATCGGGCAGCCATACGTGAAGAGGCATCTGAGCTGATTTACCAAGCACACCGCAAAAAATAAGCAACGCGATTCCCGCAACGAGTTCCTTTGCATGGCCTCCGGCAATAGCTTCAAGCTGCACTAAATCAACGGTTCCAAAGTGCCACCAGCACCACACGATACCGATTAGAAAACCAAAATCACCAATGCGATTGACTATGAATGCTTTGTTGGCGGCTTTGGCAGCAGAAGGCTTAAACTGGTAGTGCCCGATCAGCAAGTATGAGCTCAGGCCAACAAGTTCCCAAAACGCGAAAAGCATGATCAGGTTGTCTGCCAGGACAATTCCCGTCATTGAGAACATGAACAGGGAAAGACCTCCGTAGAACCGCGCACGGCTTTCATCTCTTCTTGAATACTCAACTGCGAAGAAATGAATCAGAAAACCAACGAAAGTAACGACTAATAAAAGAACTGCCGAAACATCATTAAGGAGAAATCCGAAATTGACCTTCAAGTCACCTAATTCAATCCAACGAGCAGAAAAATGAATTCCCTCCTGGGGGAGTTTGATGAGCAGCAACCACGTAATTCCGGAGCATAGAGCAGCGCTTGCCAGAGAGACTCCAACTGCAATTTTGCCTGATTTACGCAGGAAAAATGCGATGATTGCCGCTGCCAGCAAAGGCAATACCAGGAGACTTATGATTTGAAAATGACTGGTCATTGAAATTGCTAGTTATTCAGGGTTTTAAACGCATTCACATCGACGGTTTGTTTCTTTCGGAACAGCGCGACAACGATTGCCAACCCAACTGCCACCTCAGCGGCGGCTACAGTGATTGAAAAGAAGACGAACAAAGCCCCATCCATGTTGAGATGTTGCCTGGAAAAAGCCACGAGCATTAGATTCACCCCATTCAGCATCAGTTCTAAACTCATCAGCATCACCAAGGCATTAGTTCTCAGCATGACACCGAAAAATCCGATGGCAAAAAGCAGCCCGGCAACGATTAGGAAATGACTAATTAACATAGAAATTCGAATGGTTTAGGATTCTGTAGGTTCTCCTTGCTCAGAAACTTCTTCCGGAGTCGAACTTGTGAATAGATTCTTACTTATCAGAATAACTCCTACCATTGCGATAAGTAGAAGCATCCCAACGACTTGAATAGGGAGGATATTTTTACTGTAGAGAAGAGCCCCATATTTTTTTGCACTACCACCAAATGCTTCGATCGAGCTACTCTCCACAATCACAGAAAGAGGCTGATTCCATTCTGGATTGTAAAACAACATGAAGACCCCAACGGACATGGTGATCGTCGCAATCAAAGCAGCGATCAAGCTGCCAGTGCCAATCTTCACTTTTTCCTCCGCATCCACGTCGACAAGCATGATGATGAAGATGAACAGCACCATAACTGCTCCCGCATATACCAATACCTGGAGCGCTGCCAAGAAATAGGCACCCAACATCGCAAAAAGCCCAGCTGTTCCGATCAAGGAGAGGACCATATACATAGCGCCGTTCACGGTATTTCTCGAAAGAGTCACCATAACAGCGGAGAACACTGTCAAAGCGGAGAGAAAATAGAAAAGGAAGATGTCCATATCAAATCACACTTCTTACAGGCTCAATCAATGAGCTGCGTTACCTTTCTGTTCGGCTTCTTTTTTCTTTTTCCACTTAAAGTGGCTGTCTTCCCGAATCCCACCAACCTCATAAAGTTTAGCTTTTTTAAACTTCAACTCTTCTCGAGACAGACCATTCAGACTGTAAATATCCTGAAGAAAAATTGCCTCCTCCGGACAAACTTCCTCGCAAAGCCCGCAGTAGATACACCGAAGCATGTCGATTTCGAACTCTTCGGGTGCCTTTTCGACATGAATATCATCGCTCTCATCAGGAATACTTCCTGGCTGAATCGTGATGGCCTTTGGAGGGCATACAAACTCACAAAGTTGACACGACACACACTTCTCACGCCCGTCAGGATCTTTCACCAACGCTGGCTGACCACGATAACGATCAGGAATAGGAGGTTTCACCTCTGGGTATTCCATCGTCACTTTTTTACGCATCAAATTCTTGAATGTCACCCCAAGCCCCCCAATTACCTGAGGCAAGTAGGTTTTCTCCGCCCAGGTGAGCGGTTTTCTTTCCATTACTTTAGATTTTCCAGGCATAGAATTTAGGCGTTTACCGGGGTTATCGCCATCAAAATGAACATGACAACGAGCAAGTTAACAATGGAGAGCGGCAAAAGTACCTTCCATCCGAGTGTCATCACCTGATCGTATCGGAATCGCGGCAAAGTCCATCGAATCCAAATGAAGAAAAAGATCAAACCAGACACTTTGACGACAAACCATAGAGTCGAGAGAACAGCCCCAACGACCCCAGCTGGCCATGGACTCGCGAACATGGGCAGGAAGTTGAAGCCACCAAGGAAGAGCGTCACAAAAAGTGCGGATCCGAAAACAATGTGAGCATACTCCCCAATGAAAAACATCCCAAATTTAAATGCCCCGTATTCGGTGTGAAAACCACCGACAAGATCCGTTTCCGACTCTGCCATGTCGAATGGGGCACGATTGGTCTCAGCAAACAAGCAGATCAAAAAAAGCAGTGCTGTGAACGGTTGCAGATAGACGAACCAATGGGTTTCCTGGAAGCTGACTACACTTGAAAGACTCAAGGCAGCGTCTGAGCCAGGTTGATTGATCCAGAGAAAGACGGGCAAAATAGCCAATCCCATCGCTAGTTCGTAAGAAATCATCTGTGCAGACGCTCGAACTCCCCCAAGGAACGGGTATTTGCTGTTTGCCGCCCATCCCGCCAAAACGGTTCCGTAAACTCCAAGGGAAGATACCGCCAGGATCACGAGCATCCCGATATCCACATTCGCGAGAATCATCGGTTCTCCATCGAGTGATCCAAATGGTAATACCGAAATCGGAACCAAAGCCGGAATCAAAACCACGATTGGGGCAAGATGATAATAAAATTTCTTAACGTGCCCTGGAATGGTTTCTTCTTTAAAAACAAACTTTGCCGCATCCGCTACGAGCTGGAAGATGCCGATACGAGTGATCATGCGACCCAGAATCGGAATATCCCCCAACAAGGGAATCGTCGTACGATTAGGACCAAGCCTACCCTGCAACGCACCACAGACCTTACGCTCCGCGAGAACCGAAAGCCCGGCCATGCTCATGATGGCAATCGCTGCTCCCAGCCCGCATGCTGCAGTAATGAGTAGTTCTATTAAATTCATGCCCGTCAAACTCCTATGATTTCGCCTCGGTTAATGCAAGGTTTCCGTCGTAGTGAAGTGTTTTCCCCTCACAAAATTCTAAATTCGTAAATCGATCCGCCACCAGTGCAACTCCGTCGTCCGGAATCGATTCAAATGTCAGTCCGGCAAGCTCGGCAACATGAGTGGGCATGATTTCCCAAATCTCACCAACACTACTTCCGGCACTATTGCCTCCAAGTTGATCCTGCAATGACCTGATTGTCTCTAAACTGTTTGTAACTCCGACCGGACCCGGAACCGCTTTCGTAAATTTCTGGAGTCGGAACTGTTGGTTTACAAAACAACCCGATTTCTCAAAAATTCCTAAGCTGGGAATCACAGCCTTTGCAATTTTGCTCGTTTCGTTGCCATTCTGCCCGAAATAGATCACATTGACCTTCCCCAGCAACTTAGCATCAACTCCTGCACCAATAATATCCTCATCAACCACGAGTAATGTTTCCACGTCTCCTGCTTTGAGAGCTTTCGTGAGTTTTTCGATGTCTTCGTAGGGAACATCATCAATCAAACCGCTCAGCAGAGCTCCACGGGTGTTCGCAGTTCGATCACTGGAGATCAAAAACTCATCACCTTCCTCAACGTGTGGAACCAGCCAAGTGCGAGCATCCAACAATCCGGCCAGGCTTTTCAGCGAATACTGCTCTTCGAGCGAAAGATTTCCAGAACCAACGATCCCGACTTTTTTATCTTTCAGAAGTGATGCTGTTTTCTCCAGGACTGATTCGCGAGGAAAAGATTCACCCTTAAACAAATGGTCCTTTAAACGATTTTCCGATTCTGCCGATTGATAAAGTCGACGGCCGGAATCAGACATCCAGGTATCGTTCACCTGGTCGTTCTGCCGTGGAGTGATTCGATAAATTTTTCCTTCCCTTGACCAGACCTGAGTATTCACTCCAACACTACTTTCAGTGCAGATGCTATTCACCGGTTTTAAGAACCACACGCGCATCTTGAAACGAAAATCGTTGTCGGTTAACGCACCAACTGGACACAAATCTACAACATTTAGGGAGTAGTTGTTATCCAACTCTTTCCCGGGGTAACAAGTAAGCGTGGAGTAACTACCTCTGTCCACAAAGCCAAGAACTGCATCTTTTGTGATCTCCTCGCTGAAGCGAACGCAACGTGAGCACAGGATGCAGCGTTCGTCATCGAGTGTAATCCTGGGTCCGATCCGTGAACGCTTTGGTTTTACATTTTTCTCCTCAACGTAGCGGCTGTAACCGCGTCCGTAATCGGTTGCAAACTCCTGTAAACGACACTCCCCTGCTTGATCGCAAATCGGGCAATCCAATGGGTGGTTCACCAAAAGGAATTCCATCACCCCATTTCGGCAATCACTCACCATCGGGCTTGAGGTCTTGATGTGAAGGCCGGGCGAAGTCTTGGTCGAACAAGCAATTGCAGGTTTTGGCATCCACCCGATTTTCGGATTCCCAGACTCGTCCAAAATAGGCTCACCCGTTCCCCTGTCTCTCATGGGCATTCCCATTTCAACCAGGCACATACGGCAGTTTCCTGCGATGCTCAACTTACTGTGATAACAATAGTGAGGAATCTCCACTCCCGCATACTGCTTTACCGCGTCGATGAGGTTCATCCCAACTGGGACTTCAAAATCCTTACCATCGACGTTTATAGTG
>JAKSBQ010000129.1 GCA_022361075.1 Opitutales bacterium | reverse complement strand
TTTAGATGCATTTCCCCTAGAAATTCATTCGAATCGTGAGCATGTAGCGACGAGGTGGGTGGTATTTCGCACGCCAAAGCTGTCCGTCAGGATCTCCACGTAGCACCCGGTATTCGATATCCTGTAAGAGGTTTTGTGCATTGAGTTGGAACACCAGGTCTTTCGGTCCACCAAGAAAATCATCCAACTTCATCTTATAACCCATCAGAAAATCCATTTCCTTGTTTTCAGGACCTTCGATGAATTCGTTAGTCTCCAAATTTTTACCGATCACCGGAGAACTTCCATAAATCAAACCGCCTCCAACGTAGAGACCTTTGAACCTACCCTCACGAAAATCATAGCGAGTGAACGCACGGAATGATGTCTCTCTGTGACCAACTGTGCTATCACCCTCAAGAGCAATCGTTCCATTATACCAGTCCCAAACCGCCTGAATGTCTTCAGCCACTGTGTTGCCATTCTCAACGATCAGGTCTTGTCCTTGAGGGTTGCTCCAGATTGGAATTGCAATGTTGTTAAGAACATCTTCAGAAATTTTCAAGAGATCGGCATCCGTAGACTCAGAATTGGTCATGTTGAATGTGAAACGCCAGTTGTCTGTGATATTTGCTGTAACACTAAACTCATAGCCTTCGGTCTCCACATCAGCTAGATCAAAGTCCCCACCTTCAATATCCTGAACCGAATCTTCACTTGCCAAAAGGCCATTCTCGACAAATGCATCTACAATTCGATCATTGGTATTTCTGATAAGGCCTGCCCCCATCGCCTTTGCTTGATCAACTGAACTCGATTTGAAATAGCCGGCACGAATAAATACACGCTTATCCAGTAGTGAGAGCATTACACCATAGTCGGTTCCTTCACCTGAGTTAACCGGAAAAACAGATTCGTCAGGAATCAAAGTCTGAACCGAAGTAGGAACTACGCCATTCTCGGAATAATTGTAATATGCAGACAACCACTCTGTTGGTTTCGCAACAATGCCATAAGATTTTCTCTCAAGGCTTCCCTCATTGATACCGGTACCACGAGTTTGCGCGTAGTCCACATTTCTGAGTCCGAGAGTTGTGATTACTCGATCACTCAACCAGTAACTTTGCAGAGTGACCATGGTAGAGTCGATCTCACTGATGGGCTCACTAGACGCATTTTGTAGATAAGAAAGACTGTAAGTTTGTCCTGCAGCCCCTCCTACGTCGTTGTTAACAGTAAGGGTCGTTGGGAGCGAACGCCAATCTGGGATGCTCCACTGGTCCAGATCTCCCGGATCGGTGATGTATTGACGAATACGAACACGATTCCTCATGTGCGCAGGATTCGCGTTAAACGGTGCACCTTCTACTGCGAGGAAGTCGGTGTGACGTGGGTTCTTTGAATCGTCACGGCTCCAGAGACCCGCAATGTTGTGACGGCCGAATTTACCAAAATCCAATGTGTATGCTGCTGTTACACGATAACGATTCACTGTCGCGTCACTGTAACGAAGAATTGGAAATGTTTCGATGTAGTATTCTCCAACGTATGGATTTGGTGTGCCATCACGGTAGTTTTCCATGACATCAGCTCGCAGATCGTAGGCTTCGATGTTTTGGTCCCATATGTTGTGAGTGCGAGAGTCTTGGTTAACTGCGAATTCGATAAACAAATCATCAATTGGCTGTACCTCTACGAAAAGAGAAGCTGAGTATTGATCAACGTCTACATACGAACCTGGCCCAAAGAAACTCGCCTCATCAGGAAAAGCGACGTTTGGCTCGATTTGTTCCCAATCTGATGGGAGAAGACCCGAACGATTACGATCGGTAGCAGCGTTGTGATGGGTACGGATCGTTTGCTGGAAATTGGTGAAGTTGCCATCATTCGCGATGTAAGTCAGACGCTGGTTAGCTCCCAATCGGACTACTCCGGTGGCTTGCAATGCAGCATTGGTTGCTTGAGTGGCGTTCGCGTAAGTATCACGACCACTCATAGCCCAAACGGTGACTTGGTCACGAGGCAGGAAACTACGAGTCGTACTACTGCGCAGATCGCCCCACTCATACTCCACACGAACGGTAACCTTCTCATGAGGTTTGTAGGTCGCTGCGAGGTGGAAACGTCTGTTTTCTCTCACATCTCCAGGGTGAAATCCACCTCCATCTTCAACCAAACCATTGAATCGAATCGCCAGTTTGTCATTAATAGGTAAGTTGTGATCAACTGTGAACCGAGTGATGTCCCAGTTGTCGACACGCAACGCCAGTTTGGTAAACTTACTCGCAGTTGAAGCTCTTTTGGTGGAAGTATTGAGTAGTCCTCCTGAACCGCCTAGACCAAAAAGAATTGCGTTTGGCCCACGAGCTTCCTCAAAACGCTCAGAGTTATAGGTGTCTGGTGTCAATACGGTCTCGAAGTAGTTTCGCGAGCGAGTGGCAACCTGACCGCGGATACGGGAAGTGAAGTATCCTTCGAAAAGTGAGATTCCTTGGACCCCGTTTGTTTGGTCTGTGTTCTCCTCAACAGCAGCTGATGAATAGCGAAGAAGTTCGGCTTCGCTTGTTGCTCCCAGGTCTTCCATCAACTCTTGTGTAAAGACGCTAATCGAGTTAGGAACGTCGGAAAGGCTCGTCCGCATCCGACTACCCGCTAACGTATCATTAGCCAGGTAACCCACATCTTCGGTAGTGTCTACCACGAAAGGAGAAAGTTCGAAAATGTCTTCATCGAACGCGTCCTGCGCAAACGCAGGGATCACGACTATAGCAGCATATGCAGCCACGCCGAGCGTGCTTGTTAGTTTATTAAGGGTCTTCATTACTTAGGGTATAGTTTAATGGCAGCAACCACCGTGTCTGCATGGGCTACCAAAGTATGTTCTGAGGCTTTATGAGAAAAAATCGCCAATACTTAGCAGCGTATTAGCGATTTTTTGAAAAAACCTCAGGACCCTAAGAAAAGATCCATCTGTCGGAAGGATCAGTCGACTAATCCCGCCTGAGTGTGAATCTCAAGCAGATCCTCCACCCCTAACTTCAACACTTCGCGGTCGTAGGTCATCAGTCCATTGATTTCACCCTCAACATCGGTGGTCTGCGTGTAAACACCCGCAGAAATTCCTTTTTTGCGGAGTTCACCAAGGATGTTCGCGGTCCTCACGTAACGCTCGCGGAATTCTTCCATAGTTTCTGGAAGCCCACCATAACCCCAGTTGCGCTTTTCTGGATCCCAGAGATGCCCTTTAACCGGATATCCGTGACCACCAAACTCCCCTACGACCATGATGTAGTCGTGAAACAACTTGTTGCCTAACGGATAAGAGGGATCGGGGTAATTGTGCTCATCGGCGATGTCGCCGATCGGGAAAAAATTACCTCCACTTGCGATGTTGAGATGACGTGTGGGGTCGTATGCCTTCACCCAAGCTCCAACTTCCATTGATTTGTGTTGTCCCCAACGTTCGTTGAAAGTGGTCCAAACTACAATTGATGGATGATTGAAATGCGTATCGATCATCGTCTTTAGCTCAGTCATGTAAAGCTCATGAGCCCAGTGTGGCCAGTCAGCATCGAGCTTATGTTCCGGCTTTGACCACCAATTTGGATTTTGGGGTTCGTATCCTTCCTCATCCGCGCGAAGTTTCTTCCACTTAGGCCATTCAATTGGGCCCGCACCTCCGGAAGTCTGATCCTGCCAGATCAAAAGCCCTATTTTATCTGCGTGATAATAGTAGCGACGAGGCTCTGTTTTCTTGTGCTTACGGATCATGTTGAAGCCAGAAGCTTTCAAAAATTCCATCTCAAAAACGATCGCTTCATCAGATGGGGGATTGAGGAAACCATCTGGCCACCAACCCTGATCGAGCGGTCCCCAGTGGAAGATTCTTTCGCCATTCAGCGTGAAGCGCCAGTGACCATCCTCATCCTTCATTTTCCCGACCGAACGGAACCCAACGTAGGATTCCACTGAGTCCAGCACGTCCCCTTCGCGGTCGAGAAGTTTAACCTCAATGTCGTAAAGATTGGGTTCGTTTGGCGACCAAAGCTTAGCCTTTGCGTAGTTCAAGAAAACACCATCCTTAATCGAACCCTTCGCTTTGATCTTTCCTTCGTCAGCTTTGAGGACGACTTTAAGCCAAAATTCGTCAGAAGCGGTTCCGCCCACAGTTGCATCCACGTTCAATTGCCCGTGCATGTCCGCAATTAGCTTGATGTCCTTCAGATAGCTTTCTGGCACATTCTCGAGCCAAACTGTCTGCCAAATACCCGAAGACGGTGTGTACCAGATCCCACTGTTGTTCACTCTCTGTTTCCCACGAAATTGGTAACGATCGTAGGCGTCAGTATCGTCGATCACTCGAAGAATCAGCTCGTTTTTCCCTTTTTTCACCGCACTTGAGATGTCAATGGAGAACGGTAAATTTCCACCACGATTGGAACCTACATGCACCCCGTTCAACCAGACCATGCTCTCGTAATCGACACCCTCGAAGTGCAGAAGTGTACGACCGTCCGACATAGCCGCCTTAAACTCTTTACGATACCAAAGCGCCTGTTCGGTCGTCAGCCGCTTACCCACCCCGGAGAGTGGTGTCTCCAATGCGAAAGGAACCAGAATCTGTCCCTCCCATTCTTCAGGTTGTGCATGACCCCGGCCAGTCACTTTGTAATCCCACAGACCGTTAAGATTAGTCCAATCCTCACGAACCATCTGTGGCCGTGGATAATCCTGCCAAGCGTTCTCAGGTGTCACAGCGTGGCCCCACTTCGTAAGCATGGTGCTTTCGGCGGGTTTCCAGTCAGCGTTCAGGCAAAACGATGCAATGATCGCGGCAAACAAGGGTATCAATTTTCTCATGATATACTGAAGGGGTGATGTTGTTCTAAATAGGGGTTCAAAAAAACAGCCGTGGTGGCGAAATTCCAGCAGCCACTAACTTAATGACGCTTGAGAGTAAAAGATTAGCTAAGTATATTTCAACTTTCGTAGTTCATTAACCTCATCAGATTCGAAATTGGAGTTGAAAAAACATGATGAGGACATCACTTTTCATGAGTTGCATCTGTTGAACCCTATCAAAAAATTACAAAACCCAATCGTCCTTACCATACCCAGAAGGATACTGGAAATGGCGCTTGCTGCCCTACTGCTGAATCAATCCATCTTTGCCTCAGTTGAGACGGTAAGGGAACGTTTTGACAGCTTTGTGGAAGCACTGCAAAAGTTCGACCAATCCGCGATCAATTTTTACGGCAGCGACGCCGAAATCATTCACCTTGAGTTGTCGAAAGACGGTCTCACCCGTCCGAATCAGCTTTCAGGTAAACAATACCAACAGATTCTTAAAAAAATCTGGCCAATGGTTCGCTCAAACAATGATGTCTGGACTTTCAGCGACCTCGAATTTGACCAAAAGCAGGACTATGTGGAGATCACCGGAAAGCGCTACTCCCATCTCAGAGATGCTACATTCCCCTACGTTGCTCGGTTCGCCACAAACAACGAAGGGAAGTGGGTCATCATCTACGAGTATTTAAAAACCAAAGAATTGGACCAACCCACGTTTTAATTCAACTCGAACAGTCCCACGTCGGGCAGGTCAGTCTCAGTGATCGCGCGGAGTTCTCCCTTAAAATCGTAAGGAAACGCATTACTCAAAGTGCCCTTATTCTTGACTGAAACCGAATCGATTTCCCCCACATCCTGATTCCCTTGACCAATGATGGTTTCATCCAATGCTGCAGCATTTTCCCAAAGCTTTGCGTCAAAAAACCTTCGAAGAAGAGCTCTGTTTTGGTTTCCGGAAAACACATTGTTCTCAAATTGAGTCCAAGCCCGTTCGCCAGGAGTCCAGGGGTGATTTCTCCCGGGAACAAATCCTTCTCCTTCAAAAAGGTAACCTCCGGTATTCCCTTCGAAAATGCTGTTCACAATCCTGTTCTGGGCCGGAACACGGCCCAAACTGCTTACAACCGACCCATTCGCCATCCCACGATTATTTTTCACCTCGCAATGACTCATCAACAAGCTCGTTCCACCGTCAAGAGTGAGCACTCCCTTCTCCAACAAGCTTTGGTTGCCGTCAATTTCGCAATTGATCAACCTCAACAACCCAGTCTGCTTGTGAATACTCCGCATGAAAACCGCTCCTCCGTGATGCTGAGCGTAATTTCCCGAGAGCCTGCAGTTGTAAAAGCGAACATGATAGCCATTAGGTAAATTAGCGTCGACGTATACCGCTCCTCCGTTACGAGTGCTCGCGTTCCCAATAAAGTTGCAATTGATAAACATCGGACTCGCTCCATCGCTCACAAAGACAGCCCCACCATTTGCCCCGGCACGATTATTTTTAAACACAGTGTTTAATATCCTGACGGTCTCACCTCCTCCGACGATGTGCATGCCCGCTCCGTTGGATTCATAACCCAAACCTTCAAGATTCGCATTACGTATCTGCAAACCATCGATTCGCAAGTAATCCGAACCCTCAATGGTAAGGCATCGTTCTCCAACTTCACCAGGCTCGATAATTGACAGTCCACTTTTCAGATCCCGGTCCCCAACAGAATCCTCAGTTCCCTTAAAACCACCGACAATGGTCAGCGCCGTCTTGTTTTTGATCGTGACCGACCCGTAGATTCCAGCCTTAAGCCAAATTTGAGTTCCTTGAGATGCTTCATCGATCACCTTTTGAAGGTCGTTGGAGGAATTGCTCCATGAAGAACCATCTCCCCCAGCGCTGGCAGAATCTACGTAAATCACTTTCTCTGCTTCGACTAACCCAAGTGGATGATCCAGCCTCGGCGAAAATCTTGAAGTCGCTTCGTCATACACCAACGGAACAATGCCCGGATCTTCACGATAGAGGGCAGCTGCCTCATCGTTTCCAAACATCGTCGCCCAAAGATTATCATCGTGGTCTGTGAATAATACGTTATGCCCTGCGTGGGGCGCAGCAATGTAGGCCTTTGAATACGGACCCAACAACGCTTCTGACGTGGCAATCATACAGTCGTAACGGCCATCGGCACACCTGCGGTTCACGTCAGTTCCCCTCAGCAAATGACCATTTTCCGGGCCTTCGGCGTTCCATTCCGCAGCAATGAGATGATATTTGCCACCGTATCTGAAAATGTTCACTCCTTCGTAGCCGACTTTACCCCCACCTTCTGCGAACAACGGTGGATATTCCTCCCCATCGAAGCCACTCATGTCGTCATTCATCTTGTGCACACGACCATAAGCCCAAACATACCAGATGTCTCCGTTTTCATCCTCCACGAGCGTAGCATCGATTCCTTCCACAAGTGGGCCATCTGTTTTGAGATCTACATAAGGACCTTCCGCTTTCCCTGAAACACTTTTCAGAAGCCCGGAATCGTGCACGTTGCTACAAGAATAAGGAATCCAGAAAGTTCCTTTAAAATAGTGAATCTCGGGCGCCCAAATTCCTCGGTAGGTTCGGTTCCATTTTTTGTTAAAGCCTACTTTTTTCTGCCAGGGATGGCCGTCTTTCTCGAATGTCCAGACGAATCCTTCCTCGCCGAGGATCCGCCAGTTTTCCAAGTCGTCACTCTCCCACACACGAATACCTTCCGCGATTCCCCAGTTATCGTCTGTTGTGCCGGTCATGTAATATTTTCCCCCAGGACCCTTGCAGATGGAGACATCTCTGATGTGATAATCAAACATGGGATTCACAATCGGAAGCGGGTGCTCCAGTTCATCGATTTTTTGCTCAATTTGGTAAGCCTTGGGAGCAGTTGTCGGCAAACCAGCCATGCAACCGAACGCTACAAAAATGCTCAACATTCCTAGATAAAATCGGACATTGGGGATAATCGTATTTTTCATGTAGATATTCTTTAGTTCGTTTTTATATCGAGGTTAACATTTCCGGTTTCGCAAACTTCGGAAAACCATCCGTTCCACAACATCGATAGTTCTTCAACCTTTTCTGGAAAATTTTCTGCCACATCGGTGGTTTCGGTTTGGTCATTAACTCGGTTAAAAAGCTCCCATTTGTGTTCAGGTGTAAGGCGGGCCAGTTTCCACTTCTGAGTAATCAATGAAGCTCCTCCCTCGTGCTCGAAATAGAGGATATCATGCCCGTCGTTTACTTTAAGAGTATCCGCATCCAATAAACTGCTACCCCTAATCGGAACCCCGCCTTCACTATTCGCCAAAGCCAGCATCGTTCCAGGAATATCAAAAACATGCGAAAGTCTCTCAGAAATCGTTCCCTCCTCGCCATTCAGTCCCGCTGGCCAGTGCAAAATCATCGGAGTGTGATGCCCTCCTTCGTAGGATTCCTTTTTCCAATATCGATAGGGAGTGTTGCATGCGTTTGCCCAGGCAGGACCGATTCCATCAAACGCGATCTCGTGTCCAGAGTGCTGGACACGAATCTTAGAGTGATAGAGAATCTCTTCTCCATCTTTGGTAAGCGAGGGACGGTCGTAGCCGGGTTTCTTCACTTGTTCGGGAGACGCTCCATTGTCCGAAAGTACAAAAATAACTGTATTCTCCCACTCGCCGGTTTCTTTCAACGCGTCAAAAACCTCCTCTAATCCCTGATCCATGGAGTCAATCATGGCCGCATGGACTTCCATTCTCCTCGCCTCCAACTCTCTCTGCTCGTCGGTCAACTGATCCCACTCTGGTAAAATTCCCCAACCCGATTGCTCTCCCCGGTTGTGCGATGGTAGAGGGCTTTCACTCTCTGTGATCAAACCCAATTCCTGCAACTTCTGGTAACGGGAGTGGCGTAAAGCCTCCCAGCCTTGATCAAACCGACCTTTGTATTTCTCGATATCCTCGGCTTTGGCATGCAACGGCCAATGAGGAGCCGCATGCGCAATGTAAAGGAAAAAGGGATTCTCTTGTTTTGAAAACTCTCTGATGTATTCCGCTGACTTTGAGTTCACCGCATCGGTAAAATAGTAACCATCGGACACCTGATGGATTGCCTCGAAACCTTCAACGAGCGAAAACGGATTAAAGAAATTCACCACCCCCCAAATCACACCATAAAACAAATCAAATCCTCTGGCAGTGGGGTAAGTGCTTCGTTCAGCAAAATATTTCGGTGGTGATGTCTCGCGGTTGTTCACCCACAGTTGATGCTTCTTCCCCGTCAATTCGCCACCATTCAAAGGCTTCGTTTCTGAAAGATGCCATTTTCCGGTCATGCCGGTCTGGTAACCACAATCTTTCAGTCTTTCAGCGATAGTCGGTATTTCCCTGCTCAAACTGCGTCCGTTGTAGCGAAGTCCCACCTCGTGAGGGTAAAAACCTGACATCAACGAGGCCCTGGTTGGGCAGCAGCGGGAAGCGTTATAAAACTGAGTAAACCGGATTCCATCCTTCGCTAGTCGGTCGATGTTTGGCGTTTCAATTTCTCCGCCATAACAACCGAGATCCGAAAACCCCAGATCATCTGCCATGATGATGATGAAATTAGGCCTCTCGTCCTCCTCCGACGCCATCAGGTAATTTTCTACCGAATGACACAAGGCGAAGAATAAAATGAAAGAATAACGCTTCAGATTTTTCATTGGG